>DASUGO010000112.1:0-17038 GCA_036273975.1 Candidatus Krumholzibacteriia bacterium
AGGTGTTTGCGCAGTGCGCGCTCGTCGGTGGAACGCGCGCCGGCAATCGCGGTGCGTGCACCCGACGATGTGACGCGCCGGCTGGGCGTGGGCGGGTCGGTATCCAGCAGAATGCGCCGCGCCTCCAGCGGGCCCGCGTCGCGCAACGAAGCCGAGTCGAACGGCAGCGACCCCGCGAGCAGTTCGTAGAGGATGATGCCCAGCGAGTACACGTCGCTGCGCGTGTCCACCGGTACACTGCCCGCGACGGCCTGCTCGGGGCTCATGTACTCGAGTGTCCCGATCAGCATGCCGTGCGCGGTGTGCATGGTCTCGGCGCCGGACGCCTCTTCGGCCACCTTGGCGATGCCAAAGTCGATGATACGGGGCGCGGGACGGCCGTCGACGTCGGCCACGAGAATGTTGGATGGCTTGAGATCGCGGTGGATCACGCCGCGGACGTGCGCGTGCTGCACGCCGTTGCAGATATCGACAAACAACGCGATGCGCGCGTCGACGTCGAGGCGGTGCGTGTCACAGTATCCCGTCAGCGGGTCACCGCTCACGAGTTCCATCGCGAAGTAGGGCAGTCCGTCGCCGGTGGCACCGGCGTCGTAGATGCGCGCGACGCAGGGGTGGTCCATCAGCGCCAGCGCGCGGCGCTCGAGGTCAAAGCGCGCCAGCGCCCGCTCGCCGTGCAGCCCCCCGCGAATCACCTTGAGCGCCACCTCGCGGCGGATGGGCGATGCCTGTTCGGCGCGGTACACCACACCCATCCCGCCCTCACCGATGGCTTCGATGATGCGATAGGGCCCGATGTGCGCCGGCAGCGTGCGCATCGCCGCGCCGGCCTGCTCACTCGCACGCCCGATCCGCGCTTCGAGATCGCGCGTGACGTCGGCCAGCGAGGTAGCCTGTGCCTGCGCGAGGAGCGAGCGCGCCTCGGCCAGCATCGCGGCGTCCGTGCCGCACGCGCGCTCCAGCAACGCATCCCGCTCCGCCGCCGGGCGCTCGAGCACGTCGCCGAGCAGATCGATGAGGTTCCGGAAGCGGCCCGCGTCCATCAGCCGCCTCCCTCGAGTTCGCGCCGCAGCCACAGCCGCGCCACCGACCAGTCCTTGGCCGCCTTGCGGCGCGACACGCCCAGCGCGTCCGCGGCTTCGTCGAGCGTGAGCCCGGTGAAGAAACGCAGTTCCACCAGACGCGCGAGCGGTTCGTCTTCCGTGGCGAGTTTTTCGAGCGCGGTGTGCAGGTCGAGCACGTCGGTCGCGTGATCGGGTTGGCCTTCGATACTGGTGGTCAGAGTGACGCGGTCCAGGTTGCCGCCACGTTTGGCGGCCTGTTTCTGGCGCGCGTGGTCAACCAGCACCTGGCGCATCGCGCGCGCGGCGATGCCAAAGAAATGCCCGCGGCTCTCGAGGTCCAAGGTCGCTGTGTCGGCCAGCTTGAGAAAGGCCTCGTGAACCAGCGCGGTCGGCTGGAGGGTGTGTCCGGCGCGCTCGCGGCGCAGCTGCTGGTCGGCGAGCACGCGCAGTTCGTCATAGACGATCGCGTACACCTCGCCGAAGCGCGGACTCGCGGGATCGAGCCCGCGCAGGAGCTCGGTGAGATTACGTCGGGGGGAAATAGCCATGGTCCCACCGGCCCGCCCGGGCCGTCCTCTCATTATACGCGATGTTCCCTCCCCACAGAGCCGTCCTCTTTCGCCGTCCGCCGGCGGGGCGCCGCAAACGCACAACACCCCGCCGGATCGATTCCGGCGGGGTGTCTGGTTGAATGAGTCGTGGGTGCGGCGGGGTTGTCTTGATACTGATTCGCCCCTGCCCTATCCCGTCGCACCCACTATTCTGAATACGATCAGCTCTTGGGCGCGGAGATCGACGCGATGTCGATGGCCTTCATGCCCTTGTGCTGCATGAGCTTTCCGGTGATCGTGGACTGCTTGCCCACCCAGTCCTTCACCATGTCATTGGCCGGAGTGTGGTCGCTCCCGACGATCATGTACACGGTGCCGTCCGCAGTCAGAAAACCAATCGGAAGTCCTTTGGCCAGGCACGAGTTGGCGCACTTGGCGTGCTCCTCGCCAGTCGCGGACTCGGGATGCGACATGTAGCAGTACATGTCCAGCACCTCGCCGGTCAGCGTGACGGTGGAGCCGTCGTGATGGCCTTCACCCATGTTGGCCTGGGTGGCCTTCGTGTCCTTGTCGGTCTTTTCGGTCTTCTGGTCACCCGCGTAGGCGAAGGCCGCGATCACCAGCATCAGGGATGTGGTCAGCAACAGAATACGTTTCATGAGTCTCTCCTCCTCCTGAGAACCAATGTCGAATCTTCGACACCTGCATACAACCAATCTAACACTTTTAAAACAATTTGTGGGAAGGATTTATACTGGTCCCCGTGCGCCCCCCCCGAAAACGCACCCAGGCACTTCTACACCGTCACCGCGTCAGCGTGCCGCCGTCCAGCACCAGCGAGTGTCCCACCAGGAAGCGGGCCTCGTCCGAGCACATCCACAGCACCGCGGCGGCCGTCTCCTCCGGATCCGACATCCGTCCTTGCGGCACCCGCGCTTTCACGGATGCATCCTCGACCGCCTTCGTCATGTCGGTGCGCACGTAGCCGGGGCAGATCGCGTTGATGCGGATGCCCCTGGCCGCATAGTCGAGCGCCGCGCTGCGCGTGAGCCCGATGACGGCGTGCTTGCTGGCGGCGTAGAACCCCAGCTTCGGAATGCCGGCCATCCCCCAGATGCTCGACATGTTCACGATCGCCGCGCCGTCTTTGGCGGCGTGTTTTTCCATCAACTGGATCTCCTCGCGCATGCACAACCACACGCCCTTGACGTTGACCGCCATGATGCGGTCGAAGTCGGCTTCGCTCAACGTGGCCATCGGTCCGCCCGGGTGCATCGCGCCCGCGTTGTTGAGCGCCACGTCCACGCGCCCGAAGGTATCCTGAATCTGGCGAAACGCCGCCTGCACCTGCGCGGTATTCGAAACGTCGGTCTGGATGAATATCGATTCGGGACTTCCCGCCGCGCGAACCTTCTCCAGCGCGCGCGCGCTTTCGTCCTCGCGGCGCGCGAGCAGCGCAACCTTGGCGCCTTCGCGCGCAAACGCAATTGCGGTGGCGAGACCAATGCCGGCGCTCGCGCCGGTGACCACGGCCACGCGGTCCTTGAAGCGTTCACCGGGCCCGGCGGGCGGGCCGCCGAATGCTTTTCGGATTAGATCTTTCATGGTGACTTGAGTTTAGCCATTTCCCGCCGCCGTAGCAATGCGTAGATGGCCGGGATCACAATCAGCGTCAGAAGGGTGCTGGAAACGAGCCCGCCAATCATCGGCGCCGCCATGCGCTTCATCACCGAGGAGCCGGCACCGGTCATCCACATGATCGGGAGGAGCCCCATGATGGTCGTGCCGACGGTCATCAACTTGGGGCGAACGCGCATCACGGCGCCGTGGATGATGGCGTCGTCGAGACGCTCACGACCGATGGCGCCGCCGCGCTGGAGTTCCTCGTTGAAGGAAAGGTTCAGGAACAACAGCATGACGACGCCCGTCTCGACCGCGAGCCCCGAGAGCGCGATGAATCCGACCGCGGTTCCCACACTGGTATTGTAGCCGAGCATGGCCATCAGCCATACGCCGCCCACCAGCGCAAACGGAAGCGACAGCATCACGATGAGTGTCTCCTGCAGACGGCCAAAATTGAAGTACAGCAGCAGGAAGATGAGCAGCAACGCCAGCGGAACCAGCATGCGCATCCGGCTCCGCACCGACAGCATCTGTTCAAACTGCCCGCTCCAGGCCATGTAGTAGCCGGGCGGCATCGGCACGTCGCGATCCACCGCCGCCTTGGCGCGCGCGACAAACGAGCCCACGTCCTGGCCCTTCTGCAGATCGACGTAAACGATGGCCTGCAGCAATCCGTTCTCGCTCTTGATCTCGGGCGGGCCCGGCACGAGCGCGATGGTGGCCAGTTGATCGATGGGGACCTGCTCGCCGGTGGGCGACGACACCAGCACGCGGCCGAGCTTGCGCGGGTCGTCGCGCAGTTCGCGCGGGTAGCGCACGTTGACCGGGAAGCGGTAGCGCCCCTCCACGGTCTGCGTGATGTTCATCCCGCCCACCGCGGTCTCGATGACCTCCTGCACGTCGCCCACGGTGAGTCCGTGGCGCGCCGCCTCGATGCGGTCGATGTCGAAGTCGATGTACTTGCCGCCCATCGAACGCTCGCCGATGGCGCTCAGCGTGCCCGGCACGCGCTTGACCGCGCCCTCCACCTTGACCGCGAGATCCTGCAGCGTCGCGAGATCGTCGCCAAAGATCTTGATACCAACCGGTGTCTTGATGCCGGTGGCCAGCATGTCGATGCGCGTCTTGATGGGCATCGTCCACGCGTTGGTCATGCCGACAAACTGAAATTCCTTGTCCATGTCCTCATACATGAGTTCATCCATGGACAGCCGGTGCAACTTCACGTTGCCCGACGCGCGGCGCTCCACCGCGGCGCGAATCGCGTCGTCCAGACCGGCGCGCTTTTGCTCGGCTGCCACCCCGCGCGTGACGATCAGCTCGCCGAGCCGCGCGGAAAGCTCGCGCGGAATCGCCACCTGAGCGGCGGTGCTCAGCTGTGCGTCGCTGAGTCCGGAAACGGCCAGCCCGCGCAGTTCGCCGTTCACCGAGCGCCGCACCATCCGTTCGATCTCGCCGCTGGCCTCGTACGGGTCGAACCCGGCATCCGCGGCAAGGTAGCCGTCGTGCTGCAGGTCCTCGAGCACGGTGCGTGCGCGTTTGGCGACCACGCCGTAGTCGATCCATCGTTTCGGCCACGTGTGCGGGTCGTGCAGATTCACGGTGGTTTCCACCATCATCATGGGCGCGGGATCGGTGGCGGTCTGCGCGCCGCCAATCTTGCCGAACACCGTTCCCACCTCCGGGAAGGTGCGGAACAGCTTGTCCTGGGTCTGCAGAACCCGGCGCGCCTCGGTCTCGGAGAGACCGGGCAACGACGTGGGCATATAAAGGATGTCGCCCTCGTTGAGCGGAGGCATGAATTCACTGCCGAGCCGGGAAAACGGAATGATCGTGACCACGGTGATCAAGACGGCGCCAACAATCACGGCCACCGGATGCCGCAGCACCCCACGAATGACGGGGCGGTACATCGCAACCGCGGCGCGGCTGATGGGCAGCTTGCTCTCGTGGTGAATCTTGCCGCGGATGAAGAATCCCATCAGCACGGGTGTGATGGTGATGGCGATCACCGCCGCCGCCGCCATCGCAAACGTCTTGGTGAAGGCAAGCGGCCGGAAGAGGCGCCCCGCCTGGCCCTGCAGCGCGAACACCGGCAGGAACGACACGGTCACCACCAGCAACGAGAAGAACAGCGACGGTCCCACCTCCATCGCGGCTTCGCGCACGATGCGCCAGCGCTCATCGTTGCTGGGCTTCTCCGTCATTTCCAGTTTCTTGTGCGCGTTCTCCACCAGCACCACCGCGGCATCCACCATGGCGCCAATCGCGATGGCAATTCCGCCCAGCGACATCACGTTGGCGTTCACGCCGATCAGGCGCATGACAACGAACGACACCAGAATGCCCAGCGGCAGCGACACCGCCGCCACCAGCGCGCTGCGCGCGTGCCACAGGAACAGGATGCACGTGAGCGCCACGATGACCATCTGCTGGATCAGTTCGCGCCGCAGCGTGTCGATGGAACGCAGAATGAGACCGCTGCGGTCGTAGGCGGGTTTGATCTCGACACCCGCGGGCAGTCCGCTCGAGATGTCGCGGATCTTCTGTTTGACGTCGCGAATGACGCTGAGTGCGTTCTGCCCGTCGCGCATCACGACGATGCCGCCCACGGTCTCGCCCTCACCATTCTTCTCGGCGATACCGCGCCGGATGTCGGGCCCGATCTGCACCTGCGCGATGTTCTTCAACAGAACCGGGGTATGCCCCTTGTCCGCTTTGACGACGACGTTCTCGATGTCTTCGACGCCGCGCAGATAGCCGCGCCCGCGCACCATGTACTCGGTTTCCGCGATTTCGAGCAGCCGCCCGCCGACGTCGTTGTTGCTCTTCTTCACCGCCATGGCGACGTCGGGCAGGGAAATGTCGTAGGCCTGCAGCAACGATGGGTCCACCGTGATCTGATACTGACGAACGTAGCCGCCGATGCTCGCGACTTCGGCCACGCCGCGCACGCTGGTGAGCTGATAGCGCACGTACCAGTCCTGCAATGCGCGCAAGTCGCCCAGGTTGTAGGTCCCGGACTTGTCTTCCAGCGTGTACGCGAACACCCAGCCGACACCGGTCGCATCCGGCCCGAGCGTCGGCGTCGCGTCGGCGGGAATCTGCCCGCGCACCTGGTTGAGGTATTCGAGTACGCGGCTGCGCGCCCAGTAGATGTCGGTCCCGTCCTCGAAGATCACATAGACAAACGACTCGCCGAAGAACGAGTAGCCGCGCACGGTGCGAACGTTGGGAACCGCGAGCATCGCGGTGGAAAGCGGGTACGTGATCTGGTCCTCGACGGTCTGCGGATCGCGGCCCATCCATTCCGAGAACACGATGACCTGCGTATCGGACAGGTCCGGAATCGCGTCGAGCGCGGTGTGCTGCATCGCCACAACGCCGGCGAAACCCACCAGCAGCGTCGCGACAATCACCAGCATGCGGTGATCGAGGCACCAGCTGATGACGCGGGCAACCGGGTTGTGCGTTGGGTCGGGTGCGGCGGTGGCGTTCATGGATATATCAGTTCGATGCGACCGGGTGGTGGGTCACGTCTATTCGGTAACGGATGCTTCCAGCGGCTTGAATTCTCCGCAGTGCAGCATCTCGGAGCCGTAGTAGGGATTTACGATGTCGTCTCCGCGCTGTAGCCACGGCCCGGGATACATGGGGCAATATGCCTTGCGCGGCATCGCGTCACCGAGGGCCGCGGCGATGGGCGCGCGGTTGACCGCGACATAGTCCAGCACCGCGGTGCTCAACGCGACGAACTGCTGGCGCGTCTCGTCGATCTTCCCCGCGTGCTCGGCGTGTTCCAGCGGCGCCGCCGCGCGGCGGATCACGTCGTTGGGAGCGTTCTCCATAATGGCAAGAGCGGCGTTCCCCACGCCATCGAGTTTGTCGGCTGCGAGCGCGGTCGCGATGGTGTCGTAGGCATCGAGCATCTTGCGCGCGCGCACGACATCCAACGACGCATCGGGCGCGGGACGGCGCGCTTTCGGCGCGGCGACCGGTTCCCCCCCGCCGGGCGCGGGCGGTGTCACCGCGTGCACCTCGTCACCCAGCATCTTGGCCAGTGCCCCCTGTAGCTGACTCTCGGATCCGATCAGGAAGTTGCCCGAGGTCACCACGCGGTCGCCCTCGGCCAGGCCGTCGAGCACTTCGTGATAGCGCGACGCGGTGCGCTTGAACGCGAGCTCGCCCTTCGCTTCCACGGGCGGGTTGGCTTCGTCCAGCCACATGCGGCCGAGCACCACCGGCTGCGGCCGGAAGGTCCCTTGCGCCTCCTCTACCAGCACCAGCGTGCGGGACCCGGACTGCAGAACGGCGTTCTCCGGCACCGACAACATTTCACCCAGCGGGAGCTTGATCGAAGCGCGCGCGTACATGTTGGGCTTGAGCCGGAAATCATGATTCTCGATGTTGACACGCACGCGCACCGTTCGCGTCTCGGGGTTGAGCACCGGATCGGTGAACGCCACCTTGCCGTGGAACACCTCGCCGGGAAAGGCGCGCGTGGAGATTTCCACCGCGACGTCGTCGTTGGTGCGAATGAGTTCCATCCCACACTTGGGACACGACCCGGGCCGTCGCGACGTGACCTCGGGGTGCATCGGACACACGAAGTAATCCCCCGCGCGCTGCTCGTACAGGTAGGGAATGTCGTCCTCGTAGATCTCCGCGCTCAACCATACCGTGGAGAGATCCGCCACGCGAAACAGCACGTCGCCCTGGTTGACGTACATGCCCTCGTAGGCCATGCGCTCGAGCACGGTCCCACCCTGGGGCGCGTAGATCATGATGTGGTCGCCGACGCTTTTTCCCTCGGCGATGTCGTCGACCTGCTTCTCGGTGAGTCCCCAGCGCAACAACCGCTGGCGCGACGCGTCCGCCAGGTCCTGCGCCGGTTTGATTGCCGCCGGGTTGCCGGTGGCGCGCGCACTCGCGAGGCTGCGAATCGCGAGCGCGTGTTCCTCCGCGGCCGAAATCAGGTCGGGACTGTAGAGCGATACCAGCGCGTGCCCCTTCTCGACCGTAACGCCCGTGAAGTCCACGAACAACTTGTCGATGCGGCCGCCAACCCACGCCGACACCACCGCGAGGTGGGTCTCGTCGTAGTCGATGGTGCCGTACGCGCTGATCTCGCGCGCGAGGTTGCGCCGGGTTACCGGCGCCGCCGTCACACCCGTCAGCTGCACCTGTTGCGGCGTCACCGTGACGGTAGTTCCGCGCTCGTCACCGTCGCCGTGCTTCTCCACCAGCGACATGCCGCAAATGGGACAGTCGCCCTTCTGCGGGAGCCGGATCTCCGGATGCATGGGGCAGGTCCAGTACGTGTCGTCGGACACGGCCGTCTCGGAGCCGCCGATCAATCCCTGCAGCCCATGGCGCACGGCGGGGACCGCCAGCAGCACCAGCGCGGCGGCGAGGAAAATTCCAATGGTGACGATTCTGCGCATCATGTTCGGTTCCCTCTCATGGCTGTGGCGTCGCGTCACTCGCAGCGGTCGCCGCGACCGCGCGCTCCAGGGCGGCGATCTGCACGCCGAGATCCGCGATGACCGCGTAGTATTCGCGCCGGATGGACAGCAGCGTGCGCTCGCTGTCGAGATAGTCGAGAAAGTCGACGCGGCTCGATCGATACCCGGCCTCGGAAGACTGGAACGTCTGCTCGGCCTGGGGCACGATGACGGTCTCGAAGCGAGCGCGGCGCTCCTCCGCGGCGCGGACGCGTTCCACCGCTTCGCTTACGTCACGCCGTGCCCGCAACTCTTCGGCGCGCAGGCGATGCCCGGCGCTGGTGCGCATGGCGTCCGCCGCGCGCACGCCCGCCTTTCGCTTGCCGAGCCATAGGGGCAGGTTGATACCGGCCATCAATTCCCAGGTGTCCTCCTGGTCCGCACCGAATTCATACATGGCCCCCAGCATGAAGTCGGGGATGTACTCCTTTTTGGCCAGCCGGTGCATCCGCTCCGCCATCTCGACTTCGGCGCGCGCCGCGGCCATTTCCGGGCGGCGGGCCAGTGCCGTGTCGACCAGAGCCTCGGCGGTGAGATCCTCCACCTCAGGTACGGTCCACTGCGGCGGTGGCAGCGGCGCACTCGCGTCGCGCCCGATGAGTTCGTTGAGGCGCGCGCGCAACACCGCCAGTTCGCGCCGGCTCACGGTGAGCTGGTCGTCGAGCTGGGAAATCGCGAGCGTCACTTTCAGCACGTCCTGTTGCTGCGCGCGCTCGGCGGCGTAGCGCACCTGAATGGCGTCGCGCATGCGCGCCAGCAGGCCGGCCTCTTCGACCAGCACGCGCTCGGTCTCGTAGAGGCGGACATAATCGTAGAACGACATCTTGACCGCCGCGTCGACGTCCAGCGCGACCGCCACCGATCCGCTCGCTTCCACATCCGCGGCGCTGGCCGCGACGTCACCGCGCAAGCCGCGCTTGCCGAAGAACGGGAACTGCTGCATCAGCACGATTTCCTGGCGGCCCTGCATTGCGTCCGGCGCCACCCAGTACCCGTACAGCACACTGGGATCGGGAAATCCGCGCGCTTCGCCGATCCGCTCGCGCGCGGCCTGCGCGCGGAAACGCGACGCCTGCAGCGACGGGTTCGCGCCCCGCGCAAGCTCGAGGTACTCGACCAGCGTGGCCGGCCCGGCCTCGGGCGCTGCCGTCGTGACGGAGTCCACGGGTCCGGCGGCGGCCAGAACCGGGATCAGCATCAGGGTCAGGAGTGTGATATGTGTCTTCATCGTACGGATCCGCGCCCGGGGGCGCCGGTCTCTTCCTTTATACCGCAAGTCCGGTGCCGCCCCCGAATCAATCTTGTTGTCCTGTAACCTATTAATTATTAATCAATTACAATTGACGGCGTGTCGCGGCTCCGCCCACGAGTAGATAATATTCTACAATACTGGCTAATTTTGTACAGGCAACAGAGCGGCGAGAACCGCGGCCATGCGGTGTTGAAGCGATAGAGCCGGGCCGGGGCGGGGCCGCCAACTTTGTGAAGACTCTCACATAGCGTCATTGAAACGGACGAAATAGTCGATTATATTGATTTCATACAGGCGGAGGCCGTACCGTCTGTAAGCAACGGGGTGGAACAATGAAAAGACAGCTTCGCTTCGCCGTTGGTATTGGAGTGATCCTGATCGCGATTGCGTACTTTGCGTTCGCGGGTTATCAGGAAGGCAAAGCCTACTACAGTACCATCGACGAACTTTCCTCCATGGGTCCGGGCGCCGACGGGCGTCGTCTTCGCGTCGCGGGTATCGTCCAGCCGGGTTCGATCGTTCGTGACGGGAAGGATGTTTCCTTCACGCTCGCGCAGGACGACGTCCACACACTTGCCGTCCGTTACTCCGGCAGTCAACCCGTCCCCGATACGTTCAAGGATGGCTCCGAGGCGATCGTCGAAGGACAGCGTCAGCACGACGGGTCCTTTGAAGCCGATCACATTCAGGCAAAGTGCGCATCCAAGTATGAAGCCGAGTACGGCAAGGACGCGCAGCATCCCACCGATGTCGACATGAACGGTGGCGAAGCCAAGACGGACGCCGCAAGCGGCGACTCGTACTAGGCGCTCTTTTTACGTGCGCCCGGAGCACGATGACCTGATCACACCTCACAACGGAGCTTGGCCGTGGCTGACTTTGGAAATTTCGCCATCGCGATAGCGCTCACGTTTTGCGCCTTCGCGCTCTTCTCTCTATTCTATGGTGCCCGTACCGGCCGTCGCGAACTCGTCAAGAGTGGCGAACGGGCGGTCCTGGCGGTCTTTGCCTTCACCACCCTCGCCGTCGTCGCGCTGGAAGTTCTGCTGCTGCGCAGCGACTTCTCCATTGAATACGTGGCGAGCTACAGCAACCGCGATCTTCCCATCTTCTATAAGATGGCCTCCCTGTGGGGCGGACAGCGCGGTTCGTTGCTGTTCTGGAGCTGGATTCTCACCGGCTTCACCGCGCTGGTTGCGTTCCGCAACCGGCAGTACGCCGGCAAGCTGGTGCCCTACACGCTGGGCATCCTCTCCATCACGTCGGCGTTCTTCCTGATCATGAACAAGTTCGGGGCAAACCCGTTTCAACAGCTCGTCGTCGACCACGGCGACGGGATGCAGCGCGTGTTCACCGCCAAGGACGGCAACGGCCTCAACCCGTTGCTGCAGCACCCGGCGATGGTCATCCACCCGCCGATGCTGTACCTGGGCTACGTGGGATTCGTGGTGCCGTTTGCGTTCTGCATGGCGGCACTCCTGACGCGCGAACTCGGCGCGGGCTGGATCAAGATGGCGCGGCGCTGGACGCTGTTCGCGTGGATCTTCCTCGGCACCGGCATCCTGCTCGGCGGGCGCTGGGCCTACGTGGAACTCGGCTGGGGCGGTTACTGGGCCTGGGACCCGGTGGAAAACGCATCGCTGATGCCGTGGCTCACCGGCACCGCCTTCCTGCACTCGGTCATTGTGCAGGAGCGCAAGAACATGCTCAAGGTCTGGAACGTGTCGCTGATCCTGGTGACGTACCTGCTCGCGATCTTCGGGACCTTCCTGACCCGCAGCGGCATCGTCTCCAGCGTGCACGCGTTTGCGCAGTCATCCATCGGGACCTACTTCCTGGTGTTCCTGATCGGGATTTCCGCCTTCGCGCTGTACCTGGTGCTCACGCGCCTCGAATTCCTCAAGAGCGACAACCAGCTGGATTCCTACGCGTCGCGCGAGGCCAGCTTCCTGTTCAACAATCTGGTTCTCCTCGCCGCGTGCTTCGCGGTGTTCTGGGGGACGCTGTTCCCGGTGTTCTCGGAACTGATTCAGGGCGAACAGGTGACCGTGGGTGCGCCGTTCTTCAACAAGATCAACATTCCCATCGCGATGTTCCTGCTCTTCCTGACCGGCGTCGGGCCGCTGCTCGCGTGGCGCAAGACGTCGTGGGAGAGCATGAAGCACATCTTCCTGTGGCCGGTCGTGATCGGCGTGGTGACCGCGATCATCTGTATCGTGGGCGGCATTCGCTCCATCTACCCGGTGATGTCGCTCAGCCTGTCGGCCTTCGTGCTGACCACGCTGGTCTCGGAGTTCAACCGCGGCACGCGGGCGCGCATGCGCAACACGGGTGAGAACGCCATCACGGCGCTTATCGGACTGGTGATGACCAACAAGCGCCGCTACGGCGGGTACGTGACGCACCTCGGCTTTCTGCTGTTGATCGTCGGCTTTACCGGTCAGGCCTTCACGACCGAGGGCTGGGGCGAGGTGAAGCAGGGCGACACGTTCACCATTGGCAAGTACGACTTTGCCTGTGTCAGCGTCCAGGACATCAGTGACCCGAACTACTCCGGCATGAGCGCCACGCTCGACGTGTCCAGCAAGGGCAAGAAGATCGCGCGGCTGTCGCCCGAGAAGCGCTTCTACCCGGCCAGCGAGCAGACCACCTCGGAGGTGCGCATGCACCACACGCCCCTCGAAGACGTGTACGTGGTGTTCGCGAACATCAAGGAAGACACCGAGGCGGCGGTCATCCAGGTGTGGATCAACCCGCTGGTCTCGTGGGTCTGGCTGGGCGGCTACGTCCTGGTGGGCGGCACCATCATCACGCTGCTCCCGAACCGCCGCGAGCGCCGTATCGCCAAGCAGAAGCGCTCGGTCGAGAAGCTGCTCGAAGACGCCGAACTGGTGTCGAAATGAGCGGGAACGCTGCCGGGGAAAACGGCCCGTTCTCCGCTCAAGCACTTCGCGCGCGCTGGTTGAAAGCGCGCCTCGTGAAATCGCGTCGCCCGGGCCGTTTCCCCGGCCTTCGCGGCGCGCTGGTCTTCGCGGTCTTCATGATTCTTGCGCCGGCGGCGTTTGCGCAGTCGGCCAAGACCATGCTCGAGGACCCCGCGCTCGCGACCCGGTTCAACGAGGTTTCCGACCGGCTCGTATGCCAGTGCGGCTGCCAGATGATCCTGCGCGTGTGCAACCACGTAAACTGCCCGTCCGCCGTTCCGATGCGGCAGTCCATCGAGAAACAACTCCTCGCCGGCAGCACCGACGACGCCATCGTGCAGGGGTTTGTGGATGAGTACGGCATGAAGGTGCTCTCGTCCCCGCCGGCCACGGGCTTCAACCTGGCGGCGTACGTGATGCCCGGCTTCGTGCTGTTGATCGGCCTGTTCATCGCCGGATACGTGGCGTCGCGCTGGAGCGCGAAGCGCAAGCTCGTCACCGCGTCCGCGGCACCGGTCGACGTCGACCCCGACATGCAAAAACGAATCGATGACGAAATCAGGATGGACAAATCATGACGCTATTCTTCATTGGGATCCTCGCGGCGGCCGCCATGGGATTTGTGGCCTACCCGATGGTCAGCTCCAAACGACATCTCTACTACCTCGAAGACATGCTCGGCCTCGGTGACGAGAAAAAGCTCGTCTACCTGTACTCCCAGCGCAACACCGTCTACGACAACCTGCGCGACCTCGACAACGAGTTCGCGATGGGCAAGCTGTCGGAGACGGACCACAAGCGCCTGCGCGACGGCCTGATGGCCGAAGCGGCCGAGATCGTCAAGAAAATCGATGCCGCCCACGTTCGCCGTGAGGTGGAAGACATGGTGGAGCGCGACGTGCAGTCGCGCCGGAAGGTGAACTGAAATGAGCCCCTATAGAACGATCGTCCGCGGACTGCTGGCGATCCTCGTGGTTTGCGGCGCGGTGGCGGTTTCCGCCACCGGCGCCAGCGCGTTCACGGTGCGCGGCAAGGTGGTCAACGGCACCACCGGCGCGCCGGTCGACGTCAAGATATACGCGGTCAGTCCCGCCAGCGGAATGGACGAGGAACAGCAGGTCCAAACCCAGGGCGGAGCCTTTGAATTCACGGATCTCAGCGACCAGGCCCCGCTCTACCTGCTGCGCGTGACCTACAAGGGCGTCGAGTACAACGATCCCGTGCAGGTGACGGGTCAGGACCAGACGGTGACCGTCACGGTGTACGAGACCACCAGTTCCTGGGACGGCGTGCACATCACGATGCCGCACCTGGCGGCGGTCCGCGAGCACGATCACCTGATGATCGAGCAGCTGTTCGAAATCTCCAACGATACCGAGCCCAAGCGCTCGATCGGCGGCAAGGACGGTTTCTTCCGCATCTATCTGCCGGCCGAGGTCGACACCATCGCATCGTGCTTCGTGACGGCACTCAACGTCCCGGTCGATCGCGACCCGCAGCCCACCGGCGTGCCCAACGAATACTACATCGACTATCCGATTCGTCCCGGCGTGACGCGCATCGGCATCGCGTACAAGGTGCCCTACCCGGACGAGTTCACGCTCGCGCAGAAGATGTTCTACGACATCAGCCACATCAGCGTGTTCGCGGTGGACCCGGCCATGAAGGTTACCAGCTCCACGCACGAACTGGCCGAACAGGAAGCCGTGCACGGCATGAGCGCCTGGTCGGTCCACGGAATCACGGCCGGCTCGACGCTGTCGCTGCGCTTCGAGGGCGGCCAGGAGCACGCGCCCGCGATGGCGGGCATGGACGGCGAGGACGGCGGCGGCGACACCGGTCAGGTGCACGCGGCGCCGAGCCAGTCGCAGACCTTCTCGATCTACCTGATGATCACGCTGGGTCTGGTCCTGCTGACATTGGCCGCGGTGGTCGCGCGCGACAACAACGATCCGCTGTCGGACACCAAGGTCCTGCGCGGACACTACGACCTTCTCGCCACGCGGCTTGCGCGCCTCGATGACCTGCGGGCCACGGGCGCCATCACCGCCGACGCGCACCGCGCGGCGCGCGAGAGCCTGATGACACGGCTGGCGCTGATCGCGCTGCAGCTGCGTTCGCACGGCGGCAAGCGCAAGGACGAACCGAAACCGGAGGCCGCACCGCACGCGGTCAAGCACACCCAGGCCTCATGAGCGTCGCGCTTGCGTGCGAGGGGCTCACGAAGCGCTACGGCCATGTGGCCGCGCTTCGGAATGTGAATCTCTCCGTCGTTCCCGGCGAGTGCGTCGCGATCTTTGGGCGTAACGGCGCGGGCAAGTCCACCTTTCTGCAGATCGCCGGTTCGTTGATCCGGTCCTTTGAGGGCCGGCTCGACATCTTCGGCCAGGACATCCGCAAGGCGGAACTCGATACGCGCCGCGCGGTGGGCTTCGTCCTCCACGACCTCTGCCTCTATTCCGACTTGAGCGTGCTCGACAACCTGCGCTTCTTCGCGCGGCTCTACGGCGTGCAGGACCCGGAAGCTCAGGCGCGCGCGCTGCTGGAGCGCGTGGAGCTGGACACCCGCGCGGCCAGCACCATCCGCGAGTTGTCGCGCGGCATGAAACAACGCGCCGCCATCGCGCGCGCGCTGGTGCACGACCCCAGGCTGCTCCTGCTGGACGAACCCTTCACCGGCCTCGACGAAATATCCAGCCAGTCGCTCGCGACGATGCTGCGCGACTTTGCGAACCGCGGTGGCACCATATTAATGAGCACGCACGACGTGGAGCGCGCCTACCCGGTGGCGACACGCGCGGTCATCCTGGAGCGCGGGGTGCTCACGTACGATCGTCCGACGGCCGAGGCCGACCTCGCCGCCTTCCGCCACGCGTACTGGACCGTCCTGTTTACCGGCGAGCCGCGCGGCGCAGGCGCCGCCCCGGTCGCGGAACGGCCGCGGGCCTAGCCCACCGGCCTGGAAAGACGCGATGCTCCACACCGCCGCCGCAGTCCTCTGGAAGGATCTCAAGATCGAGATGCGCACGCGCGACGCCGTGAGCGCCGCGTTCGTGTTCGCCATCCTCGTGCTGGTGGTGTTCAACTTTGCGCTCGGCGGTGACACCCCGGAGATGCGCCGGCTCGCTGCGGGATTCTTCTGGGTGGCGTTCGCGTTCAGCGGCACGCTCGCACTCAACCGCAGCTCGGCCATCGAGAAGGAATCGGGCGCGGGGCGCGCGCTGGCGCTGGCGCCGGTGGACGCGGGCGGCGTCTACCTGGGGAAGTTCTTCGCCAACGCGATCTTTCTGATCGCGACCCAGCTGGCCGTGCTGCCGCTGTTCATTATCTTCTTTGACGTCACGGTGGAGGCGAGCCGCATTGGCTGGCTGGCCGCGTCGTTCATCCTGGGTGCCATTGGCTTCGCGGCGCCGGGAACGCTGTTCTCGGTGGTCGCCGCCAACACGCGCATGCGCGAGCTGATGTTGCCGCTCTTGTTCATTCCGGCCAGCGTGCCGGCACTGATCGCCGCGGTGGAAACGACATCGTTTGCGCTGGGCGGCACCCACGACGCATCGTTCTGGTTCAAACTACTGTTGGTGTACGACGTGGTGTTTGTGACCGCGTCGCTACTGGTTTTCGAATACGCACTGGAGGAGTAGTCGTCATGCAAACGCGACGGAATGCCGTGCTCGAATCGGCGCTGTTCATGTGGATGGCGGTGTCGCTGGTGATGGTGTTTTACTACGCGCCCATCGAGAAGGCACAGGGCATCGTGCAGAAGATCTTCTACTTCCATGTCCCGCTGGCGTGGAATGCCTTCGTGGGCTTTTTGATCGTCTTCATCGCCAGCTTCCGCTATCTCGCCACCCGCGACCCCAAGTGGGACGCGCGCGCGGTGGCCGCCGCGGAGGTGGGCGTGCTCTTCACCACACTCGTGCTCATCACCGGGCCCATCTGGGCCAAGCCGGTGTGGGGCATCTGGTGGACGTGGGATGCTATCCTCATGGGCGTCTCCACCGTGGGCGCGGCCGCGGGTATCTGGTTCGCCTACTTTGTGTGGGTCAAACGGCGCAGCATCGCCGAGAACGCAGCCCGCGAGCTCGCGCCCATTCATCTGTTGCTCCTGCACAAGTATTAC
>DASUGO010000113.1:0-5850 GCA_036273975.1 Candidatus Krumholzibacteriia bacterium
GTAGTCGAAGTTGTCGGTGGCGAGTTCCAGTCGGCCACCCGGCTTCAACCGCCGGTGCAGCAGGCGGAAGAATTCCGGCGTCAGCAGGCGCCGCTTGTGGTGCTTGCGCTTGTGCCACGGATCCGGGAAGTAGATATGGAAGGCGTCGACGCTCTCGTCGGGAACCAGGTGCGGCACGATCTGCTCTGCCTCCGCCTTGAAGAACAGGAGGTTGGTGAGACCGCGTTTCTCGGCGCGCTCCACCCCCTCGCGCAGAAATCGCCAGCGATAGTCGATACCGAGAAAGTTGCTGGCCGGGTGGGCGGCCGCGCGGTGCAGCAGAAAGCGCCCCCGCCCGGAGCCGATTTCGATTTCGATCGGCTGGTGGGTGGGAAAGAGGTCGAAGACGGTCCCGTCATAGGTGCCGTCCAGCAGGCGCTGTGGCGCGCGGCGCGTGGAATCGTCGAGTGCGTTGCTCACCGCCGGATTATAGCGCAAAACTGGCATCTTGTTCGCGGGGGGAGAGTTACCTATGCTGGGGCCATGGGGTCGCGGTGGGCCGGGGTCTTCGCCCCTCATTATAGTCCGGTTCGACGCGGGTGTGAGCGGAATCACACCGGCGGCGGGCGGGACCTGCGATCATCAGGCCCCATGGTGCACCATGGGGCAATGGAGGGAGTCATCGTGGCATATCACGACGTTATAAAATCCGAAAACTACATTGCGGGCAAGTGGGTGGCGGCCGGAAGCGGCCGCTCCGTCATCGCGGACAAGTACAGCGGCGCGGAGCTGGCGTCGCTGCCCTTCGCCAACCCGGCGCAGATGGACGCGGCCATCGACGCCGCG
The DNA here is from genome assembly GCA_036273975.1 of Candidatus Krumholzibacteriia bacterium. Taxonomy (GTDB): domain Bacteria; phylum Krumholzibacteriota; class Krumholzibacteriia; order WVZY01; family JAKEHA01; genus JAKEHA01. Next base: position 826 of record DASUGO010000113.1, read on the forward strand.
CGTGGTGCCGCGGACGAGTTTGGCCGCTGGTCGGCCGCGAAACGATCCCATGGATTGCGGCGCGTGCACGCGCTGCTCGAACAGCGGCGCAGTGACTTCGTCGATTTGATCGTCAAGGAAGCCGGCAAGCCGGTTGGATACGCGCGTAACGAGATCGACCGCTGCCTGACGACGCTCGCGACGGCGGCCGGCGAAGCGCTGCGCTTCTGCGGAGAGGCGGTCGCGCTGGACTTCGACGCGGGCGAGGGCCGCACCGCCTTCACGAAACGGTTTCCGGTGGGGCCGGTAGCGTGCATCACGCCGTTCAACTTTCCGCTCAACCTCGTTCTGCACAAGGTGGCGCCCGCGCTTGCGGCCGGGTGTCCGGTGGTCGTCAAGCCGGCGCCGCAGGCGCCGCTGTCGACGCTCGCGCTCGCGGCGCTCATCGACGAATCCGGTTATCCCGCCGGCGTGTTCAACGCGCTGGTCAGCGACATCGACGTGGCCGAGCAACTGGTCCGGGACGAACGGATCGCGCTCTTGTCGTTCACCGGGAGCGCAAAGGTGGGCTGGCACCTCAAGTCGATCTGTGGCCGCAAGAAGGTGGTGCTGGAACTGGGCGGCAATGCCGCGGTGATCGTCGACGAAAGCGCCGACCTCGACACCGCCGCCCGCGTGATTACGCGCGGCGCGTATCTGTACGCCGGCCAGGTGTGCATCTCGACGCAGCGCATCTTCGCGGTGGATCGCGTCTACGACCCGTTGGCCGAGCGGTTGCAGAAGGAGATCAAGGCCGTGCGCGTGGGGGATCCCAACGACCCCGAGGTGATCGTCGGGCCGATGATCGACAGCGGCCACCTGCAGCGCGTCGCGCAGTGGGTGGACGAGGCGAAGGCGGGAGGCGCGACGGTTCTGGCGGGCGGCAGCATCCGCGACGAGGCCCACAATCTCTACGACGCCACGCTGCTGACCGGCACCAAGCCGGACATGAAGGTCAACCGCGAAGAGGTGTTCGGGCCGGTCGCGGTGCTGGAGCGGGTCAGAAGTTTCGAGGAGGGGATCGAGCGCTGCAACGACAGCGACTACGGCCTGCAGGCGGGCGTGTTCACCAATGATTTCGAGCACGTGAAGATGGCGCACGACCGTATCGTCGTTGGCGGCGTGATGATCAACAACGTGCCCGGCTTCCGCGTGGACAGCATGCCCTACGGTGGCGTAAAGGGGTCGGGGCTTGGGCGGGAGGGAGTCCGTTACGCGATGGAGGACATGACCGAGCCGCGGCTCCTGGTCTACTGATCGACGCGCGCCGCAACCGGCGCGGGCGCGTCCCACAGGCGGATGGTGCCGTCGAACGACGTGGAGATAATGGCGTTGCGTGTGGGGCACGGCTCCAGCGACAGGATGCGCCCCACGTGTCCGTGCAGCCGCGCGACCTCGCGCCGGCTCTCCGCGTCGACCACACGAACGATCTGATCGTCCCCGCCAATGACGATGCGGGTTCCGTCCGGCGTGAAGCAGGCCGCCAGCGGCCGCCCGCGTCCCGTTCCCACTTCGCCCAGCGCGCGGCCACTCTCCGTCTCCCACAGACGCACCGCTCCCGCCTTCGACACCGATACCAGCCGCGAGCCGCCGGGGTTGAACGCAATATCGACGGCCTCGTCGTCCTGCATGCGAAATACCCGCAGCGTGTCGCCGGAGTGCGCGTTCCACAGGCGGATGGTGCGATCGCCGGAGGCACTCGCCATCACCGCGCCACCCGGTGCGAACACGACCCGCGTCACGGGGCCGTCGTGGCCGCGCAGTTCGCCGCGCGGCGCGAGTGTGGCCGCGTCCCAGAAGCGGATGGTCGAGTCGTCGGATGCGGATGCGAGCACCGCGCCGCCGGGTGACACGTCGAGGCCGCGAATGGCCGTCGCGTGGGCGCTGAAGGCGAGCAAGCGGCGGCGGGAGGCGGTGTCGAATACGATGATGTGTCCGCCGCCGTCTCCGGCGTAGAGGCGCGAGCCGTCCGGGTTGAACGTGACCCGCGTGGGGAAATCCGCGCGGCCGGTCTCGAGTCCGGCGATGTAGTCGCCGGTATCCGCGTTCCACAGCAATACGTCCGCGCGATCCGCGGCGCACGCGGCCAGTATTCCGTCCTGACTGATGCGCGCATGATTGGCGGCCGACTGCATGTAGCCGATTTCCGGAACACGAAACGTGCGCACGTCCTCGGTGTTGCGCGCCCACAGACGAACGCGTCCCGTCTGGCTCCCGGTGAGGATGTAGCCGCCGTCGGGACTTACCGCCACCGCATACACATCTTCGCCACCGCCGCGCAGTTCCGTGGTGACGGCGCCGGTCACCGCGTCCCACAAAATGATGGCGTGGTCCGCGCCGGCTGACACCACCCGCCCGTCGTTATCGAACGCGATGCCGGCGACGGTGGCGTCGTGTCCGCGGAAGGCGGTGACGAGTGCGCGGTCCGGCATCCGCCACACCTTGACGGAGCGGTCCATCGACGCGGTGGCGAGGAGCGAGCCGTCCTCGTTGAAGACGAGGTTCATCACGCGGCGCTCGTGCGCGGGGATGTCGCCGATCTGCCTGCCGCGCCGCGTGTCCCACAGCGCGACGTGTCCGGCGTGGTCGCCGGTCAGCAGCGTGCGCGAATCGGCGGCGTACGCGACACATAGAAACGCGCCCTCGGTGTCGACGGTCCGGATGAGCTCGAATGTGGCGGCGTTCCACTCCGAGAATTTCTGGTTCTGGAACCCGGCCGCGAGTTTCTTCCCGTCGGGGCTGAACGCGACCATCGCCCATCCGGCGCCCGCGAGCCGGGCTTTCTCCTGGCCGCTTGCGATGTCCCACACCAGCACCGTGCCGTCAGACAGGCCCGCCGCCACCATCGTGCCGGCGGGGTGTATCGCGATGCTCTCCGCGCCGGCGGGGAGCGGCCCCCAGCGGCGGACGGAGTCTCCCGAGTCGGTGCGCCACAAACCGCAGGTGCTGTCCAGCGACGAGGTCGCGAACATGGTTCCGTCGGGCGTGAAAGCGACGCGCGTAATTCCCGCGCCGTGCGCATCACGCATATAGAGGCTGCGGTCGAGGCGCGTGACGAGATGGCGCCACTCCCATCCGCGCAGGTGCTCCGGTGCCTGCTCCAGCTGGCTCCGGGCCTCACCGATCTGGTTCATCCGGATCGACGCCTCGCCGGCGGCGATTGCACTCACATAGGTCTGCGCCTGCGCCTCGCGCGTCAATGCCTCGGCGACATCGCGCTGGCGATCGGCCTCGCGGTGCAGTGCGATGCTCACCGCGAGCCCCGCCACCAGCGATGCAAACACCAGCGTCAGCGATGCCACCAGCGTCCGGTTGCGCCGCACGAACCTGGATACGCGGTAGCCGCGCGTATCCGCGCGCGCGATCACCGGGCCGGGCAGGTGGGTGTCCTCCGAGATCGGTTCGACCGCTGCGTCGCTCTGTTCGGGCTCCTCGCGGGTGGGGATGGCCGCCGCAGCGGCGATGATCGAGTCCGCGCCCTCGTTGGCGGCGTGCGCCACCAGTAGCGATTCGACTTCGGCCCGGAGCGCCGGGTCATCCTGACACTCGCGTTCCAGAAATGCGGGGCGCAATGTGGTGGGGAGGTCGAGCGCCGCGTCGAACAGCGACTCAACTTTCTGCCAGCGCTCTGAATCCATGCGTGTCAGGCGGACAATTTCCGGCGCAGCAACGCGCGCGCCATGCGCAGGTCGCGGTGAACCGTGGCCTCGGAGATCTCGAGGACGGGGTGGCGGGAGGGATCGCTCATCGGTCCTTGGTTTGGTTCGGGTTACGCACCCTCTTCCCCGGTGGGTGCGGGTTCTATTCTAGCACTGGATTGTGTGGGGGTGAACCTGCGGAAAGGGGCGTATTTTCTGAGGTGGGACCCGGCCGGCCACGCCCCCGGCCGGATCCCATGAGGCATTCCGAACATGGGGCGACGTCACCTGGGTCGACCCGGTGCCCGTTACCGATACAACGCCTTCACGCCGCCCCAGGTTGTTTCTTCGACCGGCAGCGGGTTCACAACGCGCAACGTGATCACGGCGCGCGACCGGTTGCCGCCGTCGTCGATGACTTCAATGGTGAACGAGTGCGTGCCAAAAAAGAACGCGAATCCGGGACTGCACGTCTCCGTGCCGTCGAACGCCGTCCACGCGATTTCGTACTGGTCCGGATCGTCCGGATCCGCGATATCCCGACCCCAGCGGTAGGCGGTGACGACGCCTCCGTAGGCGCTCGCATCCGCCGTCCAGCAGAAGCTCACCGGTTCTCCCGGGGCGATGTCGACGGAGACGGGCGCGGGGTTGAGGCCCGATGTGACGATGGGCGTGATACCCAATCCGGTGACGGTCAGGACCGGGCCCTGTACCGGATTGCTGGTTGCGGACGTCGAGGTGGTGATCGGGCAAGCGAGTGCGGCGACGATAACGAGCTTTGAGGTAAAGCGCATGGTTATCCTCCTGAAGAGGGGAGCAGCAATGGTGGGGTTCTCAGATGGAATTGGCCGGCGGGGATCCAACTACGCCGAACATGAAACATGAGCGACCGCCCCGCAAGCGGAAATTGCCCCGTTTGTATTCCCGGCCGGTGCGCGGGATCCGGTTTGGCTGGCTCTCCCCGTCGGCACCCGGATTGCTGCCCGGCCGGGTTCTTGCTATATTCCCCGGGTAACCACGTCTGGGTAGGGGGGCGAACTGGTCTCGACGGGGAGGATAGGCGTCTCGGTTGCGTGTCGAGCAATGTCACCAGAGCTCGTTAAACTTCGTGGCAACTTTGTAAGTGTCGACAACAACGTCGCACTGGCTGCCTAACTAGCATAAGCTAGTGTAGGTGCTCGTCCCCACCGGCTGGGTCTCCAGGGCCGGTGAGTGGGCGTCATATTCTGGGGGCTGGCGTTTCAGGCCCGCCCGGGTTTGCCGCGCGAGACTTTACCGGGCTGGTCCCCGATGCATTCTGTCCGAGGTGGGCACGGGGACGAGATTTCACCACGGACTACACACGTAGTAACCGTTGCGGCTGCTTTTC
>DASUGO010000114.1:0-6461 GCA_036273975.1 Candidatus Krumholzibacteriia bacterium
AGCGATACAGCGCCTTGATCCGGCCCCAGGTTGTTTCTTCAGCGGCAACGGGCGAGCATCCGAAGGCCTTCGGCGTGCCGTCGATAACGTGCGGCCATGACAAGGGGCATGCATACGTATCAGGAACAGCGTACAGTGTGAAGTCCCACGCAGCCACTTGCTGGGGCACAAAATCGCAATCCATCTCCTCGACCGTTTCTGCATCAGGGTGTGGAACGATCAGCAATTTGCTGCAGTCGGCAGACGTGCCATAAAACATGTAGGTAACCGTGGCCAGCAACTGATCCCCGCTCAGACATTGTCCACCATAGCAAACCGTAATCCCCGTCTGCGTGTCGCCAAGCGTCTGGGGGAACGGGTGAGTTTCGGAGACGTATGTCACGGTAACTCCCGGACCCGCTTGAATCCGGAATCGCACCGCAGTGGTCGAGGTCAAGTTGTGATGAAACACATATAGCGTCCTGGGCCCGGGGATGTCATGACCAGCATACGTTCCTGTGACGGGCTCGGTCGACAGCTCAATCCAATTCGCTTGTAGTGCCGCGACAGCGGCGGATGAAAAGAACGCCACAACCGTGAATGCAAGACCGAGCGCGCGTATCCATTCAGCGCGATGCGGCCAGCGTCCACGTCCTCGTGGTTTCGGCTTCATGTATCTCATGTTCATATACTCCCCTCCTGTTGGTTGGAACGATCGTGGGGCGCTCCTGCGTGGCAATGCCTGACGGCAGTCCACGCCGTTGCGCCTCATTTTTGGGCCTTGAGATCAGGATAATGTTACCCGAAAACCGTGCGCACGTCCACTGTCCTGTTAACTGTGCGAGGCTGCGGTAATGGGGCAGCATGCCGGCGATGCCAAAGAAGGTTCAACGATACAACGCCTTGATCCGGCCCCACGTTGTTTCCTCAGCGGCAACGGGCGAGCACCCGAAGGCCTTCGGTGTACCATCGATAGTGTGCGGCCATGACAAGGGGCAATCACCACCTTCTGGAACCGCATACAGCGTGAAGTCCCACGCGGCTACTTGCTGGGGCAGGAAATCGCAATCCATCTCCTCGACCGTTTCTGCATCAGGGTGCGGAACAATCAGTACCTTGCTGCAGTCGGCAGAGGTGCCATAACTCATGTAGGTAACCGTGGCCAGCAACTGCTCCCCAATAAGGCACTGTCCCCCGTAGCAAACCGTAATTCCGGTCTGCGTGTCGCCAAGCGTCTGGGGGAACGGGTGAGTTTCAGAGACGTATGTCATGGTAACTCCCGGACCGGATTGAATCCGGAATCGAACTGCGGTTGCCGCGTTCAAGTTCTGATGAAACACATACAGCGTACTGAGCCCGGGGATGTCCCACCCGGCGTACGATCCTGTCTGCGGTATGGTCGACAGCTCAATCCAATTCCCTTGCAGCGCCGCGGCGGCGGAAGAAAATAACGCCACAACCACGAGTGCAAGACCGAGCACGCGTATGCACTCAGCGCGATGCGGCCAGTGTCCGCGCCCTCGTGGTTGCGACTTCGTGTATCTCATGTTCATGTACTCCCCTCCTGTCTGTTCGCGCGGCAATGCCTGGCGGTAGTGCATGCCTCGAGGTTGGGATAAGCTTACTCGAAAACGGCGAACACGCCCACTCGTGCGCGTCGGCCTCGCGTCTCGCTTCCTCGATGCCCCAGAAGCGTACACTTTCCAACTCCGTGCGGGGCGCACGGTTACGCCTGTTTTCGATTCTCTCAGAGTTTGCCTTTGTAGGATTTCTCACAGCGATCTGCTGGCATCACAGACTTGCACGGTTTCCGTTCGCTATGTTTTACGCATCACCAACTCTGAGAAGGAGGGGTTTCAATGCGAAACGGGAAATTTATCATCGTGAGTATCGTGTGGCTGGTGGTCGGCGCGACGAGCGTGAGCGCCACGACGTTCGGCGTCCGCGCCGGGTACTATTTCGACGCCGACGCGGTTGCGGTGGGCACCGAAATCCTGACGCCCATAGACACCGAGCAGCACTGGTTCTTCAATCCAAACTTCGAGCTGGCAATGGGCGACGTGCGCGATATGGCGATGGTCAGCGCGGACTTCCACTATGACTTCCAGCCCAGCACCAGCTCTGCCATCTGGGCCGGCGCCGGCCCTGCGATGATCATCATCGATCGCGGGCCGTACAGCGACGACGACACGGAGCTGGGTGCCAACTTTCTGCTCGGCATGGGTTCCAACACCGGCAATGTTCGGCCCTATGCCCAGTTCAAGGCCACCGTGATGGACAACAGCGAGGCGTCGCTCGCGATCGGGTTGCGGTTCTGATGGCAGCGTGATGCGCGGCGTTGTATAGCCGTCACTCGCCGATGGCCACGCTGCGCGCATCCTCGACGAGCCTGGCCAGGTCGTTGCTGGTCAGGCTCTCGAGGAACGCAACCAGATCCTGCACCTCCGCGTCGGACAGATCGATCGGATGGAGCAACGGATCGAGTCCCTCGTGAGACACACCTCCGCGCGCATAGAAGCGCACGACATCCTCCAGTGTTCTCAAGGATCCATCGTGCATATAGGGCGCGGTGACGGCGACATTCCGCAGCGACGGCGTCCGGAAGCGCCCCTTGTCGGACGGCGCGCCGGTCACTTCGAAACGTCCGAAGTCCGGTTCCCGCGGTTCGCTGATCGACGCGATGTATTCCCGCCCCACCGGAATCACCACACCCGGCGCGACCTCAACCGGAACGGGCGTCTCGTCGGCGGGATAGACGTCATTTGCAAAATAGCCGATCCCGGTGTCGTGAAAACCATCGTCGGTGAAGAGCGCGTGGTCGCCGCCGACCGGGTGGCACATGACGCAGTTTGCCTTGCCGGCAAAGAGCGCGAAACCCCGCTTCTGTCCGGGGGTGAGCGCGTTCTCTTCGCCGCCGTATTTCCAGCGATCGAAGGGCGAATTTCCCGCCAGCAGCGTTCGCTGCCAGGAGGCCAGCGCCTGCCCCAGGCGGTCCACCGTGGGCCCGCCGCCGAACGCGCGTTCGAACAGGCCGTGGTAGTCGTCGAGCGATCGGATGCGTTCCAGCACAAACTCCATGGATGGATTCGCCATCTCGTTGCGCGCCGTCATCGGGCTGACCGGTTGGGCTTCGATACTGGTCCCGCGCCCGTCATGAAACACATGCCCCACGTAGGCCACATTCAGAATGGTTGGACTGTTGCGGCGGACGGTGCGTCCTTCCACGCCGACCGGTGTTGCGAGTTCGTTGTTGGTGAATCCCTGTTCGGGGATATGACACATGCCACACGACATGGTGTTGTTGATGGAGAGACGGCGGTCGAAGAAGAGTTTGCGACCCAGTGCGATGCTGGCGGTCGTGGGCGGGTTTTCGGCCGGCAGCGGAACCGCCGGTAAACCCAGCGGCGGATTCTGCAGGCGGCGCAATGCGCGGACATCCACATCGTCGTCGTCGGCGCGCGCAATCGAGAGCGCGCCCACGGAGACGATGGTCAACAGAAAGACGGTTGCGATGCTCCGGCGCATGCGGTGCCCGCGGGCCGAAATCAGCCGCCCGCGGCGGCGGCTTCGAGGATCAACGTGCGTACGTCCGCCAGCAGCATGCGCGGGTCGAGCATGCCGTAGGAGTAGATGTTGCGAATCCGGCCCTGCGCGTCCACCAGGTAGACGCGCACGACGTGGTAGAACGGCCCCATCGGATCGTTCGCATTGCGCTTGCGATCAACACGCTGACCGTATTCCTCGAGTATGGGCTGAAGTTCGCGCGCGCTGCCGGTGGTGAGAAACATCCACTCGCATCCCTTGCCCCCGGGGCGGAGCATCTCGCCGTACTCCTTCATGACGGTGGGAGTGTCGTGTTCGGGGTCGAAGCTGAACGTTACCAGGCGCAGGTTCTCGGCCAGAGTCGCGTCCTTGCGGCTGATCTGCTGAATCTCGTAGAGCGCGCCGGTGGCCATGGGGCACGCGCGGGGATCGGCGCAGCGCGTGTACACGAAGCTGAGGACGCTCACCTGTCCCGCGACGACGTCGCGCAGGTGCACGCGCTTGCCATCGGCGGTGAGCACGTCGCCGTCGCCGGCGAGTTCGATGACGGGCAAGCGGTAGGTTCCGGGGACGGGCGGATCGTAGTCGTATTCCGCGCTCCGGCCGAGCGAGAGCTCCGGCCGCGTGTCGACCGGTTCGCCACCGGCGGCCATCACCGGCAGCAGGCCCAGCGCAAGGCATACCACTACGATCCGCCGCATCCCCAACTCCCTAGTTATAGAGGCTCGCGGAACCAAACCGCATCAGGTGCGGCTTTCCGAGCTTCTCGGCGACGAAGTCGATGTCGAATGCCGGCGTGAGTTCTTTGCCGTCCCAGTTGTAGGCACGCAGGTACTCTTCGCTGCCTTCGTCCTTCTTGTCCCAGCGGGACAGCACCGAACTCGTGAAGTACACGCGCTTGCCATCCCAGCTCTGCGAGACCATGTTGACCTGATGCCCGATGACCTTCTCGTAGGTCTGTTTGGGATGGTGCGGGTCGGTGATGTCGTATGCGCGCACCATGCCGTCCGAGAACGTCGTCACGAACAGCAGCTTGTCGTCCGCACTGATGCTCATCGCGACGGGCATCGGCACCTTGGAGGGATCGCCGATGTCGCCGACCTCATCCGCCTGCCATTCGCCCTTGTCATCTTCGTAGATGAGCCACAGCTTCGAAGTCAGGTTGGTGGCGGTGAACGCCCAGTTGTGGTTGTCGCCGGTGGCGAAGCGGATTTCCAGCGGCACGCCGGGGACGTCGAACACCTTCAGCGGCTTTTTGGTGTGCAGGTCCCACAGCACCATCGTCTGGCCGAAACGCTTCATGGCTTCTTCGTCCTGAACGACCTTGCCAACATCCATCATGTAGTTGGACCAGCCGGTGAAGGACGAGCTGAGCATGATGTTCTTGCGCGGCAGGGCGCGCAGATCGTACCCGTAGCCATCCGCAACCCGCTCCACGCGCGCGCCGAAGGTTTCTCCGTCGATCGGCATCCAGTAGGTGGCCACGTATTTGCCGTCGTTGGTGTACTCCACCAGCGCGGTACGACCGCTGTGATCCTTGTTGTTGGACAGCGCGGCGACCATCATGCGACCCGGCAGCGCGTAGTGCCCGTGCGGGCCAACCACACCCCCGGAATCCTTCACAAAAGTGTCGATGGTCTTTTCGAGCTTCGGCTTCGACGGGTCGGTGGCGATGTCGAACACGAAGATCTTGCTCGTGTCGAGTCCGCCCAGCCAGAGGTGGCGGCGATCATCCGTGAGCCCGCCGTGGTGCGCTTCGTTGCGACCGCCGACCGACGCGGTGTTGATGACCTTGCCGTAGGTCTTCGAGCCCGGACGGACATCCACCGTGACCACCTTGTCGGAACCGTCGCCCAGATTCTCGGCACCAAGCGTCCATACGTAGATGAACTCTTCCTGTCCGGTGATCTTGGGCATGTAGGGAGACATGCACGTCTCGTCGGCCCGGGGTGCGGCGGGTGCCAGCAAGAGGAGAAGCGCGAGTACCGCCAGGGTACGCGTCATGAACATGACTGGACGGGGCGTCATCATTGGGAACCCTCCCGTGAGAGAAGCCGGTGGCGCCGGCGTGGTTAGGGATAACGGGGAGATTGACGCGGGTATGCTATCATGCCCGCCGACGGGCCGTCAACCGCTGGCCGCCGCCACCGGCCGTACAACCGGCGTGGGTGCAATCAGGTCGGCGCCAGCCCCAACGACCCAAACTGCGACGGCATATGATAGACTGCTCACCGATATTAGGTGCGCGCGGGCACTCACGTCCCGATCGACACGCGTTAACAACAACCAAGGAAAGGTGCCGCAATGAACACGTATGTAATTCTTCGCCGTAGTGGTTGGATCAGTCCTCGCGATCTGGAAGCAGCTGGCAAGCGCTCCGCGCGCATCGGCGATGAAGAGATGTCCGACAAGGTGCGCTGGATCCGCTCGTACGCGCTGGCCGAGGCGGATGGCAAGGTGGGAACGGTGTGCATCTACCAGGCGGTCAGCGAAGAGGCGATTCGCGAACACGCCTCGCGCGCCGATCTCCCCGCCGACGAAATCATCCCGGTCGCGGACACCGTCATCATCCGCCCCGACCCGGAGAAGTAACCCGCCCGCGCACCGAACGCGCCGCGCGTTCGTCAATCATGGCAATACGGAACCGGCCCCGGAGTTCGCTCCGGGGCCGGTCTTGTTCTTAGAAGAAATACGCGATGTCCCGCTACTCCCGATACAGCGCCTTGATGCGTCCCCAGGTGGTCGATTCGACCGCGACGGGACCCCCACAACCAAATGACTTCGGGGTGCCGTCAAAACGATGGACCCCTGAGCACGGACACGTATACGGGGGCACAGACAATGTGAAGTCCCGCACATCGGACTCGATCGGTTCAAACGCGCAATCCCTCTCCTCGACCGTCTCGGCATCCGGATGCGGTACAACCTGTAGCTGACTG
>DASUGO010000115.1:0-5690 GCA_036273975.1 Candidatus Krumholzibacteriia bacterium
CAGTTGTGGGGCGCCATCGGCGCGGTATTCCACTCGTGGAATTCGCCGCGCGCGGTCTCGTACCGGCGCATGAGCGGTTATCCCGACCACTGGGGCACCGCCGTCAACGTGCAGGCGATGGTGTTCGGGAATATGGGGGACGACTGCGCGACCGGCGTGGCGTTTACGCGCGATCCGTCGACCGGCGAGAAACGGTTTTTCGGCGAGTTCCTCGTGAACGCCCAGGGCGAGGACGTGGTGGCGGGAATCCGCACACCGCTGCCGATCAGCGGTGCCGGCAACAGCCTCGAGGCGTTGATGCCGGAGTTGTACCGGCAGCTGGTCGAGATCTACCAGCGCCTCGAGAAGCACTACCGCAACATGCAGGACATCGAATTCACCGTCGAAACCGGCCGCCTGTGGATGCTGCAGACCCGCAACGGCAAGCGCACCGGCCGCGCGGCCGTGCGCATCGCGGTCGACATGGTGGACGAGGGCCTCATCGACAAACCGACCGCGGTGTCGCGGGTGGAACCCGGGCAGCTCGAGCAGCTGTTGCACCCCGCCATCGACCGCGACGCGGCAACCGATCCGATCGCGAAGGGGCTGCCGGCTTCACCGGGTGCCGCGGCGGGCCGGGTGGTGTTCGCGGTGGATCGCGCGGTCGAGATGAGCGAGGGCGGGCAGCCCGTGATTCTGGTCCGTTCCGAGACGTCTCCCGAGGACATCGACGGCATGCGCGTCGCGCGCGCCATTCTCACGAGCACCGGTGGTATGACGTCGCACGCGGCGGTGGTCGCGCGCGGGATGGGCAAGTGCTGCGTCGTCGGGTGCTCCGATCTGGAGATCGACTACGCCGGCCGGCGCTTCACGGCGGGTGGCAAGGTCGTGAAGGAAGGCGACTCGATCACGGTGGAAGGCAGCACCGGCCACGTGTACCTGGGAGAGATTCCCACCACGCAGGCCGAGCTCGACGAGACGTTCGACCGCTTCATGGGCTGGGTCGACGAGATCCGGCGCCTGCGCGTCCGCGCCAACGCGGACACGCCGGAGGACGCCCGCCAGGCGCGCCGCTTCGGCGCGGAGGGAATCGGCCTGTGCCGCACCGAGCACATGTTCTTCGACGAGGAACGCATCGACTGGGTGCGGCGCATGATCATCGCGGAGTCGCGCGAACAACGCGAAGCCGCGCTCGCGAAACTGCTGCCGATGCAGCGCGACGATTTCACCGGTGTGTTCCGCGCGATGGACGGCTTTCCGGTGACGGTGCGGCTGCTCGATCCGCCGTTGCACGAATTCGTTCCCAATCAGCGGCCGGAGATCGAGGCGCTGGCGAAGCGCATCGGCGTCGACGCCGATCATCTGGAGGCGAAGATTCACTCGCTCCACGAGTTCAACCCGATGCTCGGGCATCGTGGCTGCCGGCTCGGGATCACGTTCCCGGAGATCTACGAGATGCAGGTCCGCGCCATCATGGAGGCGGCGTGCGCCGTCAAGCAGCAGGGAGTCGACGTCCACCCCGAGATCATGGTGCCGCTGGTGGGGCTGCGTAGCGAACTCGCGTTTCTGCGCGAACGCGTGCAGCACGTGGCGGATGCCGTGATCGCCGAGACGGGCGTGCGCATGCCCTACACGGTGGGCACGATGATCGAGGTGCCGCGCGCCGCGCTCGTGGCGGGTGAGATCGCCGGGGTCTCCGACTTCTTCAGCTTTGGGACCAACGACCTCACGCAGATGACGTTCGGCTTCAGCCGCGACGACTCGCCGAAGTTCCTGCGCGCCTACATCGACGCCGGAATCCTGACCCGGGATCCGTTTGAGACCATCGACCGCGATGGCGTGGGCCGGCTGGTGCGTCTGGCCACCGAGGAAGGCCGCGCCGCCCATCCCAACCTCAAGGTCGGTGTGTGCGGCGAGCACGGTGGCGACCCGGCGTCGGTGCACTTCATGCACGAGATCGGGCTCGATTATGTGAGTTGCTCGCCGTACCGCGTCCCCGTCGCCCGTCTGGCCGCCGCGCAGGCGGCGATGTAGCCGGCGGCTGACCGCGATGCTGTCCGTCCGCGCCCGCGACGCCGCTCGCGAGAGCCGTCCGGGCGCGGCTCCGTTTGTGTTCCTCTTCGAGAGCGGGCGCGACGCGGTGGCGGCCTGCCGGCGCCATGCGCGGGTCGTGCGCCGTGCCGCGGTGTTTGCCCTGTTGGCCGGTGGCGCGGTGGCGTCCACTGGCGTCCTCCTGCCGGCGGGGCGGACGGCATTTATTGCCGGGACCCTGGCCGGGGCGGTGGCGACGGCGCTCTTCGTGGCCGCGAACGCCGGCCTGTTGCGGGGTCCCGGCGGTACGCCGCTGGAGCGCTTCGGGGTCGCCAACTGCCTGACCCTGAGCCGGTTGATCCTGATTGCGCCGGTCTGTGTGCTGCTGGCAGAGGGCCGGGCGGCCGCCGCGCTGGCCACCTACGCCGTGCTGGTGGTGACCGATGTCGCCGACGGGATTGTCGCCCGCCGCCGCGGCGAAACCAGCGAATTCGGCGTCGTGGTGGATCCGCTCGCCGACGTCCTCTCCACCTTTGCGGTCTTCACGGTCTTTCTGGTCGACAACCTCGTCCCGTTGTGGCTATACCTGTTGCTGGCAGGCCGTTATGCCATGTTGCTGCTGGGTTCGCTGGTCCTGTTCGCGACGGTGGGGCCGGTGGCGTACCGGGCGACGGTCCCAGGCAAGGTGGTGGGCGTCATCCAGGCTACCGGGGCCGGCCTGCTGATGCTGGCGGCGGCCCGGGGCGGGCCGGATTGGCCGTACGCCGGCCGGCTGTTTGCCGTTCTCGGCCTCGGTTTTGCTTCGATCGTCGTGTCACAGGGCGTCATCGGCTGGCGCCACATCCGTCACGCGACGCGCGGAAGGGCAGTCCGAAGTGGATCTACGCGGTAATCTCTCGATTTTTGGCCCGATCTCGGTCCTCCAGTTGATGAATCTGGAGCCGACGACCGGCGAACTGACGTTCGAGAGTTCGGGCAATGCGGCGCGCATTTATTTCGAGCGTGGCAGCGTGACGTACGCCGAGATCGCGGACCGCAGGATCAAGCTCGGTGAGTATCTGCTGTCGCGTGGCCTGATCGATCGCGACGCTCTCGACCGGGGTCTCGAGTCGCAGGGAATCCGGCGCCGGCTCGGCGCGGTGCTCGTGGAAATGGGCGCCATCGACGCCGGGGAACTCCGCGGTGCGATCGAGGAGCAGATCAAGGAAGTGGTCTACGAAGTCGTGCGCTGGCGCGGCGGACGCTTCCGGTTCACCAGCGGCCGCAAACCCAAGACGCAGGACGTCTTCATCGACATTCCGCTGGACCACCTGATCCTCGAAGGGCTCAAACGGCTGGACGAAGAAGGGGTTCGCCGGTGATTCTGCGGCGGCTGGCCTGCGCTCTCGTTACTCTGCTCGTCTCTCTCCCCCTTCACGCCGGCGCCACCACGGCGCCTTCGCTTTCCGACCGCATTGTGGTCGACGGGCTCGTCGGCGACTACACCACCGACGAGTGGATTCTCGACGCGACGAGTTCGTTTCCCGAGCGCGGCAACGACTCGCGCCAGGGCATCGACAACGACATCGCACGCGTGGCCGCCACCTGGGACGGCGCGCGGCTGTACATCGCGGTTGAACTCGCGCTGACCGCGCCGCACACCGTGCTGGTGGCGATCGGCGGCCTCGCCGGCGGCATTCCGAGCCTCGATGGTGCCGGTGAATTCCGGCGTGCGATCGACCTTCCGTTCCGGCCCAACCTGCTGGCGCTCGCGGAGCCCGGCGCCACACCGCGCGTCGCGCGCGCGGACGCGACCCATGCGTTTGCGCTCGTCGATCGCGCCCGTGTCCCCGCGGCGATCGCGGACAACGCACCGGGGAAGGTTGGCTTCGAGATCGCGATTCCGTGGGACATGCTGGATGCGGCGCGGCCGTTGCGGCTCTTGGTGGCCGTGAGCGGTGGTCCGGGCACGGGCGCCGCGGATGCGGCGCCGGACGCGCGGGGCGCGCTTGCGTCCGATCCGGATGCGCGCGCGGTCCTCGACCGATGGATCGAATTCACCGCCGACGCGGACGGCGACGGCAATCTCGACTACGGCGTGTCGCCGCGGTCGGCGGCCGTGGTGCTCCCGGGTACCGACGCGGTCGCGGCGTCCGGCGATCCCGATCTCGACATCGATATCGACCGCAAGGCGTTCGCACCCGATCGCGGCGAGACGGTCCGATTCACGCTGCGCTCCCCCGGAAACATGTTCGACGAGATCGAAGGCACCTGCGTGGTCTGCGCGCTGGACGGCCGGAGGATACGCACGCTCGCGGTTCCGCGCGGCAACGCACTCGCGGACGTCATCGTTGAATGGGACGGCCGTGATGACACCGGGCGTGTCTGTGACGGCGCGGTGTACGTCGCCGCGTTCGAGGTGCGCTTTTCCGTCTCCGGCGTTCGCGCTCACATCAGCCGGCGCGTCGGCGCCGCCGTGGTGAGGTAGCGCGGTGCAGAACCGCGTCGCCGCCGTCGCGCTTGCCGCCGCCATCGCCGCGGCGTGGACGGGCGTGTGCCACGCGTACTTCGAGAACGCGCTGCTCTCGGCGCGCACCGCGTCGCTGGGCGGCGCGTTTGTCGCCCTCGCGGACGATCCCTCGGCCGCGGTCGACAACCCCGCCGGCATGGCCGGTATTTACGCTCCATCGTTTCTGTTTACCTATCAGCGGCCGTACGGCGTGGCCGGCCTCAACGAAGGCTTCGTCGCCGCGGTCATTCCCGTGCGCGTGGTCACGCTGGGGGCCGGCTGGTTTCACCGCGGTCTCGACGGGGCGCTGTCCGAAGATCGTCTCACGGTATCCGCGGCACGGGATCTGAAGCGGACCTCCGAGGATGCATCGCTCTCGGTGGGTGTCGCCGTCGACGTCGCGCGCGTGTCCGCGTCGGCCGGGTTCGACGACGCGGCGACCGCCGTCGGCGCCGGCGCATCGGTGTTGCTGCGTCCGTTTGCGTTCATCGGTATCGGCTACAACGCGCGCTCGTTGAACCAGCCCGATATCGACCTCGTCGCGGGTGGCGGCGTGACAGCGCTGCGCCGCGAGCAGGCGCTCGGTCTGTCCTACTACTGGCAGGACCGGCTGACGGTCACGGTGGAGACGCACGAGTCGGCCGATGGCAGCTGGCGCCCGCGCGGTGGATTCGAACTCCAGGTGAGCAACCATCTCGCGCTGCGCGGCGGGATCGACGGCACGCGCGCGGCCGCCGGGTTTGGTGCCGGCTGGCATGGCGTGGAACTGGACGCCGCGATGCGCTCCCACGAGACGCTGGGGGCGAGCTATCTGCTCAGCGTGCGCTACTCGCGGCCACGCCCGGAGGTGCCATATGGTACGCGGTGACGGGCTGCGCCTCGTGGCCTTCGGGCTTGCGGTGTTGTGCGCGCAGGTGGCGCACGCCGAAGGCGTGCGGTCGCCGTTTCCGGTTGCGGCGCGTGCGCGGCTGGATTTGCGCGTGGTGACCGGCGACGCGACGTCGCCGTGGGCGTGGAACACGCAGTCGCGTTCGCCGCTGGATGGCTCACGCTTCATGACCGATGTCACCGCCGGTCGTGATGCGACCGGCGTCGCCTACCTCAAGGCTGCCGCAAACTGGAAAGACACCGACGACGCGCTGGGGCGCGTCGCGTTCACCATCGAGCAGGGCGAGTACCTCTACCGCCGTCT
>DASUGO010000116.1:0-34333 GCA_036273975.1 Candidatus Krumholzibacteriia bacterium
GTCATTCCCGACATGGGCTGGTCATTCGGCCCGTGGAACGCGCGTTTCGGTTTTGTGGTCGGCTCAAAGCTGCTGGTTGGCGCCGAGTACTCGCGGTGGGAGCGGACCTTCGATTCTCCGGCTCCCTATGACATCGCCGGGTCGCTTACCCTGAGTTCGGTGAGCATCACTGGAACCTACTTTCCGTTTGATTGCGGAGCCCTGCTGCGCGGTGGGGGGGGAATGGAGCGGGCATCGTACGACGCGGGTGCCTACAGCGGGTTCGATACCGGATTCATGGTTCTGGGGGCGGTCGGTTACGAGGCTCAGCTCACCGACAATGCCGCGCTTGGGCTCGAATTCAGTGCGGCACATAATACCGGAGTGTATGCCGGGTTCGGAACCCGCAATGGAAGCAACACCTATCGAGCGACACTACAGTTGACGGCGTACTGGTAGGTCGGCGCGCGGGGGCGCGGAAATAATGTCACAGTCAAGCTCGAGTCGCTGGCTGCCATGGGCCTTCGTCGCGCTGGCCGCGCTGGCAGTGCCACGGCCCGTACATGCCGAGCCGCACGTCCGTAACGCCTGGTTTCTCGGGGTCGGGTACGGCGGTGGCTGGGCGGATGTCCAGATCGGCGATCTGACCACCGATCCCGAGTGGTCGGGGCTGTTGAACGCGCGCGCCGGTTACGCGCTGCGCCAGGACCTGCTGCTGGGCGGGGAGTACACGCGCTGGGCGAAGGACTACGCGTACGTGAAGCTCGAAGGCGACGTTCCGGTGACGCTGACGCTTTCCGGAATCACCGCGGCGGTCACGTACTTCCCCGGCAACGCCGGTTTCATGCTGCGCGGCGGCGTGGGGGTCTCGGTGGCGTCGGTCGACGTGCGGCCCCCGGACACCATCGACTTCCCGGTGAGCGGGAAGTCGAGCGAAAACGGAATTGCCATGCTCGCCGCGATGGGCTACGAGGCACGCGTCTCCGAGAAGTTCGCGCTCGGGCTGGAGTTCGACGTTGCCTATCTTGGGATTGGCGGCGACGTGATCGATCACGCCTACCTCTACGGACTCAACCTGCAACTCAACTGGTACTGGTAAGCCACCACAGCGGCGCGGAGGCGTTTCATCATGTCGCAGCCCAATCCCGGCAATCCGACAGCGGGTGTCATCACCATCGAGCGCCACATCCTGATGGAGCAGGAGCGGTTTCCGGACTCGTCCGGTTCGCTCACGAACCTGCTCTACGATCTCGCGCTCGCCGGCAAGCTGATCGCCAGCCGGACGCAGCGCGCGGGTCTGGCCGACATCCTCGGCTCGGCCGGCCACGAGAACGTCCAGGGCGAAGAGGTGCAGAAGCTCGACGTGTACGCGCAGCGCGCGATCTACCAGCTCACCGACCATACCGGCCGTTTGTGCTGCATGGCCTCCGAAGAGGAGAAGGAGATCATCCCGATCCCCGACGGTTACCCCAAGGGCGATTATGTGCTGGTGTTCGACCCGCTCGACGGGTCGTCCAACATCGACTACAACGTGGCGGTCGGCACCATCTTCGCAATCTTCCGCCGCCGCACCGCGTCGGGACCGGGCACCGTGGCGGACGTCCTGCAGCGCGGGAGCCAGATCGTCGCGGGCGGATACCTGGTGTACGGGTCGAGCACGATGCTGGTGTATACCACCGGGCACGGCGTCAACGGGTTCACGCTCGACCCGACCATCGGCGAGTTTCTGCTGTCGCATCCCAACATCCGCATTCCTGCGAAGGGCAAGTACTACAGCGTCAATCAGGGCAATGAGCGCTACTGGACCGAGGGTGTGAAGCGCTACACCCGTTGGCTGCAGGGCGAAGAGGGCAACACACGGACCCTCGGATTGCGCTACATCGGCTCGATGGTTGCCGACGTGCACCGCACGCTCTTCGGGGGCGGCGTGTTCTACTACCCCGCGGATACCAAGGATCCGAGCAAGCCATGTGGCAAGCTGCGGCACCTCTACGAAGCCGTCCCGATGTCCTACCTGATCGAGCAGGCGGGCGGGTACGGGTCCAACGGCAACGGACCGATTCTCGACGTGGAGCCGGAGGCACTGCACCAGCGCACCCCGGTGTTCGTGGGGAATCGCGACCTGGTCGAAAAAGCCGAGGAATTCATCGCGAAGTACGACCGTTGACCGGCGGAATCAGCGCACGAACTGCGTGACGAAGTGTGCCGGGTCCAGGGGTTCGCCGGTCGCCCGGCGTACCAGTTCGTCCCAGTGGTAGCGCTTGCCGGCGGCGAACACCCGTTCGCGCAGGAACTCGCCGACCTCCGGCCGTCCGACCACGCCGCGCCGTCCGCTCCCACCTCCGAGTACCCCGGTCTGAATCGCGTGGTCCAGCTGCGAGGCGAACAACTCACCCAGCATATAGTTGTGGTAGTACACCGGCGCGGAGACGATGTGGATCTTGGCCGCCCAGTCCGGGAGGTCGCGGTCATCCGGCCGCGTGACCATCTGGTACCTTTCCGCCAGATCCCACCAGAGCTGGTTCAAGTTGCAATCGGGATCCGCATACAGCGAACGCTCGAACGCAACCATCACCTGACACCAGCGCGCGAACACGAGCTGCCCGAGGCGTGAGCTGCGTTCCGACTCGCGCGCGAGTGACGCGCGCTCATTGGCAGGGACGCCGAGCATCTGGTCGATCCAATCCGCGTCCTTCGACAACCGGCCGAACAGCATCGCGATGGCCTCGGTGGCGAACACGTGCGCGTGTTCGCGGAGCAGGAACGGAAGCTCGGGGGCGATGTTTCCGTCATAAACGGCGTGTCCGAGTTCGTGCAGCATGGTTCCGGCCCAGTTCTCGTCGTTCTGCACGTTGGCCAGCACGCGCACGTCGCCGCGCCGGTCGATGTCGATGCAGTAAGCGTGCTGCTCTTTTCCGGCGCGTTCGTACAAATCGCTGTTGGCGATGATCGAGCTCACGTCCAGTCCGATGCCCGCAAAGAAGCGCTGCGAGATCGCGACCACGTCGTGATCGCGGTAGTAGCGGTCGAAGTCGACCGCGAAGATGCGCGGCGCTTCCTGGAAATAGGGGTCTTCGTAGTGCCACGGGCGCAGGTCGTCCGCGTCGATGCCAAAGCGCGCCGCCAGTGCGGTATCGATCTCCAGTTTGGCGCGTCGGAACGGCTCGCGCGTGAGTTCGTCCAGCCGCTCGAAGAGGTCCGCCAGCACCGGCGCGCTCTGTTCGGCCAGTTCGAGCGACATCACATAGTAGTCGGAGAAGCCAAGCGAGCGGGCGACCTCGTTGCGCAACTTGACCAGCGCGACGAGATCGTCGTGGACCGCGGCGCCGACCGCCTTGTCGGCTTCCCACACCCGTCGCCGGTACGCGGCGTCGGTGTTCTGCTTGAGTACGCCGCGAATGTCGTTTCCGGTGAGCTCCCGGCCGTCGACGCGCGCCCGATAGGTGCCGAATGTCTGCACGATCTTGCTGGAGAGGCGTGTCATCGTCTCGATCTGGCCGGGCTCGATCTGGTTGCGCAGGTAGGCGTGGTAGAGCAGGTCGGTCTGGCGCCGTTCGATGGCGTCCAGGCCGCCGGGGGACTCATGCCACGCGCGCACCTGCTCGAACGCGGCGCGGTCCGAGTAGATCTTCTGCAGCTGTACTTCGAGTTCGGAGTAGCGTTCGAACTCGTCGGCGCGTCCGGAACTGGTTGCACGCCAGTAGGCGAGGTTCACCTCGCGGGAGAGTCCTTCCACGTGCGCCACATGGGCAGCCAGAAACGCGCGGAAATCGGTCATGGGCGATGGGTTCCTTTGGTTAGTCCGATGTCGACCGGTGACGAAGCAGCGCCTGCCACCCTACCGCAGTGCCGCCGCGGTTGGCAAAGCGCAATTGGCAAATCTTTTCTTTCCAATGACTTCGACGAAGGTTGTACAATGCGGCCCCGTAAGTGTGAATAACCCGGCCGGCCGCGTGTAGCGGGCGACATGATGAATGCCCATGTGCAGTTGGCGGTCGCCGGTTCGATGCAGGTGGAGCCAACGGTGGATCTCGATAACGAAGCCGAAATCATTGCGGGCTGGATTCGCGGCGACAAGCGCGCCTACGAGGCGCTGGTTCGCCGGCACATGACGGACGCATTCATGGTTGCGTACGGGTACGCCGGCAACGCCGAGGACGCCCGCGACCTGTCCCAGGAAGCCTTCATCAAGGCCTACCTGGCCCGCGGCCGCTTCGACCCCACGCGGCCGTTCTATCCGTGGTTCCACCGCATTCTCCGCAACCACTGCCTGAACTTCGTGCAGCGCGGGCGCCGCAATCTGTCGATCGACGCGGACGACTTCCATCGCGAGATTCCCAGCCCGCGCCCGAACGCGCTGGAAGACATCG
This sequence comes from Candidatus Krumholzibacteriia bacterium, assembly GCA_036273975.1. GTDB lineage: Bacteria > Krumholzibacteriota > Krumholzibacteriia > WVZY01 > JAKEHA01 > JAKEHA01. Next base: position 4,350 of record DASUGO010000116.1, read on the forward strand.
AGAGCGCGGAGCGGAAGCGGATCGTCCACGCGGCGATCGCGCGTCTTTCCGACGACCACCGGGAGATCATCGTGCTCAAGACATTCAGAGACCTCTCTTACAGAGAAATTTCCGAGGCGCTCGAGATACCTATTGGAACTGTCATGTCGCGCCTCTTCTATGCACGGCAGGCGTTGCGTACGTTGATCGAAGAAATCGAGCGCACGGGCATGGGCGATGGCGACGGCCGGGAGGTGGTGTGAGATGGCGTGCACGCGTTATCAGACCGATGGCATGCGGCTGCTCGACGGCGAGATGACGGCCACGGAAAAGGCCGCGTACGAGCGGCACGTGGGCGAGTGCGACGTGTGCCGGGACGAATTGAAAGCGCTGGGCCGGGTGGTGAGACTGAGCGACGAACTCAAGCTCCGCGTTCCCGACGACGAATTCTGGAAGGGATACTGGGAGAGCATCTATCGCCGCAGCGAGCGGAACATCGGATTCCTGCTCGTGGTGGGAGGCGTGCTCGCCATCATCGCCTACGGCATCTTCCGCGCCGTGACGTCCCCGCGTCTGTTCACGTACGAGGGAATCAGCGTGACGGTGATTCTCGTCGGGCTGGCCGTGATTTTCATCTCGGTCGCGCGCGAACGTTACCATGAAAGCCGAAACGATCCCTACCGGGAGGTGGAACGATGATCGTTGTGACCACGGATGAGATCCCCGGCGCGCGTATCACGCGCGTTTTCGGATTGGTGCAGGGCAGCACGGTGCGCGGTACCCACATCGGCCACGATCTGACCGCGTTCATGAAGAACATCACCGGGGGCGAAATTCGCGAGTACACCAAGCTGATGGCCGAAGCGCGCGAGCAATGTCTCGACCGCATGCGCGATGAGGCCACCCGGATGGGCGCGAACGCGATCGTCGGGTTGCGTTTTTCCTCCACCGACATCTCCCAGGGTGCGTCCGAGCTGCTCGTCTACGGAACCGCCGTCACCGTCACGATGGAGTAGCACGTCCGATTGGACGGAGCGCGGCGCTGTGATATAGTGTCCGCAATGCAGCTCGGCGAGTGGAATCTCACGTCCTGCCTCGCGGGACGGTTTGGCCTCGACGGCGGTGCGATGTTCGGCGTTGTCCCGCGGACGATGTGGGCTCGGGCGCTGCCGCCGGACGATCACAACCGGGTCCCGATGGTGATGCGCCTCCTGCTCGTACAGGGTGCGGGACGGACCATCATCGTCGATGTCGGCGCGGGCGGGGGCCACAGCGAGAAAAACCGCCAGATTTACGGGTTCGAAGATACCGACCACCTCCTCGATGTCGTTCGCGCGGCGGGTATCGCGCCCGAATCGGTGACCGACGTGCTTCTCACCCACCTGCACTTCGATCATGGCGCCGGAATTGTCGACCCGGATGGTGACGGCTGGCGCCTGATCTTTCCCGGCGCGCGCCACCACGTCCAGCTATCCCAGTGGAAGCACGCGTTCGCGCCCAACGCGCGCGATCGGGCGAGCTACTATGAAGACCGGCTGCGGGTCATGGAGCGGGAAGGGGTCCTGGAATTGCACGACGGCCCGTGGGAGATGGTTCCTGGCTTCGGACTGGAAGTCTTCGACGGACACACGCCCGGGCAGCAGTTGCCGGTGATTCGCGGCAACGGCGGCACGGTGTTCTTTTGCGGGGACCTGATACCAACCCATCACCACATCCCAACCCCCTATGTTATGAGCTATGACCTGTACCCGGTGACCGCGATGGCGGAGAAATCGGGCATTCTCGACCGGGCGGCTGCAGAGGACTGGATTCTCTTTTTCGAACACGACGCCCACCTCGAGGCATGCCGGATCGTCAAGGATGGCAAGCGCTTCGCTCCGGGGGAGGCCGTCTCGTTTGCCGGCTGACCGGACAGCGCCGGGAACGCCTTGACCCGCAAGGTGTATGCAGCGCAAGGCTGACGGCTTGACGCGGCCGCGAAAGTGTTGAATTATTGCCGGGACACCAATTTAGCAATCAGGCAGCCAGGAGGAACACCCGATGAATCGAAAGATATTTTTACTCGGTGCGGTCGTCGCCTTTGGCGCGGCGGCAGCAGTCGCGGGCGTGGGCAAGCATTCCCGCGCAAGCGCATGCGACGAGGCCACGACGACGGCGGCCACGTCGTCCTCATGTTGCGCCAAGATGGCCGGCGCGACGGCGGCATCCGCGGATGCCGGCAAGACCCACGGCGCGATGGGCGTCGTCGCCTCCGGCGACGGATGTGGTTGGTGCCCGGAGGCTGCGGCCGCGACCTGCCCGGTGAGCGGGGCCTCTGCGTCATGTGATCATGCGCTCCAGGCCAGTGCGGCGTCGATGTCCGGCTGCACGCAGGGCGCGGCGGTGAAGACCGCGGGTTCCGACGGTTGCGCCGGAATGAAGACGGCGGCAGCGGCGGCTGGTTGCGACAAGAGCATGACGGCGGCGGCCGGTTCGGCGTGCGAGAAGGGTGCGGCGGTTGCCGCGGGTGGTGACGCCTGCTGCAAGAACGGCGCGGCCGCGGCTGCTTCGAAGGAAGCCTGCAAGGAGACCTGCGAAGAGACGAAGACGGCGGCCCTCAAGGGTGTCGTCGACGAGTTGCCGTATCGGGAGAACAAGCGCGTGGTGGTTGCCGGCACGTATGCGTGCGCGCACTGCACGTTGCACGCCACCGAGACGTGCGCCCCGGTTTTCAAGACGGCGGATGGCAAGGTCTACCCGCTGATCAGGAACCCGCTTGCGGCGGACCTGCGTAAGGCCGATACCGGGAACGGCCTGGAGATCGCCACGTCGGTGAAGAAGATCGACGGGGTCAAGTACCTCGAGGTGAAGAGCTACAAGGTGCTGTAGCAATCGGGTTGTTTCAGGCTGGAAGCCAGAAGGCCTCCCCGGGTGGGGAGGCCTTCTGCGTCTGTGTCTTGTTCATGTCGGGCGACTTATTTGCCGCCGCGAGAGGAGCCTTTCGCGCCGTGGCCAGCCGAGCGTCCTGCGGACCCGCCGCGCGCGGCCGGTGCCCCGCCACTATATCCGCGGGACGACCCCCCCGACTTCACGCCACCGCCGGACGAACCGCGCGATGTTCCCTTGTATCCGGACGAACCGCGCGCCGGCGTTCCCTTGACCGAGCCCCGCGTGGACCCGCTCGGACCCCGCTTGATGGTTCCACCCGATCCACCGCGCGACGGGGAGGGGGACCGGGTCACGCCCGTACTGCCGCCCCGGCCCTGATTGGGGACCGCGCCGCGCACGGTGGCTTTCCCGCCGCGGGTGTAACCGTTTACGCTGGTCTTGACGCGCGGCGATTCGCCGCGGCCGGCGAGAACCGTTGCCCGCGTCGCGGCCCGCGCGTTGGCCGAGATCGCCGTCCGGTTGACTTTTGTCACCGACTTCTGAACGTCGCTCTGCGCGATCCGGAAGCTGCCATCACGCTGCGCAACCCGGGTGCGGTTGGACGCGAGCGTGCCGGATGTCTGGTCGCTGGACTTGTAACGCGACTTGAATTTCTCCGGATACGTGTAGCCGCCCGACGGATATGACGGGTAGCCGGGGTAGCACGGGTAATAGGAGCACGGAGGCGCGTACCAGCCCGAACAGTAGTATCCGGATCCCCAACCCCAACCCCAACCCCAGCCGATCGAGACCGACCAGCCGGTTCCGCAGTACGGGTAGTAACCGGGGCCGTACCAGTAGTATGGGTCGTAGAGGCCGCCGTAGCCGTAGGGATACCAGTACGCGTCCGGATCGACGTAGCGGACTTCGGAGCCGTACGGGTAGAAATTGACGACGACGTCGGAGTCGGCCGGGTCCGGCGAACCGTCGGCGAAGATGTCCGCGCCCCGCTCCACCATGTCGTAGCCCCGCCGCATCGGATACGCCAGCGGCGAGCGGCGGTCGAAGCTCTGTACCACGCGGTACTCGCTGCACGCCGTGTCGTCCGCCGGCCCATCGCATGCGCCGCACAGGTAGCACGGGTATTCGACGCGCTGGTTCACGTAGAACTGCGCGTAACCGAAGGTCGCGCCCGAATGCGAGATGCCGCGCACCAGTTCCGCGGCGATGATGTTGGCGGCGATGAACGGGTCGCCCGTGATCTGATACGGATCACCTCCCGGGAGATCGGTGGAACGCAGGTGCTCGAGTTCGCGCGCGTCAACGCTCGACGGGTCCGGAATCGCGAGCGCGAAGACGAACTCCGCGCCGGTTGGGCTGTCGATCACCAGTTCGCTGCCAGTCGGCGGAATGGTGTAGTACGTATTGGCCTGCGCCACCTCCACGCCGCTCAGCGGGTAGAGCAGATGGACGTACCCGCGCGAATCGATATTGAAAACGACCACGGCCGCGTCGTCGCGGCTCTGAAAGTCGAAGGAAATCCGGTCCCCGGTATTGAGCACCGCGCCCTGCGGGATGTTGGCCCGGATGGTCACGCCGCCACCCGTGGCCTCACGGGCGGGTGTCACCGCCACGCTGGCGACCGGGCTCATCATCAAAAGGGACAGAATCAGGGGCGTGGGGTTCATCTTCATGGCAGCTTCCTCCCGTTGCGGGACCGAGGCGCTTGACCGGGGGCGTGTTCGAATCAGTAACAAATATAGACCATTGCGGACCAGGCGACAAGGCCGGGGAACCGCACGTCTCCACGCGGTAGTATGCATGATTCGGACCATTGGAGCCGCACTTTTTCTAGGCAAGCCCCGGGGGTTGTGCTAGACGTAGCGGGATTCCAGCCCCACGACGCGGATTTCGGCGAATTCGGCCGTAATCGTAAACAGGAAGGACGTATATGGAATTCTTCGCGGCCGTGCCGGCCTCGATGGGTCGCTCGCTTTTCCAGATTCTCGGCGACTCGGGCCGATTTGGTCTCTTCATTCTTTGCATCACCTTCGTCCTGTCCGTGATGACCTGGGCGGTGGTGTGGGACCGCGCCCGCCTGTATTCGCGCCTTCGCTCCCGTGCCGATGCGCTGCGCAAGGCGATGGTTTCGCGCGGAGTGCCCGCCTGCATGGCCGATGCCGAGCGCTATATGCCCGCCATCGAAGCCGCCATCCTGCTCGAGACCAACCGCTTCATCGCGGGCCGCGCGGTCGACGGCGTGCTCACGTTCGACGATCCGGCGCAGGCCGATGGCGACCGCACGCGTCTGAAGGGCATCCTCGAGGCGCGCGCACTCAACGAGATCGGTGAAATGGAGCGTCACCTGATCCTGCTGTCCACGACGTCGAGCGCGGCGCCGTTCCTGGGCCTGCTCGGGACGGTGTGGGGAATCATGCACAGTTTTCTCAGCATGGGTGTGGAGGGTGCCGCGAGCATCGAGGTCGTCGGGCCCGGTATTGCCGAGGCCCTGATCACGACGATCGCCGGTCTGGCCGCCGCGATTCCGGCTCTGGTCGCGTACAACGCGTTTGTCCGCAGCGTGCACCGCAAGGAAACCCAGCTGGATCTGTTTATTGCGCGCGTGATCGACTCCGTGGTGGTGGTGCGGGGAAGCGCGCAGCGCACGGCGAGTCCGGCGCGCACACACACGGGGGCCACCATCTGACCGGGGGACGGCGATGAGAAGAAGCCCATATTCCACATTCTCGGACATCAACGTCACCTCGCTGGTCGACATCATGATGGTGTTGCTGATCATCTTCATGCTGACCGCGCCGTTTCTGCAGGCCGGGATCCAGGTGAAGCTTCCCAAGGCCAAGTCGACCGTGATCAAGGAGACCGACGCGACGGTGGTGTCGGTCACCAAGGACCGCAAGGTCTATGTGAACAGCGACCTGGTGCCGGAGGAGCAGCTGGGATCGACGCTGGCGACACTCAAGGCCGCCGGCGCGGAGCGCATCTTCGTGCGCGCCGATCAGGACGTGCCCTACGGGGCGGTGATGTCGGTGATCGGTGAGGTCAAGGCGGCCGGGATCAGCGACGTTGGGATGATCACCGAGAAGAAGCAGGAAAAGCGCTAGCGTGCGCGGGGTCGAATGCGCAGAGCCGTTATCATATCGATTGCGTTTCACGCGCTCGTGTCGATCGTCGTCTTCGAGTGGGTATCGTTCAGCCAGGTCGACTACGTGCCGCGTCAGGTCTATGACGTCACGCTGGTGACGCAGGCGGCGGCGGAGCCCGCGCGCAAAGTCGCCGCCCCCGAGCCCGAACCACCCGCGCCGGCCCCGGTCGAAGAGGAAGAGAAAGAAGACGAGATGCCTCCGCCGCCCGAGGTGATCAAGAAAAAGCCGCCGGTCAAAAAGCCGGAGACGCGCAAGACGGTTCCCACCACGCAGATTCAGAAGACCGCCACCCCGGTGGAGGGCGAGGCGGCCGGCGATGGGGCGACTGCCGCCCCGGCCACCGGGGCGATGTCGTTCGACAGCGGGGACTTTCCATTTGCGCACTACATCGGCCGCATGCGGCAGAAGATCGCCGCGACGTGGCGGCCGCCGGTGGGCTCGCCGGAGGAGAAAGGGTGCCGCGTGTATTTTCGCGTTCACCGGAACGGTTCGGTGAGCAACGTGTCCGTCGAGGAGTCGTCGGGCGTGTTTCTGTTCGATCAATCCTGCCAGCGCGCGGTATTCGAAGCCGCCCCCCTTCCGCCGCTGCCGCGAGAGTACGACGAAGAATACCTCGGCGTGCATTTCAGCTTTGTGTACCGGGAGACGCAGTGACGCTGCGCCCCGGGCATGCCGCCAATCGCCAGACAAAAGGAAGACCGATGATGAGGCGTTGCCTGTTTGCCGTGTTGGCGCTGTTGTTGCCCGTTTCCGTTGCCGCCCAGACCGACGTGTGGCCCGATCCGATCGTCAAGGAGGGCGCGTTCGTCATTCCGCTGTGGATGCCGCGCTACGTTGGCGAAGGCGATGTCGTCTCGCGCGCACAGAAACTCGAACAGATCGTGCTCGCCGACCTGGAGTTCTCGGGCCTGTTCAAGATCATGCGCGAGGAGCCCGCCACGCTCGGGGTGCAGGCGGTGAACAACGCCGTCGTCGTGCGCGGCAAGGTGTTCCGCGAGGGTGTCGACGTGTCCTTCGAAGGCACCGTGACCGATCTCGGTTCGAAGGATTTCATGGGTGGCAAGAAGTACAAGGTGGACGACAAGGACATCCGCCGGGTGGCCCATCATTTTGCCGACGAAGTCGTTCGGCTGGTGACCGGAGAGACCGGAGTTGCCTCCACGCAGATCGTCTACACGCGCAAGGTGGGCGACAAGTGGGAGCTCGTCGTGTCGGATTACGACGGGTACAACCCGCGCATCCTGGTCCGTCAGGCGATGCCGCTTCTGGCGCCGCGCTGGATGGACGGGAACAAGGCGGTCGCGTACACGAGTTTCCGCAACGGCAAGGCGGACCTGTTCGTGCGCTACCTCGCCGACACGCAGTCCAGGAATCTGGCCAACTACAGCGGGAGCAATACCGCGGTGGACTGGTCCCAGAGTGCCGGAATGCTGCTCGCTTCACTCAGCAAGGACGGGAACGCCGAGATCTACCTGCTCGCGAAGAACGGGAATGTCGATCAGCGGCTCACCCATAATCGCGCCATCGACACCAGCCCGGGGTGGGCGCCGAGCGGTCGCGAAGTGGTTTTTCTGTCCGATCGCTCGGGGTCGCCGCAGCTCTATGTCATGGAGCGGAGCGGCGGCAATGTGCGGCGATTGACGTTCACCGGGGGATATAATGCCTCGCCGGCGTGGTCGCCGCGGGGCGACCTCATCGTATTTTCCACCCGTATGGGCGCCGAATTCCAGATTGCGACGATTACCCCGGATGGACGGGACGGGCGCTTGATTACCAAGGACGACCGCAGCCACGAGGACGCCCGCTGGGCGCCCGATGGCCGCCACATCGTCTGCACCGAGCGTGGCCGCGAGGAGACGGTTTCAGTTGTTGACATCGTCACGGGGGGTAAGAGAATATTGGCGCAGGGCTCAGACCCAGACTGGTCGACGCCGTAAGGGAATAATAATAAATATCTTAGCGGGTCACGCGCTGGTCACGCTCACGTTGGACTCTCTTGAGGAGGTCATGGGAATGGTAGCAAAGCGGATGATTTGGATGCTCGCTGTGCTGAGCATGGTTGTACTCGCCGGTTGCGGCGGCAAGAAGGCGATGGATGAGCCGCCGATGGATACGACGGCGGCGCCGGTGGAAGAACCGATTGAGCAGCCGGTCGAGCAGCCGGTCGCGCCGGTACAGGACATGTCGCCGATCGCGCTGAGCGATGTGTTCTTTGCGTTCGATTCGTACAGTCTGTCGGCCGAAGCCAAGAGCACGCTCGAGGCGAACGCGCGCGAGATGAAACGCGTCACCGACGCGATGGTGACCATCGAAGGTCACTGCGACGAACGTGGCACCAAGGCGTACAACCTCGCGCTGGGCGAGAAGCGCGCCAACGCGGCGAAGGACTACCTGGTGGCGATGGGCGTCAATGCGTCCCGCGTCAGCACGGTCAGCTACGGCAAGGAACGTCCGTTCGACGATGGGCACGCCGAGGCCGCGTGGGCCAAGAACCGTCGCTGTCACTTCGTCAACAAGTAGCCAGGTAACGCACAGTGGCTCGTGTCTTCTTCAGAATCCTTGCGACCGCTGCGGCCGCAGCCGCGCTGTCCGGTTGCTATGGCGCCAAACTGGTGAAGGGTCCGGTCAATTCGGATCACGCCGCGTTGATGGCGGATACCATCCGTGCCGATCAGCGCCGCATTCTCGACCGGCTCGACCGGCTCGAACACCAGATGTCGCGCGACAGCGAGGAACGGACGTCGTTTCAGGCGCAAACGTCGGTGACGATGTCGGAGCTGGAGGAGGCGGTGCGGGTGCTCGTGAGCCGCATCGAAGACACCGAGCAGTTGATGATCAACCGTGGGGGGCGTGACCGCTCGAGCGGGTCACGCCCCGCCCCGGTGGCTTCCGCCGATTCGGTGGCGAGGGCCTCGGAAGACATCTATCGGGCGGCATACATGGATGTCACGCGTGGCAACTATGAACTGGCCGCTCAGGCGTTCCAGGACTACCTGACGCAGTTTCCCGACGGCGAGCGCGTGGTCGAGTGCCGGTACTACCTGGGCGAGTGCAATTACGCGAATGAGCGCTACTTTGAAGCGACCGCTGAGTTCCAGCGCGTCGTGACCGACTACCCGTCATCGCGCCTGGTGCCGGCCGCCTATCTGAAGATGGGGCGCGCCTACATGCAGCTCGAGGAGCGCGGGCTGGCCGAGAAGGCCTTTCGCACGCTGATCGAGAAGCACCCGACGACGGAGGAGGCCAAGCAGGCCCGCACCGCCCTCGACGAAATCGGCGGCTGATCGCGGCCCCGCGGTTGTGGGCGACATCGTCTTCTATACGGCTGCCCTCGTTGTTCTCCTCCTGATCTCCGCTTTTTTTTCAGGTTCCGAAGCAGCACTTTTCTCCCTCAGCCGGTCGCAGCTGCGCTCGCTGCGCGACGGCTCGGCCTCCGGCCGGGTGGCATTGCGCCTGCTCGAACGTCCCCGCCGCGTGTTGATCACGATCCTGATCGGCAACCTGAGCGTCAACATCTTCACGACCAGCGCGGCCACCGCCGTGGCCCTGAACCTGTTCGGGGAGCGCGGCGCGGGGTACTCGTTTCTGTTGATGTCGGCGCTGATCATGCTCTTCGGCGAAATCCTGCCCAAGGCGTTCGCGCTGCACGGTTCGCGGCGCTTTGCGCAGGCGGTGGCGTTTCCACTTTCCTTCCTCCACGGGCTGTTTCTTCCCATTCGCGCGCCGCTCACAATCATCACCGACCGTGTGCTCGAATCGCTGCGCCGCCGGCTGGGCACCGCGCGGCGGCCGTACTCGTGGGAGGAACTGCTGACGGCTGTGCGTATCGGGAGGCGCGAGGGGGCGGTGGCGCCCTTTGAATACGAGATCCTGTCCCACGTGCTCGAGTTCCGGCACAAGGTCGTCAGGGAAATCATGACGCCCAGCATCCAGGTGGTTGCCGCGCCGGTGACCGCGAGCCGCGACGAACTCGTGCAACTGTTTGCGAGCAGCGGTCTTTCGCGCGTGCCCATCCGGGAGGAGTCCTCGGACGACGTCCTTGGGATCCTGCACGTCAAGGACATGGTCGACCCCGCCGCCGCACGCAGCGAGGACGATCTGCGCGCGCTCGTGCGCGAGGTGTTCTTCATCCAGGAAAACGCGCCCATTGTGGAGCTGTACGCCGCGCTGCAGGCGCGCAAGCTGCACGTGGCGGTTGTGCTCGACGAGCACGGTTCGTTTGCCGGCGTGGTGACCATCGAAGACATTCTCGAGCAGCTGGTGGGCGAGATCCGCGACGCGCGCGAGCCGCGCACGCAGCCCTTCCAGCTGCTGGACGATACCCGCATCGTCGTGGCGGGCACGATGGAACTGGATCATTTCAACGAGGTATTCGATACCGCGCTGCGCGACGATGAACACGAGACCGTCGCCGGATTCGTGCTCGGGGTCCTGGGGCGCATACCGCGTGAGGGCGAGACGGTCGTCGCGCAGGGATTGAGCTTTCACGTGATTTCGGCGCTGCCCAACCGGATCCGGAAGTTGCGGGTGGAGAAGCTGTGAGCGACGCCGGCCTGATCATCATCGCCGTCGTGGCGTTCGTCCTCGGCTCGTTCTACTCCGGGTGCGAGACGGCGTTCATCGCGTCGGACCGGCTGCGTCTGCGCCATCTGGCCGCGTCGGGCGACCGGCGTGCGGCGCGCGTCCTGGGATTTCTCGATCGCCCGCGCTACTTCCTGAGCGCGGTGCTGGTGGGGACCAACCTCGCGATTATCGGTTGCACGACCGCGTTCACGACGCTCGTCACCCGGCACTACGGCGCGTCGGGCGCCACCATCGCGACGCTGATACTGGTGCCGGTGACGCTGATCTTCAACGAAATCATTCCCAAGGGACTTTTTCTGTACTACGCCACCCGGGCAGCGCTGGCCAGCGTGGGCCTGTTGCGTGGCCTGACCTGGTGCGTATATCCACTGGTTCGGGCATTCTCGTTCCTGACCGACCTGTTCACGCGCTTCCTGCCCATCAACCCGTCGTCGCGGCTGCTCAACGTGTCGATGGAGGAACTCCTGTTTCATATCGGCGACAGCCGGAGCGCCGGTTTGATCGCCCCCGAGACGACGGCGTTGATCGACCGGGCCATCGAATTGAAGCAACTGACGCTGGGGGACGTGATGAAGCCCATCGAAACGGTGGTCATGCTCGACGGCGACGTTGCGTTTGACGCCCAGCGCGATGTCATCGCGCGCGAGGGATTCTCCCGCTACCCGGTGTTCCGCGGGGAACGATCCAATGTGGTGGGCGTGATTTCCGTGCACGAATTCGTTACGGCGCGCGATCTCGAAGCGCTGCGCCGGGATCTGCGCCCGCCGTATGCGGTGGACGAGGACGCGCTCCTGTCCGATGTGTTGCTGCAGATGCGCGAGGGCGGGCGTCATATGGCGCTGATCCGCCGCCCGGGGGGCGCCTGCGTCGGCATCACCACGCTCGATGACATCTTGAATCGCCTGGTGGGTGTGATCGTGGACGAGTTCGACTAGGCCGGGTACGAACTGGTTTGACGTGCCAATGCAACGAGGGATGCGATGAAGCTTGAAATCGAACTGCTGCGCGTGGAAACCGCGTTTCCGTTCCGGATCGCGCGCGGCAGCAAACAGACGCGCGATGTGTTCGTGGTCACGCTTGCGGACGGCGGCGTGACCGGAATCGGGGAGGCCGCGCCGCAGGAGTTCTACGGGGAAACGCCGTTGACCGTGCGCGGGGCCATCAATGCAATTGGCCGCCTCATCGACGCCGACCCGGCCGATGTCCAACAGCGCCTCAACGAGGCGGGCGCGGACCTGCATGAGGCGCTGCGCCCGCACGCATCCGTGCGTGCCGCGCTCGACATGGCGCTGTGGGACCTGCGTGGCCGGCGCGAGGGAGCGCCCGTGTGGCAGCTGATCGGCGCGGATCCCGCGCAGGCGCCTGTGACGTCGTTTACGATCGGGTTCGACCGTCCCGACGTCATCGACGCCAAGGTGGACGCGGCGGGCGCGTACCGGATCCTGAAGGTCAAGGTCGGTCTGCCCGGCGACCTCGAGATCGTCGAACGGGTGATCGCGCGGAGCGGGAAGACGGTGCGGGCGGACGCCAACGAGGGCTGGGATCTGGAAACCGCGCTCGAAAAGACCCTCGAATTGTACCGCCACGGCGTTGAGTTCTGTGAGCAGCCGCTCCCGCACGGCGACGAGGACGGCCTCCGGCAGTTGAAGCGTCTCAGTCCGTTACCGATCGTTCTCGACGAGAGCATCGTGGACGCGACAGATGTCGAGCGCTGTCACGACCAGGGACACGCGATCAATATCAAGCTGATGAAGTGCGGGGGGATCACGCCGGCCCTGCGCATGGTGGAGGCGGCGCGCGCGCACGGGCTGCGCGTGATGATCGGTTGCATGCTGGAAACGTCTCTGGGCGTGACAGCCGCCGCGCACATCAGCCCGCTGGCCGACTGGGCAGACCTGGATGGCAATCTGCTCCTGGCCGACGACCCGTTCGAGGGTGTGCGGGTGGAGGGCGGGCGGCTGGTGTTGCCCGAAACACCCGGCCTCGGCGTCCGGCGCCGGGCTACTCGAAGATAACGACCGCCAGCGCGTGCTCGTCGGTGTGGGTGATCGTGCAATGCACGGTGGTCGCGCCCAGCGCGTGCAGGAGTTCACCCGCGCGCCCGTGCAGCGTCGCCACCGGCTTTCCGCTGGGCAGCCGCCCGACCTCGATGTCGCGCCAGCGCACCCCGTACCCCCAGCCCGTTCCAAGCGCCTTCATGCAGGCTTCCTTGGCCGCAAAGCGTCCCGCGATGCGGGGAACCGGGTCCACGTAGCGCAGCACATAGGCGCGTTCGGACTCGGTCAGGATGCGGGTGAGGAAACGTTCCGGGTAGGCGGCGTAGACGCGCGCCACGCGCGCCAGCTGGATGGAGTCGATTCCGAGGCCCTTGATCATGCGGCTCCGTTCGGCGTGAGAAGAAACGGACGTGGGTCCGGCACGCGGCGAGTATAGCCGAGGCGAACCTGTTCTTGCTACCGCGCGTGTTCCCGGCTAGCGTGACACTGCAATGAAGGCGACCGCATCCAGAAGAAACCACACCCTCGGTGTCATGAACGGCATGCTGGTCAACCTGGGTAGCGCGTTCGTCGATCCGTTCACCGTGCTGCCGGTCTTCATCGCCACGCTGGGCGGTTCGGGAATCGTCGTCGGGTTCATCAGTGCCGCGTTCACCGCGGGCTGGTTCTTTCCGCAGGTGTTCGTCGCGAGCCTCGCGCAGTCGCGCCGCCGCCTGCTTCCCATCTACGCCGCGTCGTCGATCTTCCGCTTCATCGGATTCATGGGCGCGGGGGTGAGCGTTTACCTCATCGGCCCCGGCCATCCGCGACTGCTGATGGGGAGCGTCATCGCCGGCCTTGCGGTCAACGCCCTCGCGGCCGGCGTTGCCGGCGTTCCGTTTCTCGAGATCACGTCCAAGACGGTGCCGGTGCGCGAGCGCGGCGCCTTCTTTGCCGGCCGCCGCGTACTCGGTGGCACGCTGGGCGTGCTCGCCGGGCTGCTGATTGCGGCCGTGCTCAACGGTGATCCGGGCGCGATGTGGTCGACGAGCGGCGCGTACCACCAGGTCGCGGCGGCCGCGCGGGCACTTCACCTCTCGGGGCGCGCGTTCCCCTATGACTACGGAGTGCTGTTCCTGATCGGAGGCGCCATCACGATGGGCGGTGTGTTCGCCTATCTGTTCGTGCGCGAGCCGCCGGCCGAACACATATCGCAGCGGCTGCCGTTCCACCGGCACGTCGCGGACGGCATCGCCATGCTGCGGCGCATGCCCGACTACCGGACGTTCCTGTTGATGCGGATCTGCTACCAGCTGACCGCGATGGCGTTTCCGTTCTACGCGACCTACGCCTATCTGCACATGGGGTTCACCGAGTCCAGCGTGGGGTTGTTCCTGTCCATCTGGATGGGAGCGGGTGTTCTGTCGAACATCCTGTGGGCGCGCCTGCTCGACGCACGCGGGAATCGGATCGTGTTCGTGTCGACCGCGGTGGCCAGCGTTGTCCCGCCCGCGCTGATGCTCGGACTCGCGGCTTCGGCCAACCGGGTTGCGGGCGCGTCGCACCTGTGGTTGTTTGGCCTCGTCGCGTCAACATTCCTGCTGAACGGATTCGTGCGCAGCGGCCGGTTCGTCGCCAACCATACCTACCTGCTCGAGTCCGCACCGGTGCGCCAGCGTCCGCTCTACATCGGTTTCATGAACTCGTTGTCGTTTCCGTTCATGCTCAGCCCGATTCTGGGTGGTCTGGTGGCCGAGACCCTGGGGTACCGGGCGCTGTTCGGGATCGGCGCGGTTGCCGCGCTCGCGAATACGGTTGCGAGCCTGCGGCTGGCGGAGCCGCGCCACCGCAAGCCGGTGTTCCCGGAAGGCGTCACCCCGCCGTGACAACCCGCGACGGACTGGCCGACGCCAGCTGTCATCATGGCAGATGTCTGTGTCAGCCCGGATGCCGATGCGCCGGTGGCACGGGGACCGAGATCCATATCTAGTTATAAAGCAATGTGTTAGGAGGCTGGCTGCGAGTGGCATGGCGCGTGCAAATCATCCGGGCAGATCAAATGATCCCGCATAGATCAGGCTCTGAACACGTGGACCAGGAGGTATGACCATGAAACTCGTAAAGTACGAAAGCCCGGCGAATCCGATCGACCGCCTGTTCGACCGGTTGAACTGGGGATTTCCGATGATCGATCGCTATCTGAATGACGAGACGGGTGGTGAGGAATGGGACTCCGTCCGTCTTCCGCGCACCAACGTCCACGAGACGCCCGACGCCTTCATTTTTACCATGGAGATGCCGGGTCTCGACAAGAAGGACGTGTCGGTCAACATCGAGGGCGACGTTCTGATCGTGAAGGGTGAGAAAGAGGAGAAGCACGAAGAGAAGGGTCTCATCCGTCGCGAGTATCGTTCGACGCGCTTCGAGCGGACGTTCAACGTCAACGGTGTCGACCGCGAATCGGTTCGTGCGAAGATGGACCACGGTATTCTGTCCATCACGCTGCCGAAGTCGCCCGAGAAGGTCGGCAAGAAGATCGAAATCGTGTAACCCGGGTTGCCCGGGAGGGCGGATATGGCCCGGGGCGCGAATGCGCGCCCCGGGCCTTTTTGTTTCCGCCGCCGTGTGGTACCGTTCGTGCCCATGAAACGACTGGTATGCCGTGTCGCGCTGGCTTCCTGCCTGCTCTTCGTCGCCGGTGTCGCCGCCGCCGCGGGTGGCGCGGAGACCTGGTACGTGGTCCGCATTGGTGGCGCCACCGTTGGCACCGCGTCGGAGAGCCTGGTCGAGAGCCCGGCGGGCATGGTGTTCCGGGCGCACATGAATGTGCGTTTCACCCGACTCGGAACGCCGCTTTCGATGATGGTTCTCACCGAGGAAGAGACCGGGCCGGCCGGACAGCTCATCCACGCGCGCATGGAGAGTTCACTGTCGAATTCGAGTTCCACCGCGACGCTCGAGGGCGACTCGGTACGTTACGAATCCACGATGGCGGGCGCGGTGAACCGGCGCATCATCGCGTGGCGCGAGGATGCCGTCACGGAAGCGGTCGCATCCCGGCGCGTGCGCGAATGGGTGGCGGGGGACGAGGCCGAGACCAGCATGACCGTGTTCGACGTCGCCGACGGCGGGTTTCGGACCCAGCGTTACGTGCGCGGGGAGACCACCGGTGAGGGGGACGCGCGCGTAACGGCGGTGGAGGAGTACGACGACGGAGCGGAGACGGCGTCGTCGACGATCTGGTTCGACTCGCATGCCGACGTCGTGCGCACGGTGGTGCGGCAGCTCGGTGTCGAAATCGTCATCGAACGGGTCCCCGCCGATTCCGTCGACAGCATCGAGATCGTTCCCGACTTCGACATCATCCGCCAGTCGATGGTGCGGTGCGAAGGCTTCCCGCAACCCGTGCGGCGTGTCCGGGACGTCACATTGCACCTGGATTTTGCCGGCGCGTTGCCCACGAATCCGTTGAACGGACCCAACCAGCAGGAAATCGCGCGCGCGGATCACAGCATCGACCTCCGGCTGACGCGCGAGACCTCGGTGCCGATGCGCGAAGACCGCGCGACGCTCGACAAGTTCCTCGCCGCCGATCGCTTCGTTCAGTCCGACAGCCCCGTGCTGGTCGCGGTCGCGGACAGCATCCGCACGGCGTCCAACGCGCAGGGCTGGGAGCTCGCCCGGGCCGTCGCCGGTTGGGTCAACCGTCACATCACCCACAAAGGGATGGAGCACGGGTACTCGTCCGCGCTGGACGTGTTTCGTTCCTGCGCCGGGGATTGCACCGAGCACTCGCTTCTGACGGTGGCGGTGCTGCGCGCGGCAGGGTTGCCCGCGCGGCCGGTGGTCGGGCTGGCGTACGGCGAAGGCGAGCGCGCGTTCGTCGGTCATATGTGGACCGAGGTCTACGTGGACGGGTGGCGCACGCTGGACGCGCTCGACCTTGCCCTCGACCCCATCCGCCTTCGTGTCCACGCGCCCGAGTCGAGCGAGTCCCTGGGCGAGCGCGATCTTCTGCGCGCCTACGGCGCCGTGGCCGGGGTCAGGGTGCGGGTGACCGATTATCATCTCGAATAGCAGGAGGCAGTTGTGCCGAGTCTGAAAAAAACGATGTTCCGCGAGTACGACATTCGCGGCCGCGTAAATGACGAAGAGTTGAACGCGCGGTCCGCCGAGTGGATCGGCAGGGGATTTGGAACCTACCTCGCCCGGCGCGGGATCGACGACATGGTGGTTGGCTATGACTCGCGCTTCGGTTCCGTGGAGATCAAGGACGGGCTCGTCAAGGGGCTGCGCGCCACCGGTCGCAACGTCGTGATGATCGGCATGTGTCTGACGCCGATGATGTACTGGTCGCAGTACCGCTTCAAGGTCAAGGGCGGCGCGATGATCACCGGCAGCCACAACCCCAAGGGGTGGAACGGGCTCAAGCTGGGCGCGGGTTTTTCGTCCACGCTGGTGGCGAGTGAGATCCAGGAATTGTACGGGATCATCGAGAGGGAAGACTTCGCGACCGGTCACGGCGACTACGCGGAGGCCGCGATTTTCGACGACTACGCCGCCGACCTCACCGGACGCGTGAAAATCGCGCGGCCGCTCAAGATCGTGATCGACACCGGCAACGGCACCGCGGGCGCCTTCGCGCCCCGCATCTTTCGCGACGCGGGGCTGACGGTCGTCGAACAGTTTACCGACCTCGACCCCGAGTTCCCCAACCACGAGCCGGATCCGGCGCGGACGGATACCGTCGAGGCGCTGGGCAAACGCGTGCGCGCGGAAAAGGCCGACCTGGGCATGGCCTTCGACGGCGACGGCGACCGGTTTGGTGTCGTGGACGAGAACGGCGACGTCATCTGGCCCGACCGCTACATGATCCTCCTCGCGCGGCAGGTGCTGGAGCGCGTGCCGGGCGGCAAGATCGTCTTTGACGTCAAATGCACTCAGGCACTCGAGGACGACATCCGTGCGCACGGCGGCATCCCGATCATGTGGAAAACAGGACATTCCCACATCAAGGCCAAGCTGCACGACGAGCAGGCCGCGCTGGCTGGCGAAATGAGCGGACACGTGTTCTTCGTCGAGAACTATTACGGGTTCGACGATGGCGTGTACTCCGGACTCCGGTTCGTCGAGTACGTGTCGGGGCGCAACGAGCCACTGTCGCGGATCATGGCTGGCACACCGGCGTACCTGTCGACGCCGGCGATCAACGTGAAGTGCGCGGACGAGGTCAAATATGGCGTGGTGGAGCGGCTCACGGCGGAGCTCAAGCGGGACTTCGATCGCGTCGTCGACATCAACGGTGCGCGCGTCGTGTTTCCCGACGGCTGGGGACTGGTGCGCGCCTCGTCCAACCTGCCGGAGCTGGTGCTGCGCTTCGAGGCCCGGACTCCGGAGCGGCTGCAGGAGATCAAGCAGACGTTCCGTGGCTATCTGGATCGATACCCGGAAGTGGATCGTCACTGGGAGAATGAATAGGAGACCCGATCATGTCCATTTTGATTGCCGTGATTCTACTCGTATCCATGGCCGCATCCGCGGGCGCGCAGGACCTGCCGGAGGGGTACGCGCCCGTGTCGATGACGCAGCCGATCCTCGACAAGACGCTGCACGTGACCCTGGATCCCGACATCTCCTCGCTCAATGACGCCGACCAGGGGGTGATCCGGTACCTCATCGAGGTGGGCGGGATCTTTCAGGACTTGCACGAGAACATGAAGCACCGCCAGGCCACGGAATCGCGCATCTTTCTGGTCAACCTCGACCGCAAGCGGGGTGCGCCGCAGGCCACGCAGAACCTGCTGACCCTCTACTACGCCAACAGCGGTCCGATCGCGCGCGGCCTGGACAACATGCGTTGGCCCATGCTGCCGGTGGACCCGCCCGTCCCCGGCGGCGCGGTATACCCGTGGGACGTGACGCGCGAAGAGCTGGACGCGTTCTTGAAGGCGCACCCGGAGGAGACCGCCACCATCCTGCACCCGCGCACCGTGGTGCGCCGCACCACGGCTGACAATCTCAACAACGATCTGGCGACGCTCAACCGCCACGACGATATCGCGCGCGCCCATCCCACGCTGGAGGGCCAGTTGAACGAGCTGTCGCGCCACCCGGAGCTGAATGCGTTCTACGCCGTGCCCTACTCGGTGGCCTTCGCCGACGAGCTCACCGAGGTGAACGAACTGCTGAAGAAGGCGTCCGAGATGATCAAGAAACAGGATCCGGCTTTTGCCGGCTACCTGAGCGCGCGCGCCAACGACCTGATCACCAACGACTACGCGGCGGGGGACTCCGCGTGGGTGGCGGGTGGCTTCAAGAATCTCAACGCGCAGATCGGATCCTACGAGACCTACGACGACGCGCTGTTCGGCGTGAAGACGTTCTTCAGCTTGAGCATCCTGCTGCGCGATCATGCGCGCAGCGACGCCCTGGGAACGGCCACCAAATCCATTCAGGCGCTGGAGAATCTGCTCCCCTACGACAAGGGCAAGCCGCACAAGCAGGTGCGCAGCGACATCCCGGTGGGTTTGTACGACGTGGTGGCGGACTTCGGGCAGTCGCGCGGCACGAACACCGCCAGCATTCTCCCCAACGACCCGGATGCCGCGCGCAAGTACGGCCGCACCATCCTGCTGCGTCATAACATCATGACCAACCCGGACCTGTTCGCAAACCAGCGCCGTTCGTATACGGCGGTGATGGATGCAAAATTCGCCAACGACCTGGTGGCCGAGGGGGACGCGAACCGCACGCTGTGGCACGAAATCGGGCACTACCTGGGGGTGGACAGGACCCGCGACAACCGTGATCTGGAACTCGCGCTGGGGCAGGCCGCGGGCGTGTTCGAGGAGATGAAGGCGGACCTGGTGTCGCTGTTCGTGGTCCCGGCGCTGGTGGACATGCAGTACTACACCGATGCGTCCGCGCGCCAGGTTTACGCGAGTGGCGTGCGGCGCGTGCTGCTCAAGAACAAGCCGGAGCGGGAGCAGACCTACCAGACCATGGAGCTGATGCAGTTCAATTACTTCCTCGCGCAGGGTGCCCTCTCCTACGACGCGAAAGCGGGGAAATTGTCGGTGGACTACGCGCGCTTGCACGACGCCGCGGCCGCGATGCTGGCCGAGGTGTTCGAGATCCAGGCCGCCGGGGACCCGGCGGCGGCCGAGGCCTACATTGCCAGGTGGACCACCTGGCGTGACGACCTGAACGAAACCATCGCCGCCGCCATGCGCGGCGCCGAACAGTTCCGTTTTGCGTACGTGACCTACGACGCGATCGAGAACGTGCGCCAATGAGCCGCGCCGCCGGCGCGCGCCGGGCGGCGAATCACCCGGAGCTGCAGATCGTCGTCGGGAGTATTCTGATCAGCTTCTCGGCGGTGTTCGTGAAACTCGCGCATGTCGGCCCGACGGTCTCGGGCGTCTACCGCAACGTGTTCGGCGCACTCGCCCTGCTGGTGTTCGTCGCGGTGCGTCGCGACCCGATCTGGAACGGCATGCGCCGGCTGCGCTGGGCGCTGATTGCCGGCGCGTGCTTCGCGACCGACATCTTCTTCTGGCATCGCTCCATCCTGTACGTGGGCCCGGGGCTGGCCACGATTCTCGGCAACTTCCAGGTGTTCTTCATGGCCGCGGTCGGGGTGCTGGTGTTCCGGGAAGGATCGAGCTGGCGGTTCCTGGCTGCGATCCCGCTGGCGGTCGTCGGTCTGTTCCTGCTGGTGGGGCTGAGCTGGGGAGATTTCGGCGCCGATTACCGCCGCGGTGTCCTGTACGGGTTCCTCACTGCGATCAGCTACGCGCTGTACCTGCTGTCGTTGCGCGCCGCGCGGCGGGAGCGCGAGCGCGTGTCGGCCGCGGCCAATCTGGCGGTCGTCACCGCGGTCACCGCGGTCCTGCTGCTCGGGGCGGCGCGCGCGACCGGCGAGAGTCTGCGCATCCCCGACAAGCGCACGCTCGCGGTGCTTTTGGCCTACGGCGTTTTCTGTCAGGCGATCGGCTGGATAATCATCTCGCGCACGTTCCACCTGGTGGATGCGTCGCGCGCCGCGCTGATCCTGTTGTTGCAGCCCGCGCTGACATTCGTGTGGGACATGCTCTTCTTCGGCCGGCCGACCACCGTCGTCGAAGTGACGGGTGCAGCCCTGACGATCGGAGCCATTTATATGGGAAGCGTGCGGCCGGCGCGGCCCGCCGTCCAGGGTACTGCGGCATGAAGAACTGGAAGCTGGTTCTGCCGCTGTGCCTCCTGGGGCCGCTGATGGGCGCCCTGATGGTGATGGGGGTGTTCCCGGAGGGCAGCGACCGGTTTGCGTGGTCCGCGGTCATCGGGCTGACCGCCTACCTGTGTGCGCGCTACGAGCGTGAACACGCCCTGCTGCACGGCGCGGTGATCGGGTTCTGGAACGGCGCATCCGCCACCCTCGTCCAGGCGCTGTTCCTCGACACGATGGCGAAGAACAACCCGTACGTCATCGAAAAATTCGCCAGCAAGCCGGCGGGCTTCGACCTGGAATACTTTGTATTCATGCTCGTGCCCTTCATCGGTGTGACCGGGGGGGGCATGACGGGTCTGCTCGCCATGCTGGCCGCGCGGGTCATGTCGTTTCGCGAGCAGGCGGCGTCCCCGCGCAAAGGAAACCACCCTTGACAACGCGGCCACCTTGGCCAAGTCTCTCGATGGGAAGACTATGAACTCCAAGCCAGCACAGTCCAGTCGCCGGACCAAGATCGTCGCAACGCTCGGTCCGGCCAGCGACACTCCCGAAATGATCGAGGCTCTGATCCGCGCCGGGATGAACGTCGCGCGCATCAACACCTCGCACGGAACCACCAACGATCACGCGCGGCTGTTGCAGACCGTGCGCGACGTTGCCGCCCGTCTGGACGTTTACGTGCCGATTCTGCTCGATCTTTCCGGTCCCAAGATGCGCATCGGCACTCTCGCCGCCGGATCGGCCATGCTGCGCGCCGGTGATTCGTTCCAGTTGACGACGCGCCCGGTGGAAGGCGACTGGCGCGAAGTGTCCATCAGCTATGAGCCGCTGGTGGCCGACATCGCGGTGGGCGATCGCATTCTGATGGGGGACGGAGAAATCGAATTGCGCGTGGTGTCCAAGAATGCCACCGACGTCAACTGCCAGGTCGTGGTGGGCGCCGAACTCAAATCGAACAAGGGAATCAATGCGCCGGGCGTGAAGCTGCGCGAGACCGTGCCGACACAGAAAGATCTCGAGAGTATCGACTTCGGTATTCGCGAGGGCGTGGACTACTTTGCGCTTTCGTTCGTGCGTTCGGTGGAAGAGGTGTCGCGGCTGCGGCAACTGCTGCGCCAGAAGGACGCAGACATCGCGATCATCGCCAAGATCGAGAAGAAGGAGGCGCTGGAGAATCTGCACGGAATTCTCGACGCGTCGGACGCGGTGATGATTGCGCGTGGCGATCTCGGGCTGGAGATGCCCATCGAGCAGGTGCCGCTGATCCAGAAGGACCTGATCCGCCACGCGCTCGTGGCCAGCAAGCCGGTGATCACCGCCACGCAGATGCTCGAGTCGATGATTCAGAATCCGCGGCCGACGCGCGCCGAGGCGGCGGACATCGCCAACGCGGTGTTCGACGGAACGGACGCAGTGATGCTTTCGGGCGAGACGGCGTCCGGCAAGTACCCGGTGGAGGCGGTGCGGACGATGGCCGAAGTTGCGGAGGCGAGCGAATCGCGCGTGGACTACGCGGGGCGGTTCGCGGCCGTTGCGGCGCATCCCGGGCGCAGCATCCCGGAGGCGGTTGCGCACGCCGCGTGTTTTACCGCCATTGAAATCGGGGCGCGGCTGATCCTGTGCTGCACGCGTTCCGGGCAGACGGCGCTGTACGTTTCCAATCACCGCTCGCCGACTCGTATCGCGGTGATCAGCCCCCACGTTCCGACGCTCAAGCGCACCATGCTTTACTGGAGCACGGCGTCGGTGAAGATTGGACCGTCGTCGGACACCGACTCGATGATCGAAGCCGCCAAGCAGGCCGTCGTCGCGGCCGGCCTGGCCGCGCGCGGCGACCGCGTCGTGGTGGTGGCGGGCGTTCCGGTGGATGTGCCGGGAACCACAAATATGATCAAGGCCGACGTCATCTGACGCCGGTGCAGCCGAATCGCATGACAACGCAAAGGAGACCGAGATGAAATCGCTGCTATGCGTGGCACTCGCCCTGGCCCTTGTGGGGAACGTGGCCCACGCGGCCACACCCGACCAGGACTTCGAGGACGCGGCCAATGGCTACATCCAGAAGCTTCTGGAGATGAATCCGGAGTTCGCCACCCAGCTGGGCGATCATCGTTACGATGGCCACCTCACGGATCGCTCGCAGAAGGGCATCGCGATGCAGACGAGCGTCGCGCGCGAGTATCTCGACCGGCTGGCGAAGATCGACGAGAAGAAGCTGGGCGAGGTCAACGCGATCGACTATGCGATCCTCAAGCTCAACCTCGAGCGCACCGTCTTCGAGAACGAGGAACTGCGCGAGCAGGAATGGAATCCGCTCTACTACAACATGGGTAACGCGGTCTACGCGCTGATCGCGCGCGACTTCGCGCCCCTCGATGACCGGCTGCGGAGCGTGAAGAGCCGTCTGGAAGAGATCCCGGCCGTGCTGGCCGCGGCGCGCGCCAACCTGAAGAACCCGCCGCGCGTGCACACCGAGACCGCGATCCTGCAGAACCAGGGCAACATCGGGATGATCCGCGAGGATCTCACCCAGTTCGTCGACCAGTCGCCCGCGATGGCCGCCGAGCTGGCGCCGGTCCGGGAAGCCGCCGCCACCGCGCTGGAGGCGTACGGCAAGTGGCTCGAAGAGGACCTGCTCCCGCGTTCCACCGGTGATCCGCGCATTGGCGACGACCTGTGGCGCAAGAAGCTGCGCTTCTCGCTGGATTCCGACCTCTCCAAGGAGGAGATCTACACCCGCGCGATGGCGGACCTGAAGGCGACGCAGCAGGCGATGTACGAAGCCGCGCTGCCGCTCTTCAAGCAGTACTATCCCACCGTCAAGGACGAGGCGAAGCTCAAGGACGTCAAACTGGTGAGCAAGGCCGTGCTCGACAAGCTCGCGGAGTCACGTCCCAACAACGACACCATCGTCGAGCAGGCGCGCAAGACTCTGGCGCAGGCGATCAATTTTGTCGAAGGCCACAACCTGGTCACGGTGCCCACCGAGCCGGTCAAGATCATCGTGATGCCGGAGTTCCAGCGCGGCGTCGCGGTGGCGTACTGCGAATCTCCCGGCCCGCTGGAGCCGCAGGGCGAGACGTTCTACTCCATCTCGCCAACGCCGGAGAACTGGTCACCCGAGCGGACCGAGTCGTTCTTCAAGGAGTACAACAGCTTCATGCTGTACGACCTGACGGTGCACGAAGCGGTTCCCGGCCACTACCTGCAGGGCGCGCATTCCAACAAGTTCAAGGCGCCCACACTGGTGCGCGCGATCTTCTACAGCGGTTCGTTCGTCGAGGGGTGGGCGGTCTATTCGGAGAAGTTCATGGCCGAGGCCGGATTCGGTGGGCCCGAGGTGCGCATGCAGCAGCTCAAGATGCGGCTGCGCGTGATCATCAATGCAATCATCGACCAGAAGATCCATACCGAAGGCATGACCGAGGAACAGGCGATGGCGCTGATGAAGGACGAAGGATTCCAGGAGGACGGCGAGGCGGCCGGAAAGTGGCGCCGCGCGTGCCTGTCTTCGACGCAGCTGTCGACCTATTTCGTGGGCAGCGCCGAGGTGGAGGATATCCGCCGCGCCTACGAGGCCAAACACAAGGATGTCGACCTCAAGAAGCTCCACGATACGATGATTTCATTCGGCTCACCGTCCGCCAAGTACATCAAGCGGATGATGAAGCTCTAGCTGTTTGCCCGGGGCCGGCGCCAAACGCGCGCCGGCCCCGCGGTGGACTTGACTCCCGCTCTTCGCTATACTTCCATCTGATTGTACCGTGTCGACCGGGCGGGATCGGGCCGCCCTGGTCACGCGGCCGCAATCGGGCATTCCAATGGCTACAACCACTCCATTATTGCTCCCACGCGGCGCGATGCGCCGCGCCGCGGCGGCGGCGCTGGCCCTGGGGCTGCTCGTACCCGGGGCCACCCGCGCGCAGTTTGGCGGCTTCGTCGCGGTACCGCCCGCCACCTCCGGGCTCGACTTTCAGATCAACGGGACCGGCAATGAAGACTGGGGCTACGGCGCGGCGTTCTTCGACTGCGACGGCGACGGCGACCTCGATCTCTACGTGGCGAATCAGGGGGGCGCGGGGGACTGGCTGTTCCGCCAGAATGCCGACCGCAGCTTCACCGACATCGCGCCGTCGGCCGGCTGCGCGGACCTGGGAAACAATCGCGCGGTCAAGTTTGCCGACTACGACAACGACGGTGACGAGGACATCTTCGTCGCCACCCACCGCGGTGCCAACCACCTGTTTCGCAACGACGGCGGCGGCACCTTCACCGATGTGGCCGACGCGACCATGGCTTCCGGTTATCTCACGTTCGGCGGTGCGTGGGGCGACTACAACCGCGACGGATACGTGGACCTCTACGTCGTCAATCGCGTCGAGGCGAACCAGTTCTTCGTCAACAACGGCGATGGCACCTTCACCGAGCGCGCGGCCGAACTGGGGCTTGCCGACCGCAAGGCGGGACTCGAGTCGGTATGGGTCGACTACGACAACGATGGCGACCTCGACCTCTACCTGTCCAACGACAAGCACGGCGGCAACCGCCTGTGGCGCAACAACGACGACGGCACCTTCACCGACGTTTCCGTGCCATCGGGGACCAACATCAGCATCGACTCCATGGGCATCGGTGTCGGCGACTTCGACGGCAACGGGTTCGTCGACTTCTATCTCACCAACACCAGCGGACTGACGAGCATCAAGAACGTGCTGCTGCAGGCCGCGGGTGATGGCACCTACAGCAACGTCGCCACGCAACTGGGCGTGCAGGTTTCGCGCTACGGCTGGGGGTGCGCGTTCCTCGACTTCGACAACGACATGGACCTCGATCTGTACGTGGTCAACTGGGACCTCGTTCCCGGCTCCGTGGCGGCGAAGAATGCGTTCTTCCGCAACAACGGCGACGGAACGTTCACCAACGTCACCGACCAGGTGGGCGCGGGTGACAGCGGTCCGGGCTACGGCCTGGCGGTTGCTGACTACAACAACGATGGTTTCCTGGACATGTTTGTGAGCAACAACGGGGCGCCGTCGGTGTTGTACCGCGGCGTTCCGACGGCGGCGCGCTGGTTGAAGGTGAAAACGGTCGGGACGCAAAGCAACCGCGACGGAATCGGCGCGCGCGTCATGGTTACGACCGGCAGCACGACGCAGTTCCGTGACGTAAGCGGTGGCGAGAGCTACCTGTGCCAGCCGAGCCGCGAGGTGGAGTTCGGGCTGGGTGGTTTCACCAGCGCGACGCGCGTCGATGTGCGCTGGCCGTCGGGTGTCGTCGATCGTTACGACGACGTGCCGAGCAACCAGACGCTGGTCGTGATCGAAGGCGCGTCCAATGCGCTGATCGTGAGCCTCGTCGGCGCGACACTCGAGGGGAAGAACGTGCGCGTGAGCTGGGACACGTCACGCGAAGCCGGACTGGACGGGTTCCGGGTCTACCGCCGCCCGGCGGGCGGGGATGAAACGGTTGTCAGCGGCGACGCGTTGCTGCCCGTGGACGCGCGCGAATTCGTCGACGCCGGCGTCCCGCGCGGGAACTCGTATGAGTATGTCGTCGCCGGGGTGGAGACCCTTGGCGGGGAAGCACGGTCGCAGCCGGCCGAAGTGGTCGTGCCCGCGACGCCAGTGTTGAGTTACGCGCTGGAACAAAACGTCCCCAACCCGTTCAATCCACGCACCGAGATCTGGTTCGACCTGCCCGGGGCGTCACCGGTCAAGCTGTCGATCTTCGCCGCCAACGGTGCGCTCGTGCGGGTGTTGACCAATGGCGAGTTCCCGGCCGGCCGGCACCGTGCCGTCTGGACCGGACGCGACGCGGTCGGCGAGGACTCGGCGTCGGGCGTCTACTTCTATCGGCTGGAAAGCGCGTTCGGCGTCGAGACGCGCAAGATGGTTCTGCTCAAATAGCACCTCGACAGGTGTTATTCCGCTTGTCCCTCCACGAATCGTAGCGCATTCGCGTTTTATTCTTCACCCAACCCGGAAGGCATGGTAGGGTAGGCCGACCGCGCAGCCGCAGCGCGAGGGAGGGCATTCATGTCATCTGAGGGATCCAATATCGTCCTCGGCGTTCCGCGCGAGACGCACGCAGGAGAAACACGCGTCGCGCTCGTTCCCGCCGTTATTTCTATTCTTTCCAAATCAGGCATTCGCGTCGTTGTTGAACGGGGCGCCGGTGCGTCCGCGGGTTACACGGATGCCGCGTACGAAGAAAAGGGCGCAACGCTCGGTTCGCGCGACGACGTGTTCGCCGCGCAGATTCTGGCGTGTGTCCGCGTTGCCGGCGCCAATCCCGGCGGCGACGACAAGTCGCGCGTGCGTCGTGAGCAGATTGTCATCGGTATGGCCGACCCGCTCAACGAGCCGGAAGCCGTCCGTGACTACGCCGCCAACGGCGCGACGTTGTTCGCACTCGAACTGATTCCGCGTATTACACGCGGCCAGAGCATGGACGTGTTGTCGTCGATGGCCACCATCGCCGGCTACAAGGCCGTACTGATGGCGGCGGATACGCTGCCGCGGATGATTCCGATGATGATGACGGCGGCCGGCACCGTGGCACCCGCGCGCGCGTTTGTGGTGGGTGCGGGTGTGGCGGGGTTGCAGGCCATCGCATCAGCCAAGCGGATGGGTGCCGTGGTGCACGCGTACGACGTGCGGCCCGCGGTCAAGGAGCAGATCCAGAGTCTGGGCGGCAAGTTCGTCGAGCTGCCGGTCGAGGCCGGAGACGCGGAAGACAAGGGTGGCTATGCGCGTGAACTCGGCGAGGATTTCTACCGCCGCCAGCGCGAGCTGATGGCCAGGGTGGTCGCCGAGAGCGACTTCGTCATCACGACGGCCGCGATTCCGGGCAAGAAGGCGCCGATCCTCATCACCGGCGACATGTTGAAGGCGATGGCGCCGGGCTCGGTTGTCGTCGACCTCGCGGCGGAGCGCGGCGGGAATGTCGACGTCACGCGTGCCGGTGAAACGGTGGATGTGAATGGCGTCAAGGTGATCGGCCCCGTCAACCTGGCCGCGACCGTGCCGTACCACGCGAGTCAGATGTACGCGCGCAACGTCACCGCGTTCGTGCAGAATTTTGTCAAGAAGGGCGTCATCAATCTCTCCGACGAGGACGAGATCGTCAAGGGCACCATGGTCACCCATGGTGGCGACGTGGTGAACCCCGCGCTGCGCGAGCGGCTGGGCATGGCCGCGGCGGCGAAATCAGGGTCATAGCAGGAGGTTCATGTCGTGGATTTATTCGTGATGATTGTCACTGTCTTCGTGCTCGCGATCTTCGTGGGCTTTGAAGTCATTACCAAAGTGCCCCCGACGCTGCACACCCCGCTGATGTCGGGGTCCAACGCGATCTCGGGGATCACCGTCATCGGCGCCATCATTTCCGCCGGAACCCGTTACACCACCCTGACGACCGCACTCGCGTTCGTCGCGGTTGCGTTTGCCACCATCAACGTGGTGGGCGGATTTCTGGTGACACACCGGATGCTGGGAATGTTCAGCCGGAAGAAGTAGTTGCAGCAGGGCGGCCGCTCTCAACGAACAATTACCCCAAACCTATCCAATTAATACCATGCGCGAATCGATCATCAACGTTACATATCTGGTCTCATCCGTTCTGTTCATCGTCGGGCTCAAGGGGCTCTCCCATCCGCGTACCGCGATCCGCGGCAATCTGCTGGGCGCACTGGCCATGCTGCTCGCGATCGTCGTAACGCTCATCGACCGCCACGTCGTCAGCTACAGCGTCATTGCCGGCGGTTTCGTCGTGGGTGGTGTCGTGGGTGCCATCATGGCGCTGCGCATCGCAATGACCGCGATGCCGCAGATGGTGGCGCTGCTCAACGGGTTCGGCGGTGGCGCCTCCGTGCTGGTGGCGGCGGCCGCGCTGATCGAAGCCACGGTTGGCGGCGAAGGGGGCGGCCTGCAGTTGACCACCGCGACAGCGGCCTCGGGGCTGATCGGTGCGGTGACCTTCTGGGGCAGCCTGGTCGCGTTTGCGAAGTTGCAGGAACTGATTTCCGGCAACGCGATGCGTATCCCGATGCAGAAGACGCTCAACATCCTGCTCGCGCTGGGCTGTGTGGCCATGGGTGTGATGCTGGTCCGTGAACCCACCAACATGTTGCCATACTGGATCCTGGTTGGCCTGGCGTCGATCCTCGGCTTCACGCTGACGCTGCCCATCGGCGGCGCGGACATGCCGGTCGTGATCGCGCTCCTGAACTCGTACTCCGGCATCGCCGCCGCTGCGACCGGCTTCGTGCTCAACAACACCGTGCTCGTGATCGCGGGCTCGCTGGTGGGCGCGTCCGGTGTCATCCTGACGCAGATCATGTGCAAGGCGATGAACCGCTCGCTGGTCAACGTGTTGTTCGGGACGTTGCAGGCCGGCGAGAGCGGGCCGTCGGCCGACGACGTGTACGCGGGCAAGGTCAAGTCGACCTCGGCGGAGGAAATCGCGATGCTGTTCGACACCGCCCAGCGCGTGGTGATCGTGCCCGGGTATGGCATGGCGGTTTCACAGGCGCAGCACGCGGTGCGCGACCTCGCCAATCTGCTCGAAGCGAAGGGTATCACCGTGGAGTATGCGATCCACCCGGTGGCGGGGCGCATGCCCGGTCACATGAACGTGCTGCTCGCCGAAGCCAACGTCGACTACGACAAGTTGATTGAGATGGACGCGATCAACCCGACCATGGAGACCGTGGACGTTTGCGTCGTGATCGGCGCCAACGACGTGGTCAACCCGGTCGCGCGCGATCCCAAGAGCATCATTGCCGGCATGCCTATCATCGACGTCGACAAGGCACGGACGGTGGTGGTCGTCAAGCGCAGCCTGAGTCCCGGTTTCGCCGGCATCCCCAACCCGTTGTTCGCCGCCGACAATTGTCTCATGTTCTTCTCCGACGGCAAGAAGGCCATCATGGACATTATCGCGGCGGTCAAGGAAGCGGCCTGAGCAACGCGGTATTCTCGCTGGAGTCCGGCGACGCGCTGGAGTTTCCCGCCGAACAGCCCGTTCCCACGTACGCGGTGTTTGTCGAGGGCGAAGCACTGTTCGTAGAACTTCCCTCCGAGTAGGGTTCCTGGAGACGTATGAAGATTGGAATCATCGGTCTTCCGCAGACCGGCAAGAAGACGTTGTTTTCATTGCTGGTCGGGCCGGGTGTCCTGGCCGGCCACACCGACGCCCGCCAGCCGGCGCGGGGTGTGGCCG
>DASUGO010000117.1:0-6878 GCA_036273975.1 Candidatus Krumholzibacteriia bacterium
CAGAACGCGGCCGAACTGCTGGGCGTGCTGAGCCACCTCGAGAAAAATCACCTCGTGTTCATCGACGAGATCCACCGCCTGCCGCGCGTGCTCGAAGAACACATGTACCAGGCCATGGACGCGCTCAAGTGCGAGCTGATCGTCGACAAGGGACCCAACGCGCGCCACTACACGCTCAACATCGAGCCGTTCACGCTGGTGGGCGCGACGACGCGCGCCGGCATGATTACCGCCCCGCTGCGCGACCGCTTCGGCGTGGTGATGCGTCTCGACTTCTATTCGCCCGAAGAGCTGTGCACGATCATCCGCCGCTCGGCCGGTATCCTCGGCATCGAAGTGTCCGACGACGGCGCCGACGAGATCGCGCGCCGCTCGCGGGGGACACCGCGCATCGCCAACCGGCTGCTCAAGCGCACGCGTGACTTCGCGCAGGTGCAGGGCAAGAACACGATCGACCGCGCGGCGGCGGATTTTGCGCTCAGGCGGTTGCGCGTGGACGAGCGCGGGCTCGACGAGATGGACCGTCGCATCCTGCAGTCGATCATCCAGAACTTCGGTGGTGGCCCGGTGGGCATCCAGTCGCTCGCGGTCGCGGTCAGCGAAGAACAGGAAACCCTCGAGGACGTCTACGAACCGTTCCTGATCCAGCAGGGTTTCCTGCAGCGCACGCCGCGCGGCCGCGTCGCGACACCGCTGGCCCTCACCCACCTGGGCCTCACGGCGCCGTCCCCGGACGGCTCTTCCCAGCGGCTGCTGTAGTTTTCGGTACGAACGCGTCTCCACGGTCGTTCCGCGCGGGTGGCGGACGGCGGGCGCCCACGTGTGAGGGGAGACTAGTGCGAAGGCGCGGTCGACCCGAGCGCGATGGGCTGGCGACCGACAGGACCCGCGCGGCCGGATAGAAACATGCATCTCGACGAACTCGATTACGAACTCCCCGGGCACCTGATTGCGCAGGAGCCGCCGGCCGAACGGACGGCGAGCCGGTTGCTGGTGGCGTCGCGCGATGGTGCGCGGGAAGCGATTCACACCACCTTCGATCATCTGCCGGATTTGCTGCGCGCCGGTGACGTGCTCGTGCTGAATCGCACGCGCGTGGTGCCCGCGCGGCTGCCGCTGCGGCGCGATGACGGGCTGGAGGTGGAGGTGTTGTTCGTGCGCACGCTCGACGAACGGCGCTTCGTCGCGTGGGCGCGGCCGCTGCGCAAATTGCGTGCTGGGGATATCCTGACCGCGGATGGTGATGTGAGTGTGGGTTTCGTCGAACGGGCCGGAGAGCGCGAAGCGGTGTTCGAACTGGTGTCGGGGGTGGATATATTCTCCATGCTCGACGCGCACGGACACATGCCGCTTCCGCCGTACATGCACCGCCCCGACACGCCGGCCGACCGCGAGCGCTACCAGACCGTGTTCGCGCGCGAGCCGGGTTCGGTGGCGGCACCGACGGCGGGGCTGCACTTCGACGCCGCGCTGCTGGAACGAATCCGCGCGGCCGGTGTCGACGTGCGCACGCTCGTGCTCCACGTCGGCCCGGGGACGTTTCAGCCCCTCGATCATGACATCCTCGAGGAGAATCACCTGCACGCCGAATCGTTCTCGATGGATGCCGATACACTGACGGCCGTCGCTTGCGCGAAGCGCGACGGCCGGCGTGTGGTGGCGGTGGGTACCACCGCGACCCGGGCACTGGAGACCGTGGCCGCGCGCGGCTGGCTGGACGCGGAGCCGGAGGCGCGGGTGGGCGAAACCAGCCTCTTCATCCGCCCCGGGTATCCGTTCCGGGCTGTCGACGCGCTGCTCACCAACTTCCACCTGCCCCGTTCGTCGCTGCTCGCGCTGGTGTGCGCGTTCGCCGGGACGGCCCCGACCCTCGCTCTGTACCGCGAGGCGGTCGCGCGCGAATACCGCTTTTTCAGCTACGGCGACGCGATGTTCATCGCATAGCGGCGCGCTTTCCGCCTTGTTGCTTGGCG
Organism: Candidatus Krumholzibacteriia bacterium; assembly: GCA_036273975.1. Lineage (GTDB taxonomy): Bacteria > Krumholzibacteriota > Krumholzibacteriia > WVZY01 > JAKEHA01 > JAKEHA01. The sequence continues at coordinate 1,974 of DASUGO010000117.1, forward strand.
ATTGACCGCCCGGGCTGCTAACGTTGCGTTGCGGGATGGCCCCGGCGGCCGGCGCGATCGACGCGACACCCCCGGTTCCGCCAGGTTGCAAACTCCGACGAGGACCTCAAATGAAAAAGAAGATTCTGCTCGTTACGGGCATCGTGGTCGCCGTGATTGTGATTGGCGTGGGCGTGCTGGTGGCAAACCTTGGCCGCATCGTCAACAGCAAGAAGGACGTGCTGCTGGCCCAGGTCGAGGCGCGCATCGGCCGCGACGTGTCGGTCGGTGACGTGGGCGTCGCGCTGTGGCCCGAGATCGGCGTGCGCGTGCAGGATGTGACGGTGGCGGACGACCCCGCGTTTGCGTCCGAACCCTTCGTGCGCGTCGCGGATCTGCGCGTCAACGTGGCGCTGATGCCGCTCCTGAAGAAGCGCGTCGAAGTCAAACGCTTCGTGCTGAACGACCCGGTGGTGTCCGTGATCAAGGGCGACGGCGGGCGCTTCAACTTCACGAGCCTGGTCGAGACCGCGGCCGGCCCCGCGGCAGCCGGCGGTGCGGGTGGCGCCACGCGGCCTTCCAGCGCAGCGGCGGTTCCGTTCGTGCTCGCGTTCGCCGACATCGCGAACGGGACCGTGCACTACGTCGACGCGGCCGCATCGCTGGACCGCACCATCCGCGACATCGATTTCTCCGCGCAGAACGTGAGTCTCGACAAGAAGATCACCGCGACGCTCGCGGCCGCCGTGTTTGGCGACGCGCAGGACGTCACGCTGAACGCGACGGTCGGGCCCATCGGCGCGGCCGCGACGCCGGAGGCGCTGGCCGCCGCGCCGCTGTCCGCCACGTTCGAAATGGGGCCGGTGGCGATGTCCGCGCTGGCCGCGGCGAAGCCGGTCACGGCACCGCCGGCGGCGCCGGGCCTGGACGGTGCCGTTCGCGTGAAGGGCACCGCGTCGGGCACGCTCGGCGCGGTGGTGTTCGATGAAATCGCGTTGGATGTGACCGCGTTCGGCGCGGAGGATCCCAATATCCAGGTGAGCGCCACCGCCGGGCCGTTCAACCTGCTGGCGGACTCCACGCTCGTGTTCGCGGGCGCGCGGGCGAAGGGTACGGCGGCCATCGGCCCGATTGCGCTCGATGGTGTCAAGATGAAGGCCGCGGCTCCGGGTAAACCCGCGCCGGTGCTGGGCGGTCAGGTGAGCGGCAACGCGTCCTTCGAGGGCGCGGCCGAGGCGGTCACGTTTGCCGGCAAGCTCGACGCGACGGCGATGTCGTACGCGCTCGAGCCGCAGTTCAAGAAGCCCGCCGGCGTTCCCGCGACGGTCGAGTTCGGTGGCACGTTCCGGCCTGAGGGGGTCGAGAACGCCGGCGTGGAATTCTCGTCCATCGATGCCGTCGTACACGCGCTGCACGCACACGGATCGGGGCGGCTGGTGCCGTTCAAGGGTCAGGAGTCGATGGCGTTCTCGTTCGACGCCAACAGCGCGATCGGTCCGTGGATTGATCTGATGCCGTCGCTCGCGGTGTTTGCGCCCACCGGCGACGTCAAGGCGACGGTGAAGATTACCGGTACGCCGGTGCCGGGGGCGGTTCCCGACATTCGTGGGACGGCAACCTTCTCCAGCGTGACCGCCGTGCTGCCGCAGGTGCCGAACCCGCTCACGGGTGGCAAGGGGAGCGCGTCGTTCACCGCGACATCCGCCAACATCAGCGACGCGACATTCACCATTGGCAAGAGCGCGTTCCGCGCGACCGCCGACATCCCGGCCTTCCAGCCCCTGGCGGCCACCTACACGGTGACGTCGGCCGAGGTGTGGCGCGCCGACGTGCAGGCCCCGGCGCCCAACGCGCCCAAACTTCCGCGCGCCGAGGTGTTCCGCGACGTGACCGTGACGGGCAGGACCACCGAGATCGCCGGCGCGGCGGCTCCGGCGCCGGGTGCGCCGAAGCCGGTGCAGAGCGAGCTCGAGATTGCGTCGAAGCGTGGGATCGCGTCGAACATCGACTACACCGACGCCACCGCGACGGTGCGCGCAACCCCCGAGAAGGTCTTCATCGACCGCTTCTCCGCCAGATCGATGGGCGGGACCGTTTCCGGATCGGGCACGTTCGAACCGCTGGCCGCAAAGTTCGACATCAGCTCCAAGGTCGAAGACGTCAACCTGGCCGAGTACTTCCGCTACAAGTCGCCGGCGCTGGCCGACGCGGTGGCGGGACGCATCACCGCGGACTTTTCCCTGAGCGGTGCGGGCAAGACGTGGGAAGACGTCGCCAAGACGCTGGCCGGAAAAGGCGGCGCGGTGGTGATCGAGGGGGCGCTGCTCAATACCAACCTCACCAAACAGCTGTTCTCGTCGATTCAGGGCATCCCGCTGGTGCCTGCCGACCTGACCGCGAAGATGGCGGCGAAGAACCCGAAGTTGTTCGAGAGCAATTCGACCGTGTTCAAGAACCTGGCCGGCAACGTGACTATTGCCAACGGGAAGATCCAGGTGCCCGACTTGAAGCTGGCGTCGAGCGATTTCTCGCTCAACGGCAGCGGCTGGTTCTCGCTCGACAAGGACATGAACATGAGCACGACGCTTACGCTGTCCGACAAGCTCACGCGCGACCTGGTGGAGCAGGTCCCGATGGCGAGGTACCTGTTGTCGCAGAGCGGCAAGCTCGAGGTTCCGCTGTCGCTGTCGGGGGCCGTCATGAAGCCGAACGTCACCGTGGATGCGAACGCGCTGTCCGCGCGCGTGCAGCAGTCGATGATGTCGGAGGGCAAGCAGAACCTCGACTCCGAGGTCAAGGGCCTGCTCGACAGGCTCAAGAAGAAGAACTGAGATGGCCTGATCGGAACTGAAGAGAGCGATGCCGGTTCGACGCGATTTCACGAGGCGCGCTTTCAACCATCGCGCGCGAAGTGCTTGAGCGGAGAACCGGCATCGCTCTCGAATACGCTGCCTGCCGCCTGGGCGCCTCAGGCGCGCGCGCGGTCGGCGAAGTACACCTTCAGCATGTACCACAACAGGCCGATCGCCAGGACGAAGCACGCCAGGAACACCGCGAACACCGACCACTGCGGCGCCACCGGAACACCGGCCGGGTCCCACTCGCCCTTGAGCACGATCAGGCGCAGCACGTGCCGGATCACAACCATGCTCAGCAGCGAGACGAACAGCATCAACCCCGCGGCAACGAACTTCCGGCGGAAGAAGAAGTGCAGCGAGCCCATCGACAGCACCAGCGAGACGAGCACGAGCCAGATCGCGATCGAGCGCATCAAGGGCAGCAGGAACTCGCCGAGTGTCATCATGTACGCAAAGCCGAGGACGATCGACACCGCCATGCCCCCCAGCAGGAAGCCGCGCCCGAGCCGGTAGACCGGTTCATCGTTTCTGCCCATCAGCCCGACGAAGAATCCGCCCACCGTGACCGCCCCCGCGAGCATGTGCAGCCAGCGGAACAGCCACGCGCCGACCGCGGGGTTCACGACCGTGCCCGACTGGTTGGCGGCGTACAGCTGCCGGTACAGATCCGGCCGTTCGGCCAGCGAGAACACCGTGCTGTATACGAACGAGACGAACAGCAGCACGACCATCGATATGGTGAGAAAGGCCGGTGTCCGGCCGGGCTTGTTCGAGAACGACGCGCCGTACAGGAAGTAGTACGCGACGATGACCGCCAGCGAGATGGACAGCCACAACCAGCCGCTCACGATGGCCGCCGAATACGCCGGCTGCGCGAACGTCAGCTGCAGGAACAGGAGCGGCGCGACACCCAGCGTCACCGTGGCCGCCATCGCGGCCGGAAACAGCGTGATGAACTTCCGCACGGTCGGGTTGTGCCACTTGCCGTCCAGCTTGCCGAACAGCAGCACCACCAGTCCGCCGAAGAGAAAGTTCATCGCGGCGAAGTGCAGCGTCAGCGTCAGCACGTGCAGGATCGTGATCAGCCACAGCGGGGCGGGAAGGACGTGATAGTCGGGAATGTTCATCGCTGCTCAACTCCTTCCGGGAGCGTCCGCAGCCACGCAATCAGCGCGGCGCGTTCCGCTGCGGTGCCGGTAAAGTCGGGCATCCCCTCGCCGTAGTCGGCGCCGTTGTCGAGGATATCGTTGTAGTCGGAGTCGTCGAGGCCGGCAAGCGACTCGATGTTTTCGCGGAAGCCCCCGATCTGATGGCAGCGGCCGCAGCGCACCTCGTAGACCTTGCGTCCCAGTGCCGCGCCCGAGAGTCCGTAAACGGCGTCGAATGGCCGTCGATCGACGCGGCTCCAGATGTGTTCGGCGATGGTCTGCGCCTCGGACGCGGTGCCGAAGAACGGCGGCATGTTGCCGTGCAGCTTGTCCGTGTTCGCGACGATGCTGGCAATGAACTGCGGATCCGTGCCGTTGAACATGGGCGCGAGCGGCTTGTACCCGCCGATGGTATGACAGGTGCGGCACGCGTGGTTGAACAGGTCGCTGCCATCGTCGCCGGTGCGGAACGCGATGTGCGGCAGGAAGCCGGTCGCACGGTATTCGTCCTGCCGTGCGACCTCCGCGCCGTTGCCGTACATCACACCGTAGATCACATACGGCTTGCGAACCGACTCGCGCATCCACTCGAATCCGCCGAAGAACCCGAGCCCCAGCGCCATCAATATCACCGCGGTCGCCGTGTGCAGCCGCTTTGGCAGCAGCAGGCCGAATGCCAGCACCAGCGCGGTGAGCGCGCCCAGAAACCACAGCGCCGCGTTCATCGCCAGAACCGGCGTGCGCATGCGCTCGGCCATGGCCGCCATTACATCGGCGGGAATGGCGCCGCGGAACCAGAACCAGGCGGGGACGATCACGGCGATGCCGGCCAGCGCCCACACCGAGTTGTAGCGCATCAGGCGGCCGCGAAAGTCCGCGTCGCGCTGGCGCGACGACACCAGCATCGCGTACAGACCGGC
>DASUGO010000118.1:0-2643 GCA_036273975.1 Candidatus Krumholzibacteriia bacterium
CCGGAATGTGCGGCATCGCAGGCATCATCGATCTTACCGGGAGCCATCCACACGACGCGCGGCGGCTGGACACCAACGTCGACGCGCTCGCGGCCCGCGGACCCGACGACCGCGGGACGTCCGTTCGCGGCAGCGTGGGCATCGGGATGCGGCGCCTGTCGATCATCGACGTCGCCGGGGGCCACCAGCCCATCTGTGACGAGCGCGAGACCGTCGAGGTGGTGGCAAACGGCGAGATCTACAACTACGTCGAGCTTCGCCAGGAACTCATCGCGCTCGGCCACCACTTCCGCACCGCGACGGACACGGAAGTGCTCGTACACGGGTATCGTGCGTGGGGTCTCGACGGACTGCTGCCGCGGCTCGAAGGCATGTTTGCGTTCGCGCTCCACGACATCCCCGCGGCGACCGTCCACCTGGTCCGCGACCGGCCCGGAATCAAACCGCTCGTGTACGCGGAGCACGCGGGTGCGCTGTACTTTGCCTCCACGATCTCCGCGCTGCTCGCGGACGGCCACCTTCCGCTGGCGCCCGATCCGCTCGGGGTGCGGCTCTATCTCCAGCACCAGTTCACGCCGGGACCGGCCACGGTAATTGCTGGGGTACGCAAGCTGCCGCCGGGACACGTGGTGACGATTGCCAACGGGCAGGTCGCGGAGCCGCGCGCGTACTGGACGCTCCCCGACTGCCGCGATGATCGCCGCGGCAACGGCGCCTGGCGGAGCGCGTTGCTCGACCTCACCGAAGACGCGGTCGTCAAACACATGCGCGCCGATGTCCCGGTCGGCGTGCTGCTGTCCGGCGGGCTGGACTCGTCCATCGTGCTCGGATTGATGGCCGCGCACAGCGATGGTCCGATACCCGCGTTCACGGTGGGCGTCACCGGCACCGGCTTCGATGAAACCCCCTTCGCGCGCCTGGCGGCCACGCGCTTCGGGGCGACGCTGCATCCGCTGGCGTGCACACCGGCGTCGTTTGCCGCGGCCGCGCACGACGTGATTGCGCAGCTCACCGAACCGGTGGGCGATCCCGCGTGCGTGCCGCTGTCGCTGGTTTCGCGGCTCGCCCGCGAACATGTCAAGGTGGTGCTGTCGGGCGAAGGCGCCGACGAACTCTTCTCCGGCTATGGCTACTACCGGCGCCTGGCGTCGGCGCGTGCACGTCTGCTCAACCGCTGCAAGCGTGTCGTCACGCACGGCAACCGCTCGGCGGGCAGCGGCTACGAGTACGTCATGCCGGGCGCTCGCGCGGCCGCACTCACCCCCGGCTTCGATGCGCACGCGGACGGCGCGCGCGCCACACGCCAACTGGAGGCGCGCTGGCTGGGGAACGGCGGGGGCGATGCCATCAACCGTGCCGCGCGCATCGACATCCACGGCTTTCTCGCCGATGACCTGTTGCCCAAGGTCGACGGCACCACCATGGCGCACGGACTGGAAGCACGCGTGCCGTTCCTGGATCATCGGATGCTCGAGGCGGCGATGACGATTCCCGGCGCGATGAAGCGCACAGGCAACGTCGGCAAACTGATCGTGCGCGATACCTTCCGCGACCTGCTGGGCAACGACCTCGCCGACCGGTCCAAACACGGCTTCAGCCTCCCCATCGCGACCTGGTTTCGCGAGCCGCTGCGCCCGCTGCTCGACGAAATGACGTCCACCGGCCTCGACGCCACACCATGGCTCGACCGCGCCGCGGTGACACGGATGGCTGAAGAGCACATTGCCGGTGCCGACCACGGTCGCACGCTGTGGACGCTGTATACGCTGGTGACCTGGTTCGGGGCGGTGCGGACGGGGACGCGCTGACGCGCGTCCGCGTCGGCGCCGGCGCCCCCGGCGAAACCGTTGGCGGCGGCCAGCTCGCGCGCGCCGGCAGCATTTGCTACAATCCTCCGATGCTCCTTGTCCGCTGCACCGCATCTCTGCTCAAGTCGCTTCGCGTCGTCCCGGACGGAGAACCCGGCGCGCGGGATACGACCACGCTCGGCGAATGGTACGCCAACACCGTCGCCGTCGGGCGGCAACGGCAGGTCTTGTTCCTCAATGCTGCCTCCCGGGTGGTCCTGCTCGTTGAAGCGTCACCCCGGCAAACGCTCCTCGACCGCTTCCGCGAGCACCTCGCGGCGCTTCTGTACACGCTCGGCGTGGCGGAGGAAGCGATTCGCCAGGAGGTCGAAGCGGCGCGCGAGGTCACCATGACCCGTACCGTGGACCGCTCCGTGGTCGCGGCGATGGTGCAACTCGCCAGGAACCTGCAGATGATGCGCCAGGTGCGCGAACTGCACGCGGACCTGCCGACGGACGGATTCGAGATCGATCTCGCGTTCATGCTCCAGCCGTTCGGGACCGCCTTGCCCGCGGACGTGGTCCGCGGGCGCTTCGGGCTCCCCCGTGCCGGAGAGTTCGCATTCGCCGACCCTCCACCCGGCGCGATCCGTGTCCGCCGCATGCACGGCAACGACTGGGAGGTCTCGGTCCCCCACCTCCCGCCCGCAGCGAGAGAAAGCATTTACGATGCCGTGGAGGGTTATCGCGCCGGGACGGTTCGCTTCGCCCTGCTCCTGCTCGAGCGCGTCATCCGCGAGTCCCCGGAGTGCCTCGCGGCAATCAACAGTCTCGCAACCATGATCGACGAGAGCGG
>DASUGO010000119.1:0-3868 GCA_036273975.1 Candidatus Krumholzibacteriia bacterium
CCGATCAACGACGCCTGGCTCTTGGCCTCGAACGCGAGCCGGCCGGTCGCCATTTCGTACAGCACGCAGCCGAACGCCCACAGGTCGCCACGCGCGTCGGTCTCCTTCCCTTCCAGCTGCTCGGGCGACATGTACTGGAACGTGCCGACGATGGTCCCCTCGGCCGTCAGCGGCTGCGCGACGGTCGGTGACTGCGTGAGCGCCGCCACTGTGACGCCGCTCCCGCTGCCGGGACCGGCCATGCCGGTGACGCGCGCGAGGCCAAAGTCCATCAGCTTGGCGCCGGCCCTGGTGAGCATGATGTTGCCAGGCTTCAGATCGCGGTGTACGACACCGGCGCGGTGCGCGCGGTCCAGCGCGTCGGCAATCTGCGAACCGATGCGCAGCGTGTCACTCACCGGCAGCGGACCGGTCAGGAGCCGCGTGGCCAGTGTGTCGCCCTCGATCAGTTCCATCACGAGGTAATCGGTCTCGCCCTCGCGGCCGACATCGAACAGCGTGCAGATGTGCGGGTGGTTGAGCGACGAAACCGTTTTCGCCTCGCGCTCGAAGCGTGCGCGCACTTCCGAATTGGACGAGAGGTGCTGCGGCAATACTTTGACCGCGACCTCGCGGTCGAGGCGCGTGTCCCTGGCGCGGTACACCTCGCCCATGCCGCCCGCGCCGAGCGGCGCAACGATTTCGTAGGGACCAAGTCTGGTTCCGGGCGTGAGGTTCATTTCATCTCCGCCGACCAGTTGACGACCAGGTTGATGATGGAGCGCGCGTTGGTCTCGGCCGGAACAATCACGGCCAGCAACTGGCCGTCCGGGGCCACGGCGGCATCGATGGTCTCGCGCGGCAGACGCAGCAGCGGCCTGGGATTTCCGGCATGGAAATCCACGCCGGTGTCCACGTCGACGACCATCAGGGTGCGCCCATCTCCGCCCACGTAGTAGAGCTCGCGGCCGTCACCACGCCACGCGACGGTCACCGGCCGCACATTGGGTGTCGGCTGTGCGCCCGTGTCGGAGATCCGCGTCTTGCTGCCCGGCTCCGGGAACGAGGTCACGTAGAGCTCAAAGCGGCCCGACTCATTGGAACGATACGCGACCCAGCGCTCATTGGGCGAGACCACCGCGTCGATCTCGTCGAACGGTGTCAGGACAAACGGCTTCGCTTCCCCGTCGCCCGCGAGCGGCGCGATCCAGATATCCTCGTTGGTCTCGCCGCTCAGCGAGCGGAACAGCACGTACTGCGACGTGACCGACGTGGGGTCGTTGAAGAGACCGGGCGCATCCACCAGCAGCTCTTCCGCGCCTGCGCCATCCGACCGCTTCCAGTACAGGTCGCGGCCGTCCGCCCGGTCCGACCCCCAGACGATGCGCGAGCCATCCACCGTCCAGCGTGGATCGATGTCGTAGTCGCCGTCGAACGCGAAGCGCGTCGACAGACTGCGCGCGAGGTCCACCACCCACAGGTGCTCCTCGTATTCGTCGACGCGGCAGTGCGTCACGGCCAGGCGCTTGCCGTCGGGGGAAAACCTCGGGGCGCTGTACTTGCCCGGCGGCAGCGAAAGCCGCCGGGTCACGCGTCCCGACCGGTCCGTGAGAACGATGGCCATTCCGCTCAGATTCAACTCCCGCTGCACGAGCTTGCCATCCGCCGACGCCGTCACGATGGGCGATCCGGAGTACTGGCCCGCGGTGTTGTACAGATCCGGCACCAGTTGCGGCGTTCCGTGCGCCGTGCGCGACGCGGCGTCGAACGGCTGTGCCACCACCGATTCGTTCTGGTTGAACAGCAGGTATCCGGGTTCCGAGTAGGTCGCCCGGCTCAGCGAGGTCAGCAACACCGGGCCCGTGTCCCCATCCAGCGAACCGGTGCGTGTCTGCGGAACTCCGTCCGGTCCCGGCAGTGCAACATAGAGGAAATGTTTTCCATCGGGGAGAAAGCTCGGAAAGCGATGCGCGGTCTCCTTGAGTTCCGGGTCGAGCGTCGTCGCCGGAACCGGTGTGCCGCCGCTCGCGGGTATGCGCATGATGGGTCCCGACGCGTTGGGCTGGAACAGGATCACGTCACCGGGTCCCCAGTCGCCACCGCGCGGCGCCGGTGCGGGACAGATGACCTGCGTTCCCGCGCCGTCGATCCCCATGCGCTTGAGGCTGCCATCGGCGAAGAACGCGATCTGCCGGCTGTCGGGCGACCAGAACGGGATCACCGCGCCCTCGGTGCCCGGCACCGGACGAACCACGGCGGCGTCGAGTTTGCGCACGTACAGCCGTGTGGTGCCGGTGGTATCCGACGCCGCGAACAGCAACGTCTGTCCGTCGGGAGAAACCACGGCATCGGGCACCTCGAGGCTCACCTGCAAACCCGGCGGCAACGGGACGGACAGGCGCATGGTGTGCTCCTGCGCGAGCTTCGGTGCGGGACGTATTACAATAGAGGCCGCGAGTGCCGCGAGCAGCACGCCGGTCGCGATCATCCATGCGAACGGGCGTTTGCGCGCGGCGGGGGCGGCGGCAACCGGCACGGCGCCGGCTCCCGCACGCGCCTCCATCAATTCCAGACGCGCATCGCCGATGTCGCGCAGGCGTTCCTTCGGGTCCTTGCGCAGGCAGCGCTTGAGGAGCTCGCGCACGCGCACGGGCGTGTTCGCGGGCAGCGCCTCCCAGTTGGGGTCGCGTTCGAGAATGCGCGCGATCAGGTCGGAGACGGTCTCGCCCTCGTACATGGGCGTCCCGGTCAGACACTCGTAGAGCACGCAGCCGAACGACCAGATGTCGGTGCGGCGATCGACCGAACGCCCGCGCGCCTGTTCCGGGCTCATGTACGCCGCGGTGCCGAGGATCACGCCCGCGCGCGTGGCGGGACTGGTGAGCGTCGGCGAACGCGTGAGGTCGCTGCTGGAACCACCGCTGCCACCGCTGCCGCTGGTCGCAAGCCCGAAGTCGAGCACCTTGACCGTGCCGTCGGGCGTGATCATCACGTTGCCGGGCTTCAAGTCGCGGTGGATGACGCCGTTCTCGTGCGCCGCCTCCACACCGGCGGCGATGTCGCGGCAGATCTCAATGGCCTCGTCCACCGGCAGCGCACCGCGCGCGATGCGCGCGGCCAGCGACTCCCCGTCGACAAACTCGAGCACGAGATAGCGCTCGCCGCCGGCCTCTTCGACGCCGTGGATGGCCGCGATGTTGGGATGGTTCAGCGATGCGAGCAGACGCGCCTCGCGTTCAAAACGCCCGAGGCGTTCCGGATCCTGCGCGAAGCCCTCCGGCATGGCCTTGATCGCGACGTCGCGCCCCAGCCGCGTGTCGCGCGCGCGGAACACCTCGCCCATGCCGCCCGCACCGAGCATCGAAACGACGTCGTAGGAACCGAGCTTGCTGCCGGGTTTGATCTGCACGGGTTACTTCTGTCCTCCAATGAGACGCGGCCAGCCGAGCACAACCTCGAGTTGCGAACCGCCGGAACCTTTCACCGGTGTGGAGAGCAGGAAGCGCTGCTCGCCGCTGTCGATGTCGACAAAATTGTCCGGGGGCGTGACCGTGAACAGTTTGCGGTTCGCGCCCTGCCGGAATCCGTTTTCAGTGGTAATCTGCACCGCGTAGACCTCGCCGCGCGCGTTCGCGACCAGAAGCTCATCCATGCGCGCGGCCCACAGGGCACCGACCGCCTCGGGAATCGCGACCTGGTACTTCGCTCCCGGATCCGGGAACGACTGCACGAACAGCCCCGGCTTGCCGCCTTCGACGGCGGAGTACAGGATCCAGCGGCCATCGGGCGACAACGACGCGCCGGTTTCCTGCGCGGGTGTGTGCTGGTACACCGCCGGCTCTCCGCTGCCGTCCATCGGGATCTTCCACAGATCGTAGTTGCCGGTGGT
>DASUGO010000120.1:0-5482 GCA_036273975.1 Candidatus Krumholzibacteriia bacterium
GCCGCCGGGGAGCGGCCCCGGAACCGGCCACGAAAAAGCCCCCGCCGAAAGCCGGACGGGGGCTCAAACTCCAGGCCGCAATCGCGACGCCGTTTACTTGGTCTTTTTCGGGCGCCGGTTCTGCCACTCGATCAGGACCGGCGACGCAATGAAGATGGACGAGTAGGTTCCGACGACGACGCCAACGGTGAGCGTCAGCGCAAAATCGCGGATCACTTCGCCGCCAAACGCGAGCAGCGCGATCAGCGACAACACGGTGGTTCCCGAGGTGATCACGGTACGCGACAGCGTCTCGTTGACCGAGGAATTGACCAGGGTGTCGAAGTTCTCGCGGCGCTTGATGCCGAGGTTCTCGCGGATGCGATCAAACACCACGATGGTATCGTTGAGCGAGTAACCCACTATGGTGAGCAACGCCGCGATCACGCTGAGGGATATCTCCATCCCGGTAAACGAGAAGAACGCCAGCGTGATGAACACGTCGTGCGCGGTCGCGATGATGGCGGCCACCGCAAAGCGGAAGTCGAAGCGCCAGCCCACGTAGATCAGAATGCCGATCAGCGAGTAGACGACCGCCCACAACGCCGCGGTGCGTAACTCCGAACCGATCTTCGGACCCACCGACTCGACGCGGCGCAGATCCACTTTCTGGCCGCCGATGCCGGCGGAAACGACGTTCTTGAGGCTGTCGGCCACCGTCGCCGCATCGCCCACGCTCTTGACCTTGATCAGGTAGTCGCCGTCCTCGCCGAAGCGCGTGATTTCGGCGCCTTCGAAACCGGCCGACGTCACCAGCGTTCGGATTTCGGACACCGGGACCGGCTGTTCGGTGCCGATCTCGATCAGCGCGCCGCCCGCAAAATCGATGGACGACTTGAACCCGCGGTGCAACGCGACCGAGACGAGGCCCGCGAAGATGACCACCACGGAGACCATCATCGTGCGCCGGCGTACGCCGACGAAGTTCACATTCGCTTTCTCGAAGAACTGCATAGCGCTATTCCCTGCCTTAGATGCTCAGGCGCTCGAGGTGGCGCCGGCTCGTAATGAGGTCGTAGACGACGCGCGTGACGACGAGCGCGGTGAACATGCTGGCCAGAATCCCCACCGTCAGCGTGGTGGCGAAGCCCTTGATGGGGCCCGTACCAAACTGCCACAGTACGAATGCGGTGATCAGCGTGGTGATGTTGGCGTCGAGAATGGTGGAGAAGGCTTTGTCGTACCCGGCGTCGATGGACGCGCGCACCGTCTTGCCGCGGCGCAGCTCTTCGCGGATACGTTCAAAGATCAGCACGTTGGCGTCCACCGCCATACCGATGGTGAGAATCAGACCCGCGATGCCCGGCATCGTGAGTGTCGCGCGCAGCGTCGCCATGACCGCGAGGATCATCGCCATGCACAGCACCAGCGCGAAGCACGCGAGGATGCCGGAGACGCGGTAGTAGAGCACCATGAACGCGAGCACCAGGACGAAGCCGGCCATCGCCGCCTTCTTGCCCGACTCGATGGAGTCGCGGCCGAGCGACGGACCCACCGTGCGCTCCTCGACAATCGAGACCGGGGCCGGCAGCGCGCCCGCGCGCAGGACGATGGCGAGGTCGTTGGCCTCGTCGTCGTCGCCGATGCCGGTGATGCGGCCCTCGCCGCTGGGAATCTTGCTCTGCACGACCGGCGCGGAACGAACCTTGTCGTCCAGCACGATCGCGATGCGGCGGCCGATGTTCTCACCCGTGAAGCGCGCAAAGACGATCGCGCCCTGCCGGTTGAGCCGGAAGCCCACGTTGAGGCGCGTCGGATCGTCCGGGTCGGGACGCGTGGTCGCGTCGGTCAGCGTGGAGCCGTCGAGCGTGGCGTTCTTCTCGCACAGGTAGAGCATGAAGCCCTCGCCGCCGCCCTGGATGGGACGCGACTCGGCGCCCCACAAAAATTCGGAGTTGGCCGGAACCGCGCGCTGCGCCTGCTCGGTGTGGAGCAGAAGGTCGACCTCTTCTTTGCGGCGCCCGTCCACCACGACGCCACCGTCGAAGTATGTCGCGAGCAGCGACGTGAACGGCCGTTCCTCGGAACTTTCCGGCAGCGGCACGTTGTCGGTGGAACCGGGGATGGTCGGGAGCAGCGAATCGACTTCCGCGTCACTGGAGGGCGGCGTGTCGGCGCTGGCGGTCGCGGACGCGTCGGGCTGGCCGACGCCGGTCGTGTCGACGACCGTGCCCGTCACCTTGACGCCGCGCAGGTTGCGATCGAGCGCGGTCAGCGTGCGGCTCACTTCGTCCTGTTCGCGCACGAGCCGGAACTCGAGTTGCGCGGTCTGGCCGAGGATGCGGTGCGCGCGATCCACGTCGGAGAGGCCGGGCAACTCCACAATGATGCGGCGATCGCCCTGCTTCTGAATCACCGGCTCCGCCACGCCGAACTGGTCGATTCGGTTGCGGTAAATCCGGATGGCCCGGTCCATGACATCCTTCTTGGCGTTCTCATCCAGCTTGGAGTCGTCGACTTCCATTACCAGATGGACACCGCCCTGAAGGTCCAGGCCGAGCTTGATGGCTGATTCGTTGAATTTATCTCGCTGCTCGCTGCTGAGCCGGGCGCGCGCGTCCCCGTCCATTGCATAGAACCGGAAGCTCGGGAACAACGCCCAGCCGCAATACACGACGGCCGCGAGAATGATGACCAGTTTCCACCGGGTCTTCATCGTTACCTCTGATCAGGACTGTTTCGGGCAGACTTCTACCCTCCCCAGGGTCGTTGCCGGAAGTGTGGCGCCAGAGTTTCCACGCGGGAGGGCAGTATGGCCGGAAAATAAGAGGCCATTATACACGAACGGGTTGCGGGGTCAAGGGGTCGGATCGGGGGGGTGGTGACCGGTGCCGGACGGCACCCGCCTGGGGGGGCGGCCGGGCGAGCACGCGCCTCGGCGTTTGCCCCGCACCCATTGGACCCCGAGTGACTCCAGGGGCGACGCGCGCCTACGAAGTACTTTCGCGACATCCGAATCGATACTCACCCCTTGCGTTCCAGGAGGCCGGAAATTTCGTCGCGAAGGATATCGCGGGGCGCGTTGGTCAACCCAAACCGCATGAAGAACTCTTCGACGGCCTGAAGTGCGTTAGTGACCACATCCGAGTAGAGCGCGTCCGACGACACGCTCTGTTCGTACTTAAACGGGACGGCGCCTGAAAACGAAAAGTACTCGTTCCAGGCACGAGACTCGTCTGCAGCTAGAACAAATCCATCGATACCGGAGGCCATGATGCTGATCTGAACATCACCTGAATAAACTCCTGCGGCGCAAAGGCGGGCAAAAAACTCAAATATCTCGGTGAACATATATGCCGTGTTCACAATTGAAATAAATCCCGGGACCTTATCCCAGTTCAAACCATCCGGCTTATTCATGAAAATTCGCTGCCTCGCCACTCCGAGCAGCTTGTTCTTCCACATCGCATCGTACGTTTCACGAACAGTTGCCAGGAAAATAAATTGGCCGCTCTTGTAAAACCTCCAGTACTCCTGCGTCGCAAAGTTCGACCAAGAAGCAAAGTAATCGTTGCTGTAGTCACGCTCGAGCGCGTTTGAACTAACGTGAGGGAAGTCCCATCCTCGCAACCGCACCTTATTTTGTCGAACGACATCAAAGCACTCGTTTGAATTCTTCAACCTGTTAGGTCTGTATTCAGAGCAGTGCGAGTTGATTCGCCAGTATGGGCCTTCCAAGATTGGAAATGGCAGCGTTGGTTGCTTGTGCGTCACAGGCCTTCACGTTCTTTCTCGTACGCCGACGGCCCCGAATGCATCTCAAGCCCAAGTCGTTTGGATACCTCTATCATTCGTCGAGCTCGCTTTTCCGCAGCAAGCTCAAGCAACTCGTGCATCATTCCAGCGTGCATTATGCGTGTCGTTGCGGGCTTGCCGGCACTCCGCACGTAGACGTCACCCTCCCTGAGGTTAAGCCCCTCCCGCTTGCAGACCGTTGGGGTTTCGCGAAACTCATGGATGTCGATAGCGACATAGTCCACATCCCTGGTCACTCGAACAATTGTCGGACGAAGTGCCGGAGACGCGAATCGATTGATGAAATCAACAATATCGTCGGCGTCGTACGTGGCGAGATGTTCAGAGCTCACACCAGAGAATTCCCAGCCCGTTTTGCCCTCCGCAACACCGATGATCAGAAGCCCCCCATCTCGCTGGTTGGACATCGCCATCACGGTCTTTGCAATCTTATACTTCAGGACCTCCCACGGAGCGCTCTCCTTTACCTCAACTGACTCTGATTCATGTCCGTACTCCAACGCTGCAATGACACGATTTCGCAGAAGCTGCTGGCCTTCCAGATTTCCGTCAGGAATTGGACTCAAATGACACCCCCGCCCGCTACGCCCGGCCCAGCAGCTGGAGCATGTCGCGCACCGCCCGGTCGAGACCGGTGAACACCGAACGCGCGATGATCGCGTGGCCGATGTTGACCTCTTCCAGGTAGGGGACCTCGAGCATCCGGGTGAGGTTGTGGTAGTCCAGCCCGTGGCCGGCGTGGACGCGCATGCCGAGGTGGCGGATCGCGTTGGCGGCCTCCTTGAGGTTGGCCACCTCGTCGTCCACCTTGTGGCGCGACGCGTTGGAAAACGCGCCCGTATGCATCTCCACCGCGTCAAAGCGGAAGCGCGCCGCCTCGTGGATCTGCTTCAGGTCGGGGTCGAGGAACGCGGTCACCATGATGCCGGCGTCCTTCAACGTCGCCACCAGCTCGCCCAGGCTCTGGGGCGCGTCCATCAGGTTGAGCCCGCCTTCGGTGGTGATCTCCTCGCGCTTTTCGGGAACGATGCACACCGCGTGCGGCCGGATGGCCAGTGCGATCTCCTGCATCTCGGTGGTCGCGGCCATCTCGAGATTCAGCGTGCTCTTGACGACCTCGCGGATCAGGCGCACGTCGCGGTTCTGGATATGGCGACGGTCCTCGCGCAGGTGGACGGTAATCTGGTCGGCGCCGGCCATTTCGGCCGCGGCGGCCGCCGCCACCGGATCCGGCTCGTGCGCCTTGCGCACCTCGCGCAGGGTGGCAATGTGGTCCACGTTGACGCCGAGTCGAATGAAGTTCTTTTCCATGTCAGCCTTCTCCTAGGGAGTCGCCGTTGCCGTTGCGGGGTTCGCGACCAGTTCGCACACCGTGACCAGTTCCACGTTGGCGGCGTCGAGAAAGTCGATGCTCGCCGAGAGCGCCTCCAGCGTCCACGGGTGCGGGTGGCCAATGCCGACCGCAACGCCGTGCCGCCGGGCCCGGTCGACCAGCTCGTGGATGCGATCCTCGACATCCTCGCGGCGGTCGGTGGCGTCGTCCAGGAAGAGCGTGTTGGACACCGCCGGGAGCCCCGATTCCACCGCGACAGTATAGGCGACCGACTTCGGAGACGTCAAAGAATCGAGGAAGAACACGCCGTAGGGTTTGAGCGCGGCGCAGACCGCCCGCATCACGCGCGGGTCG
>DASUGO010000121.1:0-3912 GCA_036273975.1 Candidatus Krumholzibacteriia bacterium
GTTGATGGAGGCAGTCCCCGTCAAGATCGTGCCGCGGGATTTTGGAGAAACCCGCCGGCGCGACTGGTGGTGGGTCGAGCCGATGATCGTGTTCGCGGTCTTCGGCGGCTTCGTGGTCTATGCGACCTGGGCCGCGTTTCAGAACGCCCACTACACCTACGGCCCGTATCTTTCCCCGTTCTATTCACCGGAAATCTGGGGCGACTCCCACCATGCGTGGCTCGGCCCGAAACCCGACTGGTGGCCAGCGCTGGCACCGTTCTCGCCGGCGCTGCTCATCCTGCCGTTCCCCGGTCTCTTCCGCTTCACCTGCTACTACTACCGTGGCGCCTACTACAAGGCGTTCTGGATGGATCCGGTGTCGTGCACGGTGGGTGAGCCGCGCAAGACCTACTGGGGCGAGCGGTGGTTTCCGCTGATTCTCCAGAACGTCCATCGCTTCTTCGCCTACATCGCCTGCCTCTTCCTGCTCGTGCTCTCGTACGACGTCTGGCTCGCGCTGTGGTTCACCAACCCGACGACCGGTCAGACGGAGTTCGGCGTCGGCGTGGGCACGCTCCTCCTCGCCGTGAACGTCGTCCTCCTCAGTAGCTACACCCTCGGGTGTCACTCGATCCGCCACATGGTCGGCGGCATGAAGGACGAGGTCTCCAAGTCGCCAATGCGGCACGCCTGCTACAACTGCTCGAGCGCGCTCAACGGCCGTCACATGCTCTTTGCCTGGATGAGCCTCTTCTCGGTGGCGCTGTCGGACGTTTATGTCCGTCTCTGCTCGATGGGCGTCATCACTGATGTGAGGCTGATCTGATGGCGGCGTATCAAAGCTACAGCTACGATGTGTTGATCATCGGCGCCGGCGGCGCCGGCCTGCGCGCGGCGATCGAGGCGGCGTCGAGCGGCGTATCAGTGGGTCTCATCTGCAAGTCGCTCCTCGGCAAAGCGCACACGGTCATGGCGGAAGGAGGCATGGCAGCGGCCATGGCCAACAACGACGACCGTGACAGCTGGCGCGTTCACTTCGCGGACACGATGCGCGGCGGTCAGTACGTGAACAACTGGCGCATGGCGGAGTTGCACGCGAGGGAAGCGCCCGATCGCGTCCGTGAGCTCGAGGGATGGGGCGCGGTGTTCGACCGTACGCCTGACGGCCGGATCAATCAGCGCAACTTCGGTGGACACCGGTATCCGCGCCTCGCGCACGTCGGCGACCGCACCGGCCTCGAGCTGATTCGCACGCTGCAGGATCACGCCGTCTACACCGGGATGACCGTGCACATGGAGCACACGGTCATCGATCTGATTCTCGACAACGGCCGTGCGGCGGGTGTCCTGGCCTACGACCGCGAACGCGGCCGCTTCCATGTGTTCAACGCCAAGGCGATCGTGCTGGCCACTGGTGGCGTCGGCCGGGCGTTCAAGATCACGAGCAATAGCTGGGAAGGCACCGGCGACGGCCACGCGCTGGCGTATCGCGCGGGCGCCGAGCTGATCGACATGGAGTTCATCCAGTTCCATCCGACGGGGATGGTCTGGCCGCCGAGCGTACGCGGAATTCTCGTGACCGAAGGTGTGCGTGGCGAAGGTGGCGTCCTCAAGAACAGCGAGGGACGCCGGTTCATGTTCGACGACATCCCGGACAACTACAAGCCGCAGACCGCTTCGGATCCCGAAGAAGGCTGGCGCTACACGCAGGGCGACAAGAGCGCCCGTCGTCCGCCAGAGCTGCTGACACGCGACCACGTAGCGCGCTGCATCAATCGCGAGGTCAAGGCGGGGCGTGGATCTCCGCACGGCGGCGTCTTCCTCGACATCGCGTGGATCAAGGAGAAGCTCAAGGACTCCGAGACGCACATCAAGCGGAAGCTCCCGAGCATGTATCACCAGTTCAAGGAGCTGGCCGACCTCGACATCACGAAAGAGCCGATGGAGGTCGGACCCACTACGCACTACATCATGGGTGGGATCCGCGTCGATGCCGACTCGCAGATGTCCACGATCCCGGGCCTGTTCGCGGCGGGTGAGTGCGCGTCGGGCATCAACGGCGCGAATCGTCTGGGCGGAAACTCGCTGTCGGACCTGATCGTCTTCGGCAAGCGCGCCGGAGAGCACGCGGCGGCATGGGCGAAGGAGCATCCGGCGCCCAAAGTGAGCGACGCGCTCGTCGAGACGGCGATGAAGGCGTCGCTGGCACCGTTCGAGCGCGGCGACGGCGGTGAGAATCCGTACAAGGTGCAGGCCGATCTCCAGGAGACGATGCAGGCGCTGGTGGGGATTGTGCGGACCGAGAACGAAATGCGCGAAGCGCTGATGCGCGTTGCCGACTTCAAGGGACGGGCGGCGCGCGTCGGCGTCTCCGGCCATCGCGAGTATCACGCGGGCTGGCATACGGCGCTCGATCTGCGCAACCTGCTGACGGTTTCCGAAGCGATCGCGCGCTCGGCGCTCGAACGCAAGGAGAGCCGCGGCGGACACTTCCGCGAGGACTACCCGGACAAGGTCGCCGAGTTCAGCACGATCAATATCGCGGTCAGGCAGGGAGCCGGCGACATCATGGAGATCGGGCGCATCCCGATCCCGCCGATTCCCGACAATTTGAAGCAGGTTATCGAGGAGCAGAAATCATGAACTCCCAACCCCCAAATTTCCAACTCCCAATGGTGCTGGCGGCGGCGGCCGTTTTGGGAGTTGGGAGTTGGCAGTTGGGAATTGACAGGAAGTGCTGTTCTGAGGAGACGGTTTCTTAAATGGCCCTTACTACCGCGACATTCAAAATTTGGCGCACGCATCCGGAGAAGGACGGCACGTTCCAGACCTTCCACACCGAGGTCAGCGACGGCATGGTCGTCCTCGACGTGGTGCACAAGATTCAAGCGGAACAGGCGCCAGATCTCGCTGTGCGCTGGAACTGCAAGGCAGGCAAGTGCGGTTCGTGCTCGGCCGAGATCAACGGCCAGCCCCGCCTGATGTGCATGACACGCCTGAGCCAGGTGAACCTGCACGAGCCGGTCACCGTGGAACCGATGCGCGCGTTCCCGCCGATCAAGGACCTCGTGACCGATGTGTCGTGGAACTTCCGCGTCAAGAAGGGCATCTCGAAGTTCAAGCCGCGCACGCCGGATGCTCCTGATGGGACCTGGCGGATGGCGCAGGAGGACATCGATCGCGTGCAGGAGTTCCGGAAGTGCATCGAGTGCTTCCTCTGCCAGGACGTGTGTCACGTGCTGCGCGATCACAACAAGCACGACGAGTTCATCGGCCCGCGGTTCCTGGTCTACGCTGCGAACCTCGAGATGAATCCGCTCGACACCGAGGATCGCGTGCCTGCGCTCAAGGACGAGCACGGCATCGGGTACTGCAACATCACCAAGTGCTGCACCAAGGTGTGTCCGGAGCACATTCACATCACGGACAACGCGATCATTCCGCTCAAGGAACGCGTGGTCGATCGCTACTTCGATCCGATCACGCGGCTGCTGCGAATCTTCCAGTAAAAGACCCTTGTCAACTTCCAACTCCCAATTTCCAATTCCCAAGTCGGTTCTTGGGAGTTGGGAGTTGGTGGTTGGGAGTTGACGCCGACCAACCCGGTAATCCCGTTACATTTCTGGGCCGAGCGCGTCGGCGATAGCGTGCCGCCATGACGCATTGTGTGTCACTTACCCCCGGCACATGGCTTGCGCCCCTGAATGTTCGGAGGCACACGCATGTCCTGGCTTCTCTTTGCGATGGTCGTTGTGGCGGGCTTTGCCCTGCTGAAGGTCCGGCGGCGGCGCAAGACGCAACAGACCGGCAGCAGCTATTCGGAATCGAAGGCGGCCTGAACCAGCGTAAGGTTAAAGCTGATTCACTCGAGCGGAGCAGAGAACCGTGTCGTTCACACTTCTCGGTTCTCGAGTGCTCTGTTCGTGTTCA
>DASUGO010000122.1:0-22093 GCA_036273975.1 Candidatus Krumholzibacteriia bacterium
CGCGGTCTTCCTCGCCGAGGACGGCGTCCTCACGTTGGAGTTCCCGCATCTGCTCCGGCTGATCGCCGGGAACCAGTTCGACACCATCTACCACGAGCACTTCTCGTACTTCTCGTTTACCACCGTGGAGCGCGTGTTCGCACACCACGGCATCACGCTGTTCGATGTCGAGGAGCTGCCCACCCACGGCGGCTCGCTGCGAATCTACGGGCGCCATACCGACGACGCCCCCGTCAGCGAGCGCGTCCACGGCCTCAAGGCGCGGGAGGACGTGTGGGGTGTCACCTCGACCGCTCGCTACCGCGCGTTCGACGAGCAGGTGAAGGCCACCAAACGAAACATTCTTTCGTTTCTGATCGAGGCCCGCGCGGCCGGCAAACGCATCGCCGGCTACGGCGCGCCCGGCAAGGGCAACACGCTGTTGAACTACTGTGGCATCGGGACGGACTTTCTCGACTTTACCGTCGACCGGAGTCCGCACAAGCAGAACACCTTTACGCCCGGGATGCATATTCCGATCTACGCACCGGAGCACATCCGCGAGGCGCGGCCGGACTACCTGTTCATCCTGCCGTGGAACTTGAAAGATGAGATCATGCAGCAAACCAGTTACATTCGCGAATGGGGCGGACGCTGGGTCGTCCCAATCCCCGAGGTCAGTATCCATGAGTAGCGTGCGGCCACCGCGCGTGGAGAGCCTGCGGGACCTCCTGAACACCGACCTCGCGTACGTGCGCGGTCACCTGGACGCTGAGTTCGCGGGTATGGCGGGCAAGCGTCTGCTGATGACCGGCGGCGGCGGTTTTCTCGGGTACTACATGGTACAGTCGGTGCTGCACTGGAACGACCACAATCCGGGGTCCCCGCCGATCCACGTGACGGTGTTTGACAACTACGTGCGCGGTGTGCCCGCGTGGCTCGAAGCGCTGGGTGGGCGCGCGGACCTCACGCTCGTGCGCCATGACGTCCGGCTGCCGCTGCCGGATCCGCTTCCGGAATTCGAGTACATCGTGCACGCGGCCGGCATCGCGTCGCCGATTTATTATCGCGCGCACCCGCTGGAGACCATGGACGCCAACATCGACGGACTGCGCCGCCTGCTCGACTACGCGCGCGCGCGCGTCGATTCCGGGAAGGCGTTCGGCGGGTTCATTTTCTATTCCAGCAGCGAGATCTACGGCGACCCGTCGCCCGACATGATTCCGACTCCGGAAGACTACCGCGGCAACGTGTCCTGCACCGGGCCGCGCGCGTGTTATGACGAATCCAAGCGCTACGGCGAAACCCTGTGCGCCGTCTACGCGCGCTACCACGGGGTTCCGGTGAAGATGGTGCGGCCGTTCAACAACTACGGCCCGGGTCTGAAGATCAGCGATCGCCGTGTGCTCCCGGACTTCGCGCGCGACGTGATGAACGGGCGCGACATCGTCATGCTCTCTGACGGGAAGCCCACGCGCACCTTCTGCTACGTGGCCGACTCGGTATGCGGATACTACAAGGCGCTCGTGAAGGGGCGCCCCGGGGAGGCGTACAACATCGGTATCGACCGGCCCGAGATTTCGATGCGCGACCTCGCGGAACGCGTGGTCGCGTCGGCGCGCGAGCTGTTCGACTACCGCGGCCGCGTGGTCAGCGCGGCGCCGGCCGAGGCCGACTATCTCGTCGACAACCCGAACCGCCGCTGTCCGGACATGGCCAAATCGCGCGACGAACTCGGCTACCGGCCGTCCATCCTGATCGATGAGGGGATCCGGCGTTCGCTGGTGTGGTACCACTACCACCCGGAGGCGGAGGATCTGTGATGCGCATATCGATCGTGGGCGCCGGGTATGTCGGACTGGTGACGGGGGTCTGTCTGGCCGAGAAGGGGCACGACGTGGTGTGCGTGGAGACGGACGCCGCCAAGGTCGAACGCATCAACCGGGCCGAGGCGCCGATCCACGAGACCGGGCTCGAAGCCCTGCTCGCCCGGCACGTCGGCAAGCGTTTCCGCGCGACCCGTGACATGGTCGAAGCGGTCGTCAACAGTGACGTGACCTTCGTGGCTGTCGGAACGCCGTTCGACGGCCGTTCCATCGACCTGACCCACGTGCTGGCCGCGGCGGAGCAGATTGGCGCCGCGCTGGCGGGGAAGGACGCGCGCCACACCGTGATCGTCAAGAGCACGGTGGTCCCGGGCACGACGGTTGGGCCGGTACGGGAGCACCTGGAAGCGGCGTCGGGGAAGCGCGCGGGATCGGGTTTCGGACTCGGTGCGAACCCGGAGTTCCTCACCGAGGGTCAGGCGGTGGAAGATTTCATGCAGCCGGACCGCATCGTGATCGGCGGCATCGACGCGGGCACCCTCTCGGTACTCGCCGACGTGTACCGGCCGTTTGCGGACGTGCCGGTGATCCGGAGCAATCCGTCCACCGCGGAAATGATCAAATACGCGTCCAATGCGCTGCTGGCCACCGCCATTTCGTTCTCCAACGAGATCGCGGATCTGTGCAGCGCGCTTGGCGACGTGGACGCGCGCGACGTCATGCGCGGCGTGCACGAGTCGGCCTACCTGACCGTGCGCCGCAACGGCGAGCGCCTGCGCGCACCGCTGGCAGGGTTCTTCGAGGCGGGGTGCGGCTTTGGCGGCAGTTGCCTGCCCAAGGACGTCAACGCGCTGGCGGCCCATGGACGCGCGCGCGGTATCGACATGCCGCTCCTGGACGCGGTCATGGCGGTGAACGCGGGGCGTCCCCGCCGCGTGCTCGAACTGCTCGAACGCCACTTTCCGGAGCTCGCCGGCCGGCGCATCGCGGTGCTTGGCCTGGCGTTCAAGCCCGACACCGACGATGTGCGTGAATCGCCGGCGTTTCCGGTCATCCGGGCGCTGGTGGCCGCTGGCGCGACCGTGAGCGCCTATGACCCCGTCGCCAATGAGCCGGCGCGACGAGCCCTCGGCGATCTGCCCGTGCGATACGCGGGCGGGCTGGGTGACGCGGTGGCCGGCGCCGACGCGGTCGTCATCGTGACGCGCTGGGCGGAGTTCGGCGAGCTGCCGGATCTGCTGCGGGCGTCGGGGGCGGAGACGCTGGTCGTCGACGGCCGGCGCATGCTGGAAAGGGACGCCGTCGAACACTACGACGGCATCGGACTGTAACCGGTTGGAACGCGCAACGGGCGCGGCGGAGATGCCATGAAAGTCGTTCTGTTCTGTGGCGGACTGGGGATGCGAATCCGCGAATACTCGGAGGACATCCCCAAGCCGATGGTGCCGATCGGCTACCGTCCGATTCTGTGGCACGTGATGAAGTACTACGCCCACTGGGGGCACAAGGAGTTCATTTTGTGCCTGGGCTACAAGGCCGACGTCATCAAGAACTACTTCTTGAACTACGACGAGTGTCTCTCGAATGACTTCACGCTGTCGGGCCGTGGCCGCGTCGACCTGGCCAACAGCGACATCGACGACTGGAAGATCACATTCGTCGACACCGGCCACACCACCAACATCGGCGGGCGCCTCATGGCGGTGCGGGACCACCTCGGCGACGACGAGATGTTTCTCGCCAACTACAGTGATAACTTGACCAATGTCCCGCTGCCGGACATGATCACCCGTTTTCAGGGCAGCCAGCACGTTGCGAGTTTCCTGTGCGTCCGGCCGAGCCAGAGTTTTCACCTGGTCACAGTGGACGACACGCAGGCGGTCAACGGCATCGTCGGCGTGGGTGATACGGACATCCGCATCAACGGGGGTTACTTCGTCGTGCGACGCGAGATCTTCGACTACATGCAGCCGGGGGAGGAGCTGGTCGAGCAGCCCTTCCAGCGCCTGATCGCGGCCCGTCGGCTGGGCGCGTTCCGCTACGACGGATTCTTCGTGTGCATGGATACGTTCAAGGAGCGCCACATGCTCGACGACCTCTACACGCGCGGGAAGGCGCCGTGGGAGCTCTGGAACCGGAAGAGGGGACAATGAAGTCACTGGCATTCGAGAAGACCGGATCGGTTCTGTGCCTCGGCGCCCACAGCGATGACATCGAGATCGGCTGCGGCGGCACGATGCTGCGCCTGCTGGCGGCCAACCCGGCCGCCGCGGTCCACTGGGTGGTGTTCAGCGCGCGCGCCGATCGCGCCCGCGAGGCGGAGGCGTCCGCCACGCGTTTCCTCGCCGGCGCCGCAACGCGCGCCGTGGAGTTGCACCAGTTCCGCGACGGCTTCTTTCCCGCGGAGCAGGCCAGGATCAAGACGTACTTCGAGGAGCTCAAGTCGCGCGTGCAACCTGACGTCATCTTCACCCACTATCGCGACGATCTCCACCAGGATCATCGCGTGATCTGCGAACTGACGTGGAATACCTTTCGCAACCATATGATCCTCGAGTATGAAGTTCCCAAGTGGGATGGCGACATGGGGCGGCCGAACGTGTACGTTCATCTCGGTGCGGCGGACGCGGGGCGCAAGGTGGAGATTCTGATGGAATGTTTCGCCACCCAGGCCGGCAAGCACTGGTTCGACGCCGAGACCTTCACGAGTCTGATGCGACTGCGCGGCCTCGAGTGCAATGCACCGGAAAGGCGCGCCGAGGCATTCTACGGCAGAAAGGTGATTCTATGACGTCGGCAACGCGGCCCATGGTGGTCGAATGGATGCTGGAGTTCCGGCAGTACCGCGAACTGTTTTTCTTTCTGATCTGGCGCGACGTCAAGATCCGTTACAAGCAAACGCTGCTGGGCGCCTCGTGGGCCATCATCCAGCCGTTCTTCATGATGATCGTTTTCACGCTGATGTTCGGACGCATGGCCAAGGTCCCCAGCGAGGGCGTGCCGTACCCGATCTTCAGCTACGCCGCGCTGGTGCCCTGGACCTATTTCCAGTACGCGGTGGGCCAGTCCGGCAACAGCCTGGTGGCGAACTCCAAGCTGATCAGCAAGGTCTACTTCCCGCGCGCGATCATCCCGGCGGCCTCCGCGCTGAGCGGCGTGGTGGACTTTGCCATCGCGACCGTGGTGCTGATCGGCATGATGATCTACTACCACATGCCCATCACCACCGGCCTCCTGCTGTGGCCGCTGTTCCTGATTCCGCTGGTGATTCTGTCGTCGGCAATCGGCATGGTGTTTTCGGCGATGAACGTCAAGTATCGCGACATCAAGTACACCATTCCATTCTTCATCCAGTCGATGCTGTTCCTCTCTCCGGTCATCTACGGCACGGGGACGGTGCCCGAGCGCTATCAGATGTTCCTGCGCTTCAACCCGCTGGTGGGGATCATCGACGCGTTTCGCGCATCGGTGCTGCCCACGCGTGAGATCGACTGGGGGATGCTGGGTGTAGCGTGCATCGTCACCACGGTGTTGTTCGTGGTGGCGAGCATCTATTTCTACCGGACCGAGCGAAGCTTCGCCGATCTGATTTAACCCGAGGAAGCGAAGATGCAAGCAATTCTCGCCGATCACCTTACCAAGCAGTACCAACTGGGCGCCCTGCATCACGAGACGATGCTGCGCGAGGCGCTGGTGAAGATGTTCCACCCCCGGCGGCAGCGGAACGACAATACGATCCTCGCGCTGAACAACCTGTCGTTTGCCGTCGAGCAGGGCGAGGTAGTGGGGATCATCGGGCGCAACGGCGCCGGCAAGAGTACGCTCTTGAAGGTGCTGTCCAAGATCACGTATCCGACTTCGGGCCGCCTCAAGGTGCGGGGACGCGTTGCGTCGCTGATCGAGGTCGGAACGGGTTTTCACGACGAGTTGACCGGGCGCGAGAACATCTATCTCAACGGGTCCATCCTCGGGATGCGCAAGCGCGAGATCGACGCGCGCCTGGACCAGATCATCGACTTTGCCGGCGTGGAGCGCTTCGTGGATACGCCGATCAAGCGCTACTCGTCGGGGATGCGCCTGCGCCTCGGCTTCGCGGTTGCCGCACACATGGAGCCCGACGTGCTCTTTGTGGACGAGGTGCTGGCGGTGGGGGACGCCGACTTCCAGAAGAAGTGTCTCAACGCGATGGACGACCTGCGTTCCGGGGGGCGCACCGTGCTCTTCGTGTCGCACAACATGGCAGCCATCGAAAACCTGTGCCCGCGCACCCTCTGGATCGATGCCGGCAAGCTCCGCGAGGACGGCCCGTCCGACAAGGTGATCGCGGCCTACCTCTCGACCTTCTCCGAGTCGCAGCGTTCCGGGTACGACCTTGAGAACGTGGAAGGGCGCAGCGGGAGCGGCGCGGCCCGCTTTACCCGCCTCGAGTTCCTCGACGAAGCGGGCAACCCGGCCTCGGTTTTCCGCTGCGGCGAGCCGCTCCGCGCGCGCTTCCACTACCGGTGCCACGAACGCATCCGCGATCCGCACTTTGCGCTCTCCGTCTACTCTGACCTCGGTACCCGCATCTTCACGGTAAGCACATGGCACGCGGGGTACTACATCGCCAATCTCGAACCCGGCGAGGGGTTCATCGACCTGCAGATCGACGACCTGTTCCTGCAACCGAACCGGTACTATCTCTCCATCTGGATATCGAGCACGGGGCAGTGGTACGACAAGATCGAGCACTGCGTCGCGATCGACGTCGACGAGTCGAACGCCCACAACAACCAGGGGCGCGGGGTCCACGCGCGCTGGGGGCTGGTCTACATGCCGTCGCGCTGGGAACTCGCCGCGGGCGTCGAGAAGGGCGGCGAGACCGAGCCCCGTGACGTGAGCCTGTGATCCCCACGAGGAGCCCCATGGACGCAGTCGACTTCACAACCGGTTTCGATCTGCCGGAAGCCGGCCGCAACATGCACGCGCTGATGAGCCGGCTGTATCCCATCGCCCGCAGCATTACCGGCGCCGGCATCCGTGAGACCTTTTCGATACTCGGGGAAACACTGCCGCTGACGGTGCACCGCGTGGCAACCGGCACCCCCGCGTTCGACTGGACCGTCCCACCCGAATGGAATCTGCGCGCGGCCTGGATCGAGGGTCCCGATGGCCGCCGCGTTGCCGACGCCGCGGCCACCTCGCTCGCGGTGGTCGGCTACAGCACCCCGGTTGACGCGCGCATGCCGCTCGCTGAACTCTTGCCGCACCTGCACACCCTGCCGGATCATCCGGATTGGATTCCGTACCGGACCTCGTACTACCGGGAAACGTGGGGCTTCTGTCTTCCGCACCGGGTACTCGAATCGTTGCCCGAGGGGGAGTACCACGTTCGCATCGATGCGACGCTCGCCGAGGGACATCTCGACTACGCGGAGTGTGTGGTCGGCGACGCCGACGATGTTGTCCTGGTGTCCACGCACGCGTGCCATCCGGCGCTGTGCAACGACAATCTCAGCGGGGTTGTGGTCGCGGAAGCGCTCGCCCGCGCGCTGGCGGGAAGGACGCTGCGTCACCGCTACGTCTTCGTCTTCATCCCGACCATCATCGGCTCGCTGGTGTGGCTGTCGCGCAACCCGGCCATCACCGGCCGCGTGCGCCACGGGCTGGTGCTGGCCTGCCTCGGCGATCCCGGTGCGTTCACCTACAAGCGCAGCCGGCGCGGCCGTGCGCTCGTGGACCGCGCGGCGGAGCACGTGCTCGGTGAACTGGGCGGCAGCGTCGAGGATTTCGTTCCCTATGGATACGACGAACGCAACTACTGCTCGCCCGGGTTCAACCTCCCGGTGGGCGCGCTTTCGCGTACGCCGCACGGCCGCTTCCCGGAATACCACACGTCGGCGGACTCCCTCGAGTTCGTGCGACCGGAGCAACTGGCTGGCTCGCTGGACGCGTGTCTGCGCATCGTCGAGGTGCTCGAAAACGACCGCCGTTACGTCAACCTCAACCCCCACGGCGAGCCGCGCCTCGGCAAGCGCGGGCTCTACTCGGTGACCGGCGGCCTGCGTCCCGACCAGCGCGACGAGTACGCGATGTTCTGGGTGCTCAACTTCTCCGACGGCGCCCACTCGCTCCTCGACATCGCGGAGCGCTCGGGCATTCCGTTTCGCATCGTCGCGCGTGCCGCGTCCCGTCTGGCCGCCGCCGGCCTGCTCGCGCCCGGGGAGGCGGGGGCGTGAAGTTCATGTCGTACGTGCCACGGCGGCGCCTGCTGCCGGGCGTGATCATCGGGGCGTCGCTCACGGCGCTTCTGGCCCACCTGACACCGTGGTGGATATTCGTGCCCGCCGTCGTCGTGCTCGTGCTGGTGTACGTAGCGGCGGAGTCGATCGCGGTTCGCAATCGCTACCAGGCCGTGCTCGACGGCATTCGCAAGATCCACGGCGAGGCCATCGGAGAACTTGGCAGCATCCGTCCGGGCGAGGTTGATGCGGCCGTGTACAAGGCGCTGAAGGAAGTCGCGGCCGAACTCGAGCGCAAGAACTTCCAACTGGTCGAGAAGAACATCCAGCTCCTGAGTATCAAGGAAATCGGCCTGACGCTCGTGTCATCCCTCGATGAGTCCAAGGTCGTCGACGCGGTCATCAACTTCCTCTCCAAAGGGCTGGGGTACCGCGAGCTCTTCGTGGGTATCTTCGACCCGGACGGCGAGGCCCTGAACTTCTACGTCTTCCGCGATACCCCGGAGGGACACTCGCAGGCACAGTCGCGCATCCCGCTCCGTGCACTCGACGGGTTGATCGGCAAGGCGGTGCAGATGCACCAGTCGGTCCTGATCCGCGACCCGGCGATGCACGTCATTGGTACCGCCGACGGCGAGGTTCTGTTTCGGGACAGCACGATGAGTTCCTACCTGGTCGTGCCGCTGGTCAAGAGCGGCGCCACGCAGGGGTGCGAAACACGCGAAGACTGCGTGCTGCGCATGACCCAGGTGAAGCGCGAGAGCACGTCGATCGAATACGGGTACCGCTGCCCGGCGTGCGACCGTATCCCGGTGCTGGGGGTCGTGGGCGTCACCGACGGCTTCAAGGCCGCATCGCTGAGCCGGGTCGACCTGGTCTCGGTGGAAACCCTTGCCGTGCAGCTGGGCACGATGCTGGAGAACAACCGCCTCTTCACCGAGTTGCAGATCGAGGAGAGTTTTCGCGACAACGTCATCAACAGCATGATGAACGGACTGATCACCGTGGACGAGCGCGGCAGTGTGCTGTTCGCGAACCACCTCGCCGAGGAGATCACCGGCTACTCGAGCGCCGAATTGCGCGGACTGCCGGTCGACCGTCTGATCCTCGACAGCCCCGTCGGCGACGGCGAGAACCCGGTCATGCGTACCGTGCGCATCGGCCGGCGCGCATATCAGCAGGAGGCGTGGCTGTTCAAGAAGGACGGCAGCAAGGATCCCATTCTGCTCAATACAACGCTGCTGCTGGACGAGAAGAAGCAGCCGCAGGGGGCGCTGGCCGTGTTCACCGACATCGCCCGCCAGAAGCGCCTCGAGGAGCAGATATCGCACCTCGACAAGTTGGCGGCGCTGGGCCGCTTCTCGTCGAGCATTGCGCACGAGATCCGCAACCCGCTCACCGGAATCGCGGCCGGTATTCAGTATCTGCAGCGCGCCGGGGAAGTGGCCGAGAGCCAGCAGGAGAATATCGAGTTCATCCTGCAGGAGGTGCGCCGGATCGATCGCCTGATCGGGGACCTCATGAGCGTCGTTCGGGTGAGTGACCTGATCTACCAGGAAACCACCCTCGAGGACCTCATCGCCGATGGCATCCAGAGCATGTCGGAACTGGCGCGCCGCAAGTCGGTTGCCGTGGTTCCGTCATTTCCGCCCGAGCCGCGCACGCTGCTGGTTGACGCCGACCGGATCAAGCAGGTCCTCATCAACGTGATCAAGAACGCGATCGAGGCCAGTCAGAGCGGGGGCGTGGTCACGATCGCGGTTTCGTTCGCGCACGAGGCGAGCGACGTTCTGTTTGACGCGGTGGGTGATTTTGCTATCATTCGGGTGCACGACGACGGGTTGGGCCTGACGGAAGAGGACAAGCTCCGCGTGTTCGAACCGTTCTTTTCCAAGAAAAGCGGCGGAACGGGACTGGGCCTGTACGTGACACACAGCATCATCGAACGTCACGGCGGATACATCTACGTGGACAGCGAGTATGGCATCGGCACGACGTTTTCGATCTATTTACCCGTAAAGCAGGTGCAGCATGGAGACTCCCGTGAAGTCAGTCATCCTGTTGGTGGATGACCAGGACACGATCCGCTTCTTCCTCGAGAAGACCCTCAAGCAGGAGGGCTATGAGGCCGTGACGGCGCGCACCGGCGCCGAGGCGCTCGAGAAGGTGCGCTCGGTGGTGCCCGACCTCGTCCTGCTCGACCTCAAGCTGCCCGACATCGACGGCCTCGAGGTCCTGCGGCGCATCAAGGAGATATTCCCCGAGATCGGCGTCGTGATGATCACGGCGTTCGGCGACATCGAGACGGCGGTCAGCGCGATGAAGAACGGCGCCTACGACTTCGTCAGCAAACCCATCAATCTGGAGCAACTGCTGCTGGTCATCAAGAAGGGTCTCGACAGCGAACGGCTGAACCGGGAAGTCCTGCAGTTGAAGCGCCAGATGGACCCGGAGATCGGGTTCGACTACATCCTCGGGGACAGCGCGGGCATGAAGCGCGTGTATGACGTGGTCCAGCAGGTCGCCAAGAGCGACACCACCAGCGTGCTGATCGAGGGCGAGAGCGGCGTCGGCAAGGAGATGATCGCGCGTCTGATCCACCGCTACTCCAACCGCGCCAGCAAACCATTCATGGACATCAATTGCGCGAGCCTCCCCGAGACACTCCTCGAGAGCGAGCTCTTCGGGTACGAGCGCGGTGCGTTTACCGATGCGAAGGGGCAGAAGCAGGGTCTGCTGGAGCTGGCCAATCGCGGTACGCTGTTCCTCGACGAAATCGGAGAGATGAGCCTGACCATTCAGGTCAAGCTGCTGCGTGTGCTCGAGCGCATGGAATTCCGCCGCCTGGGCGGCACGCAGGACATCAACGTCAGCGTGCGCGTCATCTCGGCCACCAACCGCGACCTCCAGAAGGAAGTCGACGAACAGCGCTTCCGTGCGGACCTCTTCTATCGCCTCAAGGTGGTCCCGCTGTACATACCGCCGCTGCGCGAGCGCAAGGAAGACCTGTTGAAGTTCTCGAGCTACTTCATCAACATGTTCAACGCCAAGTTCAACAAGAACTTCACCGAGATCGCCGATGACACACGCCAGGTCATGCTCGAGTACCCGTGGCCGGGCAACATCCGCGAGTTGAAGAACGTCATCGAACGCGTGGTGCTGCTGGAGAACGGCCCGGTCCTGCGCCGCGAAATGCTGCCCTTCGCCGCGCACCGCAGCGAAGAGGGAACCATCGGCCGCAAACTGGACAGTGTGCTCGCGGTGCCGATCCCGGAAGACGGGATCGACTTCGAGTCCCTCGTCGGAGACGTGGAGCGCTCACTGATCATGAAGGCGTCCGAACAGTCGGGCTGGAACCAGAGCCGGACCGCGCGTCTGCTCAACGTCAAACGCGACAAGCTGCGCTACCGCATGAAGAGCTTCAATATCGGCGATGAGAATGAAGAAGTTCCGACCACGAACTGAGGCCCGTCTCGCCATCGCCGTGCTGGCGATCGCCGCGGCGAGCGCGGGGTGCGGCTACAGCACGACGTCCCGCACCGCAAAGGACATCAAGAGTGTCCACGTGCCGTTCTTCGAAAACAAGACCGCCGAGCCCAACCTCGAAATCACGGTGACCGAGCGGATCATCGACAATCTGGTCAGCGACAATACGCTGAAGGTGGTATCCGCGGACGAGGCCGACGCGATCCTCGACGGGACGATCAGCGAGTTCCGCAACAAGCCGTTTTCCTTCAACCCGGATCTCAATGCAGAGGAGTATATTGTTGTCATTAAAGTGGTTGTGTCCCTGTTCAACCGGCGTACCAACGAGCCGATCTGGCAGAATCGCCAGTTCGAGGGCAACGGTTCCTACTTCGTCGAACAGACGGAACAGGGCCGCACCTTTGACGACGCGGTCGCCGAGAGCATCTCGGAGATCACCAACCAGATTCTCAACGTAACCGTCCAGGACTGGTAGCCATGGCGTCCAGACTGCTGGCCTACAAGCGACTCTTCGAAGACGTCCGCAAGGGGCGTCCGAAGCCGGTGTACTTCCTCTACGGACCGGAGGAGTACATGAAGCGCGAGTTCGTCCGCGAACTGATCGCCGCGGCGCTGCCGGAGTCCGACCGGGCGTTCAACCTCGACATCGTCTACGGCGAGGAGTTCGACCCGCAGGCGTTCGATGACCGGCTGCAGTCCTTCCCGCTCTTCGCATCGCGACGCGTCCTGATTCTCAAGAATTTCGAGGCGCTGAGTCCGGCCAACCGCGAGCGGCTCGCCGAACGCGCCGAGTCCGTCCCGGAGTCGCTGACGCTCGTCGTCGAATCGTCCAGCGAGAAGCTCGAGACCGTCGCTCACAAGCGGTTCGCCGCGGCCGCCGGCCGCAGCGGCGTGGCGTTCGCGTTCGATACGCTGGACGAGAACGAGACCCTGGAACGCGTGCTGGGCCGCTTTCGGCGCGAGTCCGTCCCGGTGGACCCCGACGCACTCGACCTGTTGATCGAATCGGTCGGCACGCGCCTGATCGACCTCTCCAACGAGGTCGACAAGATCCTGCTCGCGGTGCCGCAGGGTGAACGGGTGACGCGCGAGGTGGTCGCGTCCGTCGTCGGGCGCTACCGCACCGACAGCCTGTTCTCGGTCCTCGACGGCGTGGGCGCCGTCGCACCGGCCACGCTGATCCCGCGCCTCGCGAGTCTGATCGAGTCCGGCGAGGAGCCGGTGTTCATCGTCGCGATGATGCTGCGCCGCGTCGTGTCACTGCTCGAGGTGCAGAGTGTCACCGCCGAACGCGGCCGCGCCGTCTCGGGAGACCGGGGGCTCGCGTCCGAGCTTGCCGCGACGACGAGTCCGTTCTTTGCGGGCCGCCTGCGCAACCAGGCGAGCCGTATCCCGCGCGAACGACTCGAGACGCTCCTCGCCAACCTGCGCTGGGCCGACACCAAACTCAAGACCACGGCGCTCGACGGGCGCGGTGTGGTCGAGGAGGCGCTGCTGGCCTCCCACGTCGGGAAAACCCTTGCCACACCGTGGCTTTCGCCGTAGATTCAGCGCCTGAAAACACTGCCGATGGTCGTCCGTGGGCCCGGGGAGGCTCGTGGCCTCGCCGTTCTGGCCCGGTGGTTTGTGAAGCAAACGGAGGCGTGCGATGGATCGCGAGCTTCGAATCAACGCGCGCGGGCTGTCCGAGCCGGGTCCCCGTCTGATGGTGGAGACGGCGCTCGAAAAGAACCGCCCGGACTTTCTGCGCGTCGTCGTCAGCGGCCGCGCCGCGGCCGAGGACGTCGGCCGCTTCCTCGAGCAGGCCGGCGCGGTGGTGGACATCGATGCGGTGGGAGATGAGATTCACGTCCTCGCGCGCTTCCAGCCCGGCCCCGGGAGCAGGACCGGCTAGCGCCGGGACGGACCCGCGACCGCCGGCACCTCCCGGCGGATCACTTTCTGGAGAAAAACGACCATGGCCAGGTACCCCCACGCGGAGATCGAATCGCGGTGGCAGGAGCGGTGGGCGCAAGACGGCCTGATGCGCTGCGACCTCTCCGCCACGGCACGCAAATATTACTGTCTGATGATGTTCCCGTACCCATCCGGCGAATTGCACGTCGGTCACGGACGCAATTACGTCATCGGAGACTCGCTGGCGCGTTTCAAGAAAATGGAGGGCTACGAGGTTCTCGCCCCGATGGGCTGGGACGCGTTCGGACTGCCGGCTGAGAACGCCGCGATCCAGCGCGACATCCATCCCGCGCAGTGGACGCGCGGCAACATCGCGCGCATGAAGCAGCAGTTCCACCGCTGGGGTGTGGTCTACGACTGGACGCGCGAAGTCACGTCGTGCGAGCCCGACTACTACCGCTGGACGCAGTGGCTCTTCCTGCAGCTGTACGACGCCGGGCTCGCGTACCGCCAGGCGGCGTCGGTCAACTGGTGTCCGAAGGACCGCACCGTGCTCGCCAACGAGCAGGTGG
Source organism: Candidatus Krumholzibacteriia bacterium (assembly GCA_036273975.1). GTDB lineage: Bacteria > Krumholzibacteriota > Krumholzibacteriia > WVZY01 > JAKEHA01 > JAKEHA01. The sequence goes on from DASUGO010000122.1 coordinate 13,981, forward strand.
TGGACGGCGCCTGCGAACGCTGCGGGACGCCCATCGAAGAGCGGCACCTCGAGCAGTGGTTTTTCCGCATCACCGCGTTCGCAGACCAGTTGCTCGACGACCTGGGCACGCTGGCCGACTGGCCCGAGCGCGTGGTCACGATGCAGCGCAACTGGATCGACCGCAGTGAGGGCGTGGAACTCGACTTTGCACTCCAGGGCGCAGGCCGCAGCGTGCGCTGTTTCACGACCCGGCCGGACACGATCTTCGGCGCCACGTTCCTCGTGCTGTCACCCGAACACCCCGAGGTCGAACGCCTCGTCGCGGGTTCGGAACGCGAGCCCGAGTTGCGCGACGCGATCGCGCGCTTCACGGCCGACCGTCTGAGCGGCAGGTCGCGCACCGACCCCAGCCGTGAGGGCGTCCGGTTGGACGTCGACGCCGTCAACCCGTTCACGGGCGAGGCGATCCCGGTTTTCATGGCGCCCTACGTGCTCATGGAGTATGGCACGGGCGCGATCATGGCGGTTCCCGCCCACGACCAGCGCGACTTTGAATTCGCCACCCGCTATGGTCTTCCGGTGCGCGAGGTCATCCGGCCCGCCGACGGGAAGACGACGCTGCCGGATGCGGCGTATGCGGGCGATGGCGTGCTGGTCAACAGCGGCGACTACGACGGCCTCACGCCCCGCGATGCCTTCGACCGTCTGGCCACGCTGCTCGAGCGCGAGGGAAGAGGGAAGCGCCGCGTCAATTATCGGCTGCGCGACTGGCTGATCTCGCGCCAGCGTTACTGGGGCGCCCCGATACCGATGATTCACTGCCCGGCCTGCGGGGTTGTCCCGGTGCCGGAATCGGCGCTCCCGGTGCTGCTGCCGGACGATGTCGAGTTCCGCCCGCGCGGCGACGGCAAGAGCCCGCTCGCGGCCAGCGACGCGTTCCGCAACGTGACGTGCCCGGCGTGCGGCGGCGCGGCCACGCGCGACACGGATACGATGGACACCTTCGTCGACTCCAGCTGGTACTTTCTGCGCTACCTCGGCCCGCAGGACGCGACGCGCGCGTTCCCGAAGGAACTGTGCAACGCGTGGCTTCCGGTCGACCAGTATATTGGCGGTGTCGAGCACGCGATCCTGCACCTGCTGTACGCCCGCTTCATCACGAAATTTCTGCATTCGCGCGGCGAGATTTCCTTCGACGAGCCCTTCGCGCGCCTGTTCACCCAGGGCATGGTGTGCAAGAACGGTCTCAAGATGTCGAAGAGCAAGGGAAACGTGGTGCCGCCGGATACCATCATCGAGCCCATGGGCGCGGACACGATGCGCCTGTACATTCTGTTCTGCGGGCCGCCGGAACGCGATATCGAGTGGAGCGACGAAAGTGTCGATGGCTGCTATCGTTTTCTGAATCGTATATGGGGTATTTACGAAACACATGACACCATGCTGGCGTCGGGCGCGCAGGCCCCGGAATACGCCGGCCTCACCGACGCCGAGCGCGAATTGTTCCGCAAGACCCACCATACCATCGCACGCGTTCTGGCCGACGTGAGCGATCATTTCCGCTTCAACACGGCGATCAGCGGACTGATGGAACTGTCGAACGCCATCGGCACGCTGGTGAACGCGCCCGCCGATGCAACCGGCCCCCAGCGCGATCGCGTGGTGTACCACGCGTTCGACGCGCTGGTACGGCTGCTGGCTCCGATGACACCGCACATCTGCGAAGAGCTCTGGCACCGCATGGGCCATGCGGAGAGCATTTTCACCGCAACGCTCCCGGAATTCGACCCCGAATACACCCGGGCCGAGGTGTTCGACCTGGTCATCCAGGTGAACAGCAAGATCCGCGCGCGCGAGTCGATTCCAACCGACACGGACCCCGAGCACATGAAGGCAATCGCGCTCGCCAACCCGCGCATCCAGGAACTGCTGGCCGGCGCCACGCCGCGCCGGGTCGTGGTGATTCAGAACCGCCTCGTCAATATCGTTACCTGAGCGGAATCGTTACCTGAGCGGACCCGATCGGGCCGGGTATCCGGGCCCACACCAGGCCTAGGTTAACATAATATATCTTATGCGCCATACGCTCACCGTGGCGTCCGCGGACAGGCCGGGCCGGCCGGGCGCTATTCCCCGGTTCGTTCCGCGCCGGCAGGGGCTCCCACGCGCGGCCTGACGGGTATCGATCAGAGGGGCGGGATTTTCTCGCGGTACGGGCCGAAGAACGGCATCTCCCACAACTCGCCGAAAAGCGCCTTCACGAATCCCATCACCGACAGAAACAGCGCCGCGAGATAAACGAACACCTGCGCGATCACGACGACGATCAGCCCCAGAAACGGCAGCCGGCCGACGGTCCGGTCGATCACGACGATGGCGAGAAATGCCACGCATTCGGAGAGGAACAACAGGAAGGCCTGGCGGGCATGGAAGCGCACGAAGTGGCTGTCGCGGGCTTTCCAGAGCGCGAGGAAGCACAGAAAGAAGAGGTACCCCAGTGCAGCGTACCAGCGCTCGTGGTCCGTGGGCGACGCGCGCTCAGAATCCGGTATCGACGAGGTTGCGAGCAAAGCCGGTATACCGCTCCCGCGGCGGCCGGGCCGCCGCTAATTCAGGGCCGAAAGCGCAATTGCCGCGCGGTCCCGGATCTCACCGGTTCCGCCATCGGCAACGATCTGGAAATACTTCTCGGCCGCTTCGTGGTTGCCGGCCCGGTCGTAGAACGCGGCCGCGCGAAACGCGGTATCGTAGTAACGCGGGTCGGTCGTGTCGAGCGCGTCCAGCGCGGATACCAGCGCGGTCGCGGCCTCCGCCCACTGCTGAAGGCCCTCGCAGGCCATGCCCTTGCCGATCGCCGCGGCGGCCGCAAAGGTCGGGTACGCGGTCTTCTTGGCCAGGTACGCGTCGTAGTCCGTAACCGCCTGCGCGTAGTTGCCGAGCCGCAGCTCGCACTCCGCCTTGAAGAAACGCGAGACCACCGCGTACTTCCCGCCGCCGCTCTGCGACAGCTGCTCGAAGCTCGTCCGCGCCGCGTTCATGTCACCCTGCTGCATCAGCGTCAACGCGGAACCCATCTGGCGCTCGCTTTGCCGCGCGGTGCTCTGACGGCTGTTCGCGACGAAGACCACCACGGCCACCGCCGCGACCAGCGCGACGACGCCAATGATGACCTGGTTGAAATGCGCCTGCGCCCATTCGCTGAGCCGAACGGTGGTGGTGACCAGCTGGTCCTCTTTCATCTGCCTGCGTTTGGCGGTAGCCGTCATTGCGTAATCGCTCCTGAAAGAAAAGCCGTAATTCGTTTGGATTAAACACACTAGCACAGCCGGTCCGGCTCCCGCAAGCGCTTCCTTCGCGCCGGCCCGGTACATTGGCCGGCGCGCGGCGCGGTAAAACGACGTTGACAGGCTGTGGACCCCGCCGCCACGCTGTGCGCACGATCCGTGGAGGAGCGCGCCGATGACACAGCTTCCCGCGGCGCGGAGCGGGCTGCCAGCCGACCGCCCGGCCACGCTGCTTCGTCCCCTGCTCTTGATATTCGTTCTGGCGATCGTCGTGCTGGAGTTTCCCGGAGCGCGCGAACGCCTGGAGTCGCCCTATTCGGGAATCCAGACCCGCAATCTCGTCGTCCAGGGAGTCCGGCCGGACGGGCCCAACGCGGGCACCGGTATCCAGCCCGGGGACGAGATCGTCGCGATCGACGGCACCGCACTCCGCAACCGTGCCCACTATCAGAACATCGTCGCCTCGAACCACACCTTTCGCCCGCAGGTGTACGATCTGCGCCGCGGCGGAGACCATACCCGCGCGACCATTCGCTACGAGCCGCTGCCCCGCCCGCTCCTGCTCGAACGCGCCGCACTGCTGATTCTCGCCGCGATGTTCCTCGGCGTCGGCCTGTGGGTCTATCTGCGGCGCGCCGACGCGGTCGGCGCGCTGTTCGCGGTCAATTCCACGCTGCTGGCAATCTTCCTGACCGACCGTCCGTCCTCGGCGAGTTACGCCTGGCAGCTGGGCGGCGAGTTGATCGCCGACGCGCTGATACTCCTCTTCCCCACGACACTCCTGCATTTCTTTCTGCGCTTTCCCAGCCGGCCCGGCTCTGGTGGCCGGGGCCACGCGGCCTGGCTGTACGCGCCGCCCGCGGCGATCTTCGCGCTCAGCGCGTTCGCCGCGATCCGGCGTTTCCAGTTCGCGTCGCGCAGCGACCTCGCCGTCACCCTGGTGCTCGCGGGTTCGACGCTCTACTTCGTCGTCTACGTACTCGCGTCCCTCGTGGTGTTCGTGCGCGCGTACCGGTCTTCACCCCGCGCCCAGAAGCAGAAGCTGCGCGTCGTCATCGCGGGTACTCTCGCCGGGCTGCTCCCGTTCCTCGCCGCCACGCTGCAGGCGAGCATACGCCCCGAGGACGCGTGGCGCGCATCCGTCCCGGCGGCGCTGTGTCTGGGGTTCGTCCCCGTCACCTTTGCGTACGCCATCCTCAAGCACGGCGCGATCGAGCTCGACAACGTGGTTCGCAAGAGCCTGGTGTATGCACTCCTTACCGGGTTGCTGGTGGCCGGGTACTACGTGGTTGTCCAGTCGCTGGGGGCGTTCCTGTCGCGTGAGTTCGGCGTCGGCGAGTATGCGTGGCTGCCGTTTGCCGTGCTGGTGCTCGCCGTGGTCTTCGCGCCCGTGCGCGATCGGGTACAGAACGCCGTCGACCGCCTGTTCTATCGCACCGACTACGTGTACCGCCAGGAGGTCGTGGATTTCGGCCGCTCGCTCGCGCGCACACTGACGCGCGAAGAGATCCTCGATCAATTCGTCGCGCGCTGCGATACGCTGCTGCACCCGTCGTTCGTCGTCGTCTACCTGCGTAACGGCGCCAGGGAACTCACGCGTGTGCGCTCGGACGGTGCGCCCCCGGTCGCGCCCGCGTCGTTCGCGCCCGATGCGTTTCTCGGACGCTACCTGACCCGCTACCGGACCCCGCTGCCGGTGGAATACCTCGACCCGTCGTGGGAGCGCCCGCACCTCGACGCCGAATCACGTTCCCTGCTCACCCTCCCGGGACTCTCGATGTGCGTTCCGATTGCCGCGCCCGACCGGCTGATCGGAATCGCGTTGCTCGGGCAGAAGCGTTCCGGGCTCGTGTACCGCCGTGCCGACAGCGAACTCCTCGAGACATTCGCGGAGCAGGTCTCACTGGTCATCGAGAACGCCGACCTGATCCAGGCATCCATCGAGAAGGAGCGCCTCAAGAGCGAGGTCATGCTCGCGCGTGACATCCAACAGGCGCTCCTGCCCCGCACCCCGCCGCGCATGCGGGATCTCGAGGTACGCGGACAGATGGTCAGTTCCACCGAGGTCGGGGGTGACTACTTCGATTACTTTGCGCTCGATGACGAACGCGTCGCGGTGGCCATCGGCGACGTAAGCGGCAAAGGGGTGCCGGCCGCGATGCTGATGGCGTCGCTGCAGGCGGTGTTCAAGAATCGCGCGCTCAAGGGTGACCTGCCGCCCGCCGAACTCAACCGCGAGTTGAACGAATTCCTCGTCGAACATGCCAACCCGGGCCAGTTTGCCACCTTCTTCTGCGGCGTGCTCGACGTCACCCGGGCAACGCTCACCTTCTCCAGCGCGGGTCAGTGCCCCGCCCTGCTCGCGACCGAGCGCTACGTCGACCGCCTCGGCAACGGCGGGATGCTGCTCGGGGCGAACCGTTCCCAGTCCTACGTGGAGGGAATCGTCTCCTTCCGGCCCGGAGATCTGCTCCTGCTCTATACCGACGGGATCATCGAGCAGCGGGCGCCGGGGGGCGAAATGTACGGCGAGGAGCGCCTGGTGGAGTTCGTGGCGGCGAATCGAAAACTGCCGCCGGACGCCCTGCAAAACGCCCTTCTGGAAGAGGTTCTGGCGTTCGGCGGCGGCCGGCAGGAAGATGATATCACCAGCGTAATTGTCCTTCGTAAAACCGCTTAGCAGCCATTCCGGTCCCGCCCCTCCCCACACTTCCCCGTTGGGGCACGGCTTATGCTCGACGGCTGCTGACGCCCGCCAAACGGCGGTGCGTCGATGGGTTAATCCGAACGAACCTTCCCTCAAGGGGGTGCCAGCATGCGGATCGAACTCGTCGACCTACTCTGGTGGCTTAGGAAGCGGTAACGCGTGCGGTGTTCCTGGATGCCCGCGTCTTGCGCGTGACACCTGGGAACACCGCTGCCACCTCCCCCATTACATTAGACAAGTCGTGCATTGCAGCGTCAGAAAGCCATTAATTGGCACTGATGACCGGTTGACAATGCCCAAACCCGGAATATACTTCCCAGTTACCGAGAGCACTCCCTCGCCTGCGCGTGCGCACAGCTCCTCATGCTAGTGATAGCGACGCGGTTGCCGCATGGGCCTCTGACGGGCATCGACGTGGCACGGCAGTTCGGGGGGTGCTCTCGCGCTTTTCGTCCCCGCCCGGGCGCGCCCCGTCCGTGCTAAGCTGACCCACCATGCGCCTCGCCATTCGTGTCCTCGCGGTGATTTGCTTCCTGGCGGGAATCGCGCTCTACGGCGTGCGCGCCGCCGATCGTTTCCTGAACGCCCCGCGCCGGCCGGCAGATCGTGCCGCTCCCGGGAACCCCGTGGGGCGGCCGGTGCCCGTCGTGGACCTGCACACCGACGCGCTCCTGTGGGACCGGCCGCTGCTCGAACGCGCCTCGACCGGCCAGGTCGACCTGCCCCGCCTGCGGGAAGGCCACGTGATCCTGGAGGTCTTCTCGGCCACCAACTCGTTCCCGCTCGGCGCCAATTACCGGCGCACGCCCCCGGGTCCGGATCTGGTCGGCCTCGTGGCCGTCGCGAACCACTGGCCGTCCGCCAGCTGGGACTCGCCGCTCGAACGCGCCCTTGCCCAGGCGGCGGTGCTCCACCGGACCGCCGATGCCTCACACGGCCGCCTGCGGCTCGTCACGTCCCGTGACGGGCTGCCCTCCCCGGGTTCCGATGCAGACTCGACCGCCGCGATCCTGTCCATCGAGGGGCTCCACGGGTTGCACGACGGCGTGGCCGCCGTCGACCGGCTCTTCGCGGCCGGATTTCGGATCTTCGGGCTCGCCCACATGACCGACAACGCCGTCGCCGGATCCGCGCACGGCTGGCGCAAGGGCGGGCTGACCCCGTTCGGATACCGCGTGGTTGCGCGCATCGACTCTCTGGGCGGGATCGTCGATCTCGCGCACGCGTCCGCCTCGACCATCACGGACGTGCTCGCGACCGGCGCCACGCGTGTGATGGTGTCGCACACGGGCGTCGACGGCACCTGCCCCGGCAACCGCAATCTCTCCGACGGCGAGTTGCGCGCCATCGCGGCCACGGGCGGGATCGTTGGAATTGGATTCTGGAAAGGCGCGGTCTGCGGTGACGATCTCGCGGCCATCGCCCGTGCCATCCGTCACGCGGCCGACGTGGCCGGCGCGGATCACGTGGCGCTGGGATCAGACTTCGATGGCGCGGTCCGCACGCCGGTCGACGCGGCCGGTATTCAGCAACTGGTACCCGCGCTGCGCGCGGCCGGATTCTCCGCCAGCGAAATCGCCGCCATCATGGGGGGAAACGCGATCCGGTTTCTGGAGCGCACGCTCCCGCCCGGCGACTGAGCCGCCTACGCCGCGGACACCGGCTTCACGCCTTCGGCCCAGAACGTACAGTACCAATATGCCGCTCCGGGTTCGTGCGCCCACGTGTCGAACGTGTCGATCGCGCGTCCGAACTCGCCCTCGCTGATCCCCTGCCCGCACACCGCGTCGCGCGCGCCGGTGAGAATGCCGCGGCAGTTGGACACAATGACGTCGAAGTCGGGCGATCCATGGCAGGCACCGAAGAACGGCCAGTCGCACGCCGTCGGTGCCGCGCCCGCCGCCGCGATCAATGCCGGCAGGCGCCGGCCCACCATCGGATCACGACCTGTCGCGTCGTAGGTGCGCATGTACGCGCGCCACACGCGTTCGAACTCGGGGAGCGCCGGGTGGAGGCGGAGCACGTCGTGGTCGTCGTCCTCGAGGACGATGCGCCCGCCGGGGCGCAGCGCACGCACCATACCGGCGACCACGCGATCGGGTTCGCGCACGTGTTCGAGCAGGAAGCGGGTGTGGGCAACG
>DASUGO010000123.1:0-48196 GCA_036273975.1 Candidatus Krumholzibacteriia bacterium
GTTTTGCCGTACCCTTGATGGTCACGGCTGACGGCCCGATCTGTCGAAAGGAACCCGACTTGCGCGTCCTCATCACCGGTCTTACCGGCTTCGCGGGAAGCCACCTGGCCGACTATTGCCTCGCCCGCGGCGGCGTCGACGTCCACGGCATCATCCGCTGGCGCAGCCGCACCGAGAACGTCGAGCACATCTGGAACGACATCACGCTCCACGAGTGTGACCTGCGCGACGCCAGTTCCACCCGCGACGTGGTGGAGGCGGTCGCCCCCGACTACATCTTTCACCTGGCGGCGCAGAGCTTTGTGCCCACGTCGTGGAAGGCGCCCGCCGAGAGCCTCACCACCAACGTGATCGGCCAGCTCAACATCTTCGAGGCGATGCGCAAGATCGGCCTCAAGTGCCGCATCCAGCTGGCGTGCTCCAGCGAAGAGTACGGCATGGTTCACGACGACGAGGTGCCCATCAAGGAGACCAACCCGCTGCGCCCGCTCTCTCCGTACGGGGTCAGCAAGGTGGGGCAGGATCTCCTCGGCTACCAGTATTTCATGAGCTACGGGATGGACGTGGTGCGCACGCGCGGCTTCAACCACGAAGGACCGCGCCGCGCGCCGGTGTTCGTGATGAGCGACTTCGCCAAGCAGATCGTCGACATCGAACGCGGCCAACGCGCCCCCGTGCTGTACGTGGGGAACCTCGAGGCCAAGCGCGATTTCACCGACGTGCGCGACATGGTGAAGGCCTACTGGCTCGCGCTGGAGAAGGGGAAGCCCGGCGAGGTCTACAATATTTGCCAGGAGAAGTGCTGGTCGATCCAGGAAATGCTGGACCAGCTGCTTGCCCTCACCGACGTGAAGATCGAGGTCAAGACCGACAAGACGCGCATGCGGCCCTCCGACGTGATGTTGCTGCTCGGAGACTGCACGAAGTTCCGCGCCGACACCGGCTGGAAGCCGGAAATTCCGTTTGCGCAGACGCTCTCCGACACGCTGGAGTACTGGCGCTCGCGGTGACCGTTCTTCACGCCGCGCCGATTCGCGGACAGACATGAACAAAGCCCTCGTCACCGGTTGCAATGGATTCGTGGGGCGCGCGCTCGTCGCGCGCCTGGTGGCGGGCGGTTACGAGGTGTGGGGCGCGGATCGTGTGGCGGTGGGCGATTTTGTGGGCCAGCGCTGCTTCACCGGCGACCTCGCCGACGAGGCCGTTGTCGCCGACCTGCTGGAGCGCGTCGCGGCGGATTGCATCGTGCACCTGGCCGGGCAGGCCAGCGTGCGCGCGTCGTTCGACGACCCGGTGCAGACGCTCACGGACAACACGCGGCCGGCGCTGAACATCCTGAATCACGTACGCACCACCGGCGCGCGCACGCGCGTGCTGCTGGTGGGGTCGGCGGACGAATACGGAATCGTGGACCCGGCGCAGTTGCCGCTGGCGGAGACCACGCCGGTGGTGCCCGAGAGCCCGTACGCGGTCGCGAAGGCGATTCAGAATCAGTACGGACGCATGTTTGCCCGGCTGTACGGCGTCGACGCATTGATGACGCGCAGTTTCAATCACACCGGGCCCGGGCAGCGGGACGCATTCGTGCTGTCCAGCTTTGCGCGCCAGGTGGCGGCCATCCGCCGCGGAACGCGCGCGGATATCATCGAGGTCGGGAACCTCGACGTGAAGCGGGACTTTCTCGACGTGCGCGACGTGTGCGATGCCTACACCGTGCTCCTCAAGAAGGGCCGCACCGGCGAGACCTATAATGTGTGCAGCGGCAATTCGTACCGGATCGGGGACCTGCTGCGGCAGTTGTGCGACATCGCGGGCGTTTCCGTGACGATCCGCGTGGACAAGGACCGATTGCGGCCGGTCGACATGCCCGACCTGCGCGGCGACCCCGCCCGGATGACCGAACACACCGGCTGGCAGGCCAGGCTGCCCATCGAGCAGACGCTCGCATCGTTGTTGGATTACTGGGACAAGGAAGACGCATGACAAAAATCTGCATGATCGGGACGGGCTACGTTGGACTGGTGAGCGGCGCGTGTCTCGCGGACTTCGGGCACGCGGTGACGTGCGTCGACATCGACGCCGCGCGCATCGACGCGCTGCGGCGGGGCGAGATACCCATCTACGAAACGGGCCTCCAGGACGTCGTCGCCAAGAACGTGGGGGACGAGCGACTGTTCTTCACCACGGACCTTGCCGCCGCCGTCCGCGACGCCGAGGTGGTATTTATCGCGGTGGGCACACCGGCCCAGGAAGACGGCGGCACCGACCTGCGCTTCGTGTTCGACGCTGCGCGCGATGTGGCGAAATACCTGACCGGCTACACCGTCGTCGTCCAGAAGAGCACGTCGCCCGCCGGGACCGCGCGCAAGATTGCGGCCGTGATCGAGGAGAACAAGCCAGCCGGAACCGAGTTCGACATCGTCTCCAACCCCGAGTTCCTGCGCGAGGGCTCAGCGGTGGACGACTTCCGCCACCCCGACCGCGTCGTGGTCGGCGTGGAGAGCGCGCGCGCGCGAGAGATGATGAAGCAGGTCTACCGGCCGCTCTATCTGCTGGAGACCCCCATCGTCTCCACCACGCTCGAGAGCGCAGAAATGATCAAGTACGCGTCCAACTCGTTTCTGGCCACCAAGATATCGTTCATCAACGAGATGGCCCACATCTGCGAACTGGTGGGCGCCAACGTCGATGAAGTGGCCAAGGGCATGGGGCTGGATGGCCGCATCGGAAAGAAATTTCTGCACGCCGGCATCGGCTACGGCGGTTCGTGTCTGCCCAAGGACGTGTCGTCGCTGATCCACGTGGCCCACGAGCATGGATTCGCGGCGCCGCTGATCACCGCCGCGCACACCATCAACCACGCGCTCACCGATCGCGCGATGGCAAAACTGACCGGCGCGCTGGGGGATGTGAAGGGCAAGGTGGTGGGGCTGTTGGGGCTCGCGTTCAAGCCCAACACCGACGACCTGCGCGAGGCGCCCGCCATTCGCCTGGTGCAGGACCTGCTCGCGCGCGGCGCGCGAGTGCGCGTGTTCGACCCCGTCGCGATGGATAACTTTCGGCGCACGGTGGACGCGCCGCTGGAGTACGGCAAGAATGCCTACGACACCGCGGCCGGTTGCGACGCGATCCTGCTGGTAACGGAATGGAACCAGTTCCGCGAGCTCGACTTCCCGCGCCTCAAGGCGGTAATGCGCGGCAACGTTTTCGTGGATTGCCGAAACGTGTATTCTCGGGAGCGAGTCGAGGGACAGGGGTTCGTCTACGAGTCGTTCGGAAGGGGTAAGAAGTGAAACTGATCGAAGGTGTTCGCACCAAGCAGCTCAAGGTCATTCCCGACGAGCGCGGGTTCCTGATGGAAATGCTCCGCGCCGACGACGAATTCTATCAGAAGTTCGGACAGGTGTACCTGACCGTGGCCTACCCCGGCGTGGTCAAGGGCTGGCACTACCACAAGAAGCAGACCGACCACTTCGTCGTGGTCAACGGGATGCTCAAGGTGGTGCTCTACGACGGCCGCGAGGGGTCGCCGACGCACGGCCTGGTCAACGAGTTCTTCCTCGGCGAGCGCAACCCGACGCTGGTGGTCATCCCGCCGCTGGTGCTGCACGGCATGAAGGGCATCGGCACCACGCCGGGCTACCTGATCAACATCCCGACCGAGACCTACAATTATAAGGAGCCCGACGAGTTCCGCGTCCACCCGCACGACAACGACATCCCCTACGACTGGGATCGCAAGGACGGCTGACGCCGCGCCGGGGAACCACCATGGCCTTCAAATCCATACTCGTCACCGGCGGCGCCGGCTTCATCGGCTCCAACTTTGTGCGCCTCATCGCGAACGAACAGCCCGGCTGCGCCATCACCGTGCTCGACGCGCTCACCTATGCCGGCAACATGGAGAACATCGGCGACCTGGTGGATTCCGGGCGCGTGCGCTTCGTCAAGGGCGACATCCGCGACCCCGCCGCGGTGCGCGAAGCGATGGACGGCGCCGAGGTCGTGTTCAACTTTGCCGCCGAGACCCACGTGGACCGCTCCATCGAGGAGGCGGCCAGCTTCATCGAGACCGACATCCAGGGCACCTACAACCTGCTGCGCCACGCGAGCGAGTCCAAGGTGAAGCGCTACGTGCAGATTTCCACCGACGAGGTCTACGGGTCCAGCGACGGCGAGGGCTTCACCGAGGAGTCGCCGCTGCGCCCCGGGAACCCGTACAGCGCGAGCAAATGCGGCGGCGACCTCATGTGCCTCGCGTACGCCAACACCTACCGGCTTCCGCTTGTGATCACGCGCAGCTCCAACAACTTTGGACCCTTCCAGCACCTGGAGAAGTTCATCCCGCTCTTCACGACCAACGCCATGGAGGGCAAGGACCTCCCGCTGTACGGCGACGGCATGCACATGCGCGACTGGCTGTTCGTCGAGGACAACTGCCGCGGCATCGCGCTGGTGGCCGAGAAGGGGAACGACGGCGAGGTCTACAACATCGCGGTGGGGAATTCGCAGCCCAACCTGCGTATCGCCGAATTGATCCTCGAGCACGTCGGCACGACGAAATCGCGCATCGTGTTCATCGAGGACCGCCAGGGCCACGACCGCATGTACAAGCTCGCGGCCGACAAGGTGCGCGCGCTGGGCTGGACGCCGCGGACGGACTTCGCCGACGGCATGCGGAAGACCGTGCGCTGGTACGTGGAGAACCGCGGCTGGTGGGAGCGCGTCAAGTCGGGGGCGTTCCGCGAATACTACGAGAAGCACTACGGCGCGCGCCTCGCGAAGGGAAAGGCGCGCTAGCAGTCGATCCCCGCAAAAATCACTTGCGTGATTCTGATAAATCCAATATATGGAATGTATCGCATAACATATTGTATATAAATGCGATATGGCATCATATGATAAAAGACTTTTTGGGAATCGGTAAATGTCCCCTTTTCATCACTATGATCTCGCTCTGGTGGCGCCGGAGTTCGGCTCGACACTGAACGGCAAGATACAGGAGCTGCAGTATTTGCGCAGATGGCAGTTGAGTGGATCCACCCCTCCCCCGGCATTTTTTGACCTGAAATCCGTATTCCAGTTTCTTGAGAATCTCCGGTCCGCACGTGTAGAAGGCAATCAAACGACGGTTCAAGAGCTTGTCGACGCAAAGATTGCCCCGCCGCCTCGGAAATCTGAGGGCCTGAAGGAGATCGAGAACATGGAGGCTGCCATGGCCTTCGTCGAAGATGCCGTTGAGCCAGGTGGGGGCGTCTCGCGAGGGCTGATACTCGAGATCCACAAGCTCGTGGTCAGCGGGCTGACACGAGAAGGAGATGTGTCTCCCGGCCAGTTTCGTTTGCGCAATCTTGCAATAACCGGTTCGGATCACACCCCCCCTGATTTCACGCAGGTCGATCCGTATGTCGACGAGCTTGTGTCGTTCTACAATAAAGGAGACGATCCTCAGTTTGATCTCATCAAGGTTGCCCTCGCTCATCATCGCTTCGCGTGGATTCACCCATTTGGGAACGGAAACGGAAGGACCGCACGGCTTCTTACGTATGCAATGTTGATTGAACGCGGATACGATGTGCGGCAGGGCAGAATACTCAACCCGTCAGCGGTTATCGGGCAAGACCGTACTGAATACTATCGGCACCTAGCTTTTGCAGATTCGGGAGAGACGGTCGGCGCCCTTGCCTGGACGGAATATTTCCTGACGGGGCTGCTCATCGATATGCGCCGAATTGATCGCTTGCTAGACTATAAGTACCTGTCAGGCAGTATCCTGAAACCAGCGATTCGGTTCTGCCTAGATAGGGGTTTGGTATCTGAAATTCATGCTTCCATCCTTGAGGTGGCCGTCGACGTACCAGTATTCCGATCGTCAGACATCAAGCATCTTGTGAAGCTTCCGGTTGCCCGTTCCCGGGAAATAAATGCTCTCCTTGATGCGAAGCTTGTGCAACGTGTCGGGCCGAATGCCCGGAGGTATCGCATGCGGTACACGAGCAGCGTCTTGTTGCGCGGCGTAATTTCATCATTGATGGCCGAAGGCTTCATTGGTGTGAATGAATGATTCCCGAGCGTAACCCCAATATCGTGCTCGTCGCGGCGGCGCGTCCCAACTTCATGAAGGTGGCGCCGGTGTGGCGCGCGCTCGACGCCACCGGCGGCTTCAAACTCACGCTGGTCCATACCGGACAGCACTACGACGACAACATGTCGAAGGTCTTCTTCGACGAACTCGGGCTGCCGCGGCCCGACGCCCACCTCGGCGTCGGCTCCGGTTCGCACGCCGAGCAGACCGCGCGCGTGATGCTGGCCTTCGAGCCCGTGCTGGTGGACGCCGACGCCGACATGGTGATCGTCGTCGGCGACGTCAATTCCACGCTGGCGTGCGCGCTGGTGGCGAGCAAGCGCGGCGTGCCGGTGGCGCACGTCGAAGCCGGGCTGCGCAGCTTCGATCGCACCATGCCCGAGGAAATCAATCGCACCCTCACCGACGCGATATCCGACCTGCTGTTCACGACCTCCCCCGAGGCGGCCGACCACCTGCTGCGCGAGGGTGTGGACGGGGGACGGATCCATTTTGTCGGTAATGTCATGATCGACAGCCTGCGCGCATTCGAGATGGCGGCGGAGCGGTCGCCGGTGCTGCGCAACCTCGGGCTGTCGCCGCACCACTACGGGCTGGTCACGCTGCACCGCCCGTCCAACGTGGACGACATCGTCCAGCTCACCGCGCTGCTCGACGCGCTTGCCATTGTCGCCCGGGAATGTCCGCTGGTTTTCCCGCTCCACCCCCGCACGCGCGAGCGAGTTGAGCGGGCCGGATACGAGGTTCGGGGCGCCGGTATGCGGCTGATCGACCCCGTGGGATATCTGGACTTCCTCAAACTCATGAAGTATAGTTCGATTGTTCTCACCGACTCCGGAGGTATCCAGGAAGAAACAACTGCTCTCGGAATCCCCTGCCTGACGATCCGTGAAAATACGGAACGTCCCATTACTATTGAAGTTGGGACCAATCGTCTGGTCGGGACCGCACCCGCGCGCATCATCGCCGAGGCACAGGATGTGCTTCGTCACGGCGTGAAGGCCGCCCGGGTTCCAGACCTGTGGGATGGAAAAGCGGCCCCGCGAATCGCGCAGGAGATCGTCCGATTTTTCAATGAGCAGCCGTAAGAACTGGTCGTTTCAGCATACCGCAGTCGGGCACAGCTTCGCCTGGAGCCTCGCCCTGTCCCTGCTTCCCGTCGCCGCGGCGTTCGCCGTCTCCTGGATCATTGCACGTTTTTCCGGTCCCACCGTGTGGGGCTCCGTCTCCTGGGCGATGGCGTTTGCCACCCAGGTGCTGATTGTCGCCAAGCTCGGCCTCGACCTCGGCGCGTCGCGCCTGGCCAGCGAGTACGGCGTCTCCAAACCCGGCGCGCTGCGTACGCTGATGTCGACCGGGTCGAACCTGCGCCTCGCGCTCGCGCTGCCGACGTCGGTCCTCACCTATTTCCTCGCCCCGACGGTGGCTGGCTGGTTCCACAACGACGCGCTGGTGTGGCCGGTGCGCATCTCGGCCGGCGTCATCTTCTGCGCGAGCATCTACGAATTCCAGGAGCAATTCCTGATCGGGCTCAACCGTCACGCCACCGTCTCGCGCGTGCGCCTGGTGATGCTGTTGGTGCGCGTGCTCGCCACCGCTGGCGTCGTCGCAGCCGGCCTCGGCGTGGTCGCGCTGCTGCTGGGCTACATCGCCGCGTGGGTGGTGGGGATCGTCGCGTTCTGGTTCCTGCTGCGCCGGTTTCTCCCCGAAGCGGGGCCCGACGACGGCGACCGCGCAAAGATACGCCGCCGTCTGCTCGCGATGAGTATCCCGCTCGCAATCAGCAGCGCGTCGGTGACCATCTACTCGCAGATGGACAAGCTCGTGCTCGGCTACTTCGACCCGCTGGAGGAGGTGGGGCAGTACTCCATTGCGCGCGCGGTGATGGAGGTTTCGCTGTTTCCCGCGTTCGCGTTTGTCACCACGCTGCGTCCGGCGCTCGCCGCCCGCTACTCGCGTGGCGACATGGCGGACTGCGCGCGGCTGTTGCGGCGGTCACTGCGCATCGCGCTGGTGGCGGGGGTGCTGTTTGCCTCGGTGTTCGTGGCGATGGCGGTGCCGCTGTTATCGCTGGTCTACTCGGACCAGTACCGCTACGCCGGCGAGTTGATGGCGATGTTCGCTTGGGTCGTGGTCATCCGCAGCATGGGTGCGCTGGTGCTGCCGGCGCTCCTGGCCGCGGACCGCATCCGCACCTACGCGTGGCTGACGGCCGGCGCGGCGGTATTGAACTTCGGGCTCAACGTCGTCCTGATCCCGCGCATGCACTCGCGGGGCGCGATCCTGGCCACCATCATTTCCTACGGGCTCCTGCTGCTGTTCGGGATGCGCGAGGTATTCGGAATCTTCGGGGTCCGCTTGAACGCCCGGGCGTTGGGACAGGGAATTCGCACACTTCTTGCAGGCACGCTGGCAGCTACCGCCCTCTGGATGATTGTGCGCCGCATCGGTTCGGATTCCGGGCTGGTGACCATCGCCCTGGCGGCCGTTCATGTGATTCTGTACGGCCTGATGGTGGTCGCACTGCGGGTGGTTCGCCCGGGCGACGTCAGGCCCTTGATTGGTAACCTGTTGAAAATAAAGAATTAATATACAAGGTATCGTCTTGACACCGCGGCCGGGCGGCACCTACGCTCGCCCCGAGCCGCAACGATGAAGGTTGGCGAAGTTGGCCGACAGGAAATGCACCAGGGAGGCTCTCCGTTGTTAGGCATCACGACCTGGATGGGTGATATGGTGGTCTTTGCGACGGCGCTTGCAGTGAGCATTGTCGCGACCCCCATGGTTCGTTCTGCAGCCCTTCGCTGGCGTATCGGCAACAAGCCGAACGGCCGCCACGTCAACGGTCATTCCATCCCCCATCTGGGCGGTATCGCGCTCTTCCTGGGGGTGGCGGTGTCGATGCTGCTCACGGTCGGGCGGCAGACGGCGGCGTCGGCCAATGCCGTACTGATCGCCCGCGCGGTTCCGGCCGTCCTGTTGATCTTCGTACTCGGGCTCGTGGATGACACCCGCAGTCTGGCGGCGCGGCGCAAGCTCGCGTTCCAGGTGCTCGCGTCGGCCTCGGTGGTGGCGGTTGGTTTCCGCCTGTTCACGGGAATGGTGTTCGACGTGTCGTCGTTCACACTCGCCGCGGTGTCGCTGGTCTTCCTGGTTGGCATGCTCAGTTCGGTGAATCTCGTCGACGGGCACGACGGTCTCGCCGCCGGCGTCGCGATGTTGTCGGCGATTGCCTTCGCCGTCATCGCCGTGATGATGCAGATGCCGGAAGTGGTCGCGCTGGCCCTCGCCGTGTGTGGCGCATGCCTCGGATTCCTCGTCTTCAACTTCCCGCCGGGGCGCATCTATATGGGTGATACCGGCAGCATGCTGCTCGGGCTTCTGCTCGCGCTCACCGCGTGTCTCATCACGATGCGCGCGCCGTCGGTGAATACCTTCGCCGCGGTGTGCTTTGCGCTGGGGGTTCCGCTGCTCGACACCGCGCTCGCCATCGCGCGCCGTGTGGTGCTGCGCTCGCCGCTCTTCGGGGCGGACAGCCTCCACATGCATCACGTGTTGCGCGACGCGGGGCTTTCGCCGCGCCAGACGCTGGTGGTGCTGTACGGCGTACAGGCGTTCTTCTCGCTGCTCGGCGTGGGCGCCGCGATGGGCTGGGTTCTCCCGGTCGTCGTCGGGCTGGGCTTCGTGACGGTGGCGTTCGTGTCGTTCCTGCGCATGATGGTGGAGGGACGCGACGTGCCCGCGGCGATGGGGCACCAGCCGGCGAACACGATTCCGTTCCAGTCCACGTTCACCACCAATCTCCCCGAGCGTCGCACCTCCGTCGGCCGGTAACTCCGTTGACGGTCCCGCGAGGGCTGTGCTATCGTTTCCGCCACCAACAGCGGAATATGCGGCAGTACATTCTTCCGGACGGACGGATTCTGGGTGACCACCAAAACGACGTGTCGGATCGCAAGCGACGTCGATCTTCTGTCGCGAGTTCAACTCGACGAAGTGGTAAGGCTGTTTGCCGCTCACGGCTCCCGTATTCCGGTTGAGTTCGTCCCTTCGCCGGAGCCCGAATCACTCAAACAGTCCCGCGCCCTGCCGGCCTCGCAGGAGCGCAACGCGCTCCTGATGAGCCGGCTCCTCGACGGCGAGTGCGACGTGCTGGTGCTCGACGCGTGCGCGCTGCCCACGCGGATGCCGTCCGGGCTTACCATCGGCGCGCTGACCTCCCGCATCACGCCCTACGACGCGCTGATCTCCAACGGCGACGCCATCCTCGACGAGCTGCCGGAAAACGCCACGCTGGCGACGTGCGCGCTGAGCCGCGAGGCGCAGCTGCGTTACTACCGGCCGGACCTGCGCATCGTGCGCGCGCAGGGAAGCGTCGATTCGCTGCTGCAGAAGGTGCGCGGTTCCAGCATCGACTGCGCGGTCATCGCCGCGGCCGATCTCGAGCGCCTCAACAAGCAGGAATTCGTCGTCGAGCTGCTGACCAATTCCGTGTGCATCCCGCCCGCGGGGCAGGGCGCGCTGGCGGTGCTGATCCGTTCGTCGGAAGAGCACTTCCGCGATGCCGTGCAGGCCATCAATGATCCCGTCACGCACGGCGTGCTGCGCGCCGAGTGGGCGTTCCTCGAACACCTCGGCGTGGATCCGTCGGCGCCGGTGGCGGTGCTGGCCACCATCGAGGGCAAGGCGCTGGAAGTCGAGGGCATGGTGGCGTATCCCGACGGCAGCGAGAAGATTCAGTGCATGGTGAAGGGCGCCATCGGCGACGAGGAAGACCTCGGCCGCACGCTTGCGACCGAAATCCTCGAGGCCGGCGGACGCGAGGTGATCCAGGAGTTCCGCCTCCCTTGATTCCGTGATCGAACGACGTCTCATCCGTGAAAACCCCGACCGCGTCCGCGAGGGCCTCGCCCGCCGGCACGCCAACGTCGACGTGGAGCGCCTGGTCGCGCTCGACGCCGAGCACCTCGCCAACCTCCAGCGGAGCGAAGAGCTCAAACGCGAACGCAACACGGCGTCCGAGACCATTGGCAGACGCAAGCAGGCCGGCGAAGACATCGCCGACCTGCACGCCGCGATGAAGGAAACCTCCGCGGCCATCAAGTCGCTCGAAGCGCGCAACAAGGAGATCGAGGAAACGCTCGACGCGCTGTTGCTCACCGTCCCCAACCTGCCCCACGCGAGCACGCCCGACGGTGCCGACGCCGCGGACAACGTGGTGGTGCGCACGGTGGGGAAGGCCGAAAAGCCGTTCGCCGACGTGCTGCCGCACTGGGAGATCGGCGAGAAACTCGGCATCCTCGATCTCGAAGGCGGGCGCGTGATATCGGGGCGCGGGTTCATCGTGTTCCGGCGCGAGGGTGCGCTCCTGTGCCGCGCGCTGATCAACCTGATGCTCGACATGCACGCCGAGCAGGGGTACGAGGAACTGCTGGTGCCGTACCTGGTGCACCGCGATTCGATGACCGGCACCGGTCAGCTTCCCAAGTACGAGGAAGACATGTACCACTGCCCGGCGGACGACCTGTTCCTGGTGCCGACCGCCGAGGTGCCGGTGACAAACCTGCACCGCGAGTCCATCGTGGAGCGCGAGCGCCTGCCCATCCGCTACACCGCCTACAGCCCGTGCTTCCGCCGCGAGGCGGGAAGCCACGGCGCGGACACGCGCGGACTCCTGCGCGTCCATCAGTTCGACAAGGTCGAGATGGTCAAGTTCGTCCACCCGGATACGTCGTACGACGAGCTGGAGACGCTGGCCGCCGACGCGACCGCGGTGCTCGATGCGCTCGAGCTGCCCTACCGCGTGCTGCAGCTGTGCGCGGGCGATCTGGGCTTCGCGGCCGCCAAGTGCTACGACCTCGAGACCTTCGCGCCCGGCGTCGACCGCTGGCTGGAAGTGTCGTCGTGCAGCAACTTCGAAGACTTCCAGGCACGCCGCGCCGGCATCCGGCTCAAGAAAGCCGACACCGACAAGCACAAGTTCGTCCACACGCTCAACGGGTCCGGGCTCGCGCTGCCGCGGGTGGTGGCGTCGATCCTCGAGGTCCACCAGACGCCCACCGGCCGCGTTCGTATCCCCGGGCGGCTGCGTCCCTACATGCGCGGCAGGGAATACCTCGGCTGACGCGCCATGGCGCTCGCGCCCGGCAACAACATCCGCTTCTGGCTGAAGGGATACCTCTTCCTCGGCGTCGCCGTGCTCACGCTGGCGATGCTGCTGTACTCCAATCACCTGATCGCGCGCATGCGCGACAACTCGGAGGCGACCAGCCGGCTCTTCTCGCGCTATCTCGAGAACGTCATCTTCGAAGTCGCGGACGACGGCAGCCTGGCCAACCTGCGCACGGTTCTGCAGGAGAGCGATCTCCCCATCATCATCACGATCTTCGAGGGCAAGCCGATCCTGTGGACGGGCGTGCCGGTGGACGAGCGCACCGACGAGGACTTCGACATGCTCGTCAATATGGACGTCGACAACCCGCCCACGCCCAAGCTGCGCAAACTCGTGGCGCTGTATCGCGAATACGATCGCCAGAACGCGCCGATTCCGATTCAGGTGGTCGGCGCCGGCAACGTGCCCACCGGGTGGGTGCACTACGGACCCTCGCCGTTGCAGCGCGAACTGCGCTATATGCCGTTCGTGCTGCTGGGGGTCTTTCTGGTGTTCATGGCGGTCGCCATCCAGGGGCTGCGCTATCTCAAGTTGAGCGAGCAGCGCTCCATCTGGGTCGGCCTGGCCAAGGAGACCGCGCACCAGCTGGGCACACCGATGTCGGCCATGCTGGGGTGGGTGCAGTTGATCCGCGACCGCGCCGTCGAGAAGCGCTACGACGACATCCGCGGCTACGTCGACGAAATGGAGGTGGATCTCGCGCGCCTCAACAAGGTGACGGAACGCTTCAGCAAGATCGGCGCGATACCGGAGCTGGAGGATATCGAGCTCGAGCGCGTGCTGCAGCGGACGGTGGCGTACTTCGAGAAGCGTCTGCCCACCCTCAGGGCCAATTCGGGAATCAAACTCGCCTGCGAACCGGGACTGCGCGTGCGCGGCAACGACGAGCTGCTCGAGTGGGTGTTCGAGAATCTGATCAAGAACGCAATCGACGCGCTGGGCGAACCGGGCGGCACCATCTCAATCGACGCGCGCCGCGTGGCGAGCGATGTCGAGGTGCTGGTGCGCGACACGGGACGCGGCATCCCGGGCGCGCTCAAGGATCAGATCTTCCATCCGGGTTTCAGCACCAAGCGGCGCGGCTGGGGACTCGGACTCACGCTCACGCGCCGGATCGTCGAGGAATACCACGGCGGCAGCATTCGCCTGGTGGACTCGCGTCCCGGCAAGGGAACCACGTTCTCGGTCCGACTCGGCGCCGCGTAATCGATCGCGCACGCGCGCGCGGGTCGCTCGCTCGCGCGTGCACGCGCGCGTGTGACGTGCCGGGATGAGGATGTGTCCGGCCGCTCGCTGAGCGCCACGCGTTGGATCGAGACTCATGAGCCGCTGCTCGGACGTCCGTCCACATCCTCATCCCGTCACGTCGATAGCCACCGGTGATCATGCCCGGCGGGATTTCCGACGCGATTTCACGAGGCGCGCTGTCAACCATCGCGTGCGTGCGTGCCGTGCCGGGATGAGGATGTGTCCGGCCGCTCGCTGAGCGCCACGCGTTGGATCGAGACTCATGAGCCGCTGCTCGGACGTCCGTCCACATCCTCATCCCGTCACGTCGATAGCCACCGGTGGTCATGCGCGGCGGGCTTCCGACGCGATTTCACGAGGCGCGCTTTCAACCATCGCGCGCGAAGTGCCTGAGCGGAGGAAGCCCGCCGGGCATGAGCCCACAGGCCCTAGCCGTCCTTGCGGCGCGCGCGGCCCGGAACGTATACTCCCCGCATGAGCAAACGCATTCTCTGGGTTGACGACGAGATCGAGCTTCTCAAGTCCCACGTCCTGTTTCTGCGCGAAAAAGGCTACGAGGTCCAGACCGCCACCAACGGCGCCGATGCGCTGACGCTGGTCCGCGACGGCAACTTCGACATCATGCTGCTGGACGAGTCCATGCCCGGTCGCGGCGGTCTCGACACGCTGGTCGAGATCAAGGAGTCGGACCCCGGCCTGCCGGTGGTCATGATCACGAAGAACGAAGAAGAACGCCTGATGGACAACGCGTTCGGGATGAAGATCAGCGACTACCTGCTCAAGCCCGTCAGCCCGTTGCAGATCTACTCTGCCTGCAAGCGCATCCTCGACGCGCCGCGCATTCAGGAAGAGCGTTTCCCGCCGGATTACATCCGCGAGTTCAACGAGATCGGTTCGCTGGTCGCGGAGAACACGTGGGATTCGTGGCTGCGCATCCACCGGCGGTTGTGCGCGTGGGACCGCGAGTTCGACCAGTATCGCCGCACCGGACTCGAATCCACCCACGACGACCAGCGCCTCAACTGCGCGCAGCACTTCGGGCGCTTCGTGGAGGACAACTACCGCGGCTGGGTCAACTCCGAGAAGCGGCCCACGCTGAGCCCGGACATCTTTCCAAAGTTCATCGCGCCGCACCTGCTGGCGGGCGAGAAGGTGTTCTTCATCCTGATCGACTGCGTCCGCCTGGACCAGTGGCTGGTCATCGAGGAGTTTCTGGCCGAGAAGTTCGACGTGCACTGGGATTTCTATTCTTCCATTCTGCCCACCGCGACACCGTACTCGCGCAACGCGATCTTCAGCGGGCTGTTCCCGGACGAGATCGCGCGCAAGTTCCCCGAGAAGTGGCTGGAGCGCAGCAACGAAGAGACCAGCAAGAACAAGTACGAGGCCTTCTTCCTGGGCGAGCAGATGCGCCGCATGCACCTGGATCCCGGCAAGTTGCGCTACGTGAAGATGTTCAACGCAGCCGAAGCCACCGAAGCGCGCAAGAAGCTGTCGAGCCTGATGAACTCGCAGTTCGTCGCGATGGTGTTCAACTTCGTCGATATTCTCACGCACGGACGCAACCAGTCCGAGATCTTGCAGCAGCTGCTGCCCAACGAGGCGGCGTTCCGATCGTTGATGCGCACGTGGTTTTCGCATTCGGATCTGCGCGAGATGCTGTCCGACCTGGCCGCGGGGGGCATCAAGGTGGTGCTGACCACCGACCACGGGTCCATCCTGGGCCGCAAGGCCAGCCTCGTGCACGGCCGGCGCGACACGTCCACCAACCTGCGCTATAAATTTGGCGACAACCTCAAGGTCGACGACCGTCAGGCGATCATCGTGCGCAACCCGGGCGAATACCGGCTGCCGTCGGAATCGCGCACCAAGACCTATATCTTCGCGAAGGAATACTTCTACTTTGTCTATCCGACCAATTTCCGCGACTATGAAAAGGCCTACGAGGGCAGCTTCCAGCACGGCGGCGTATCGCTGGAAGAGATGATGCTCCCCTGCCTCACACTCACGCCGCGGTAACCGGAGCGGCCAGCATGCGGCGAACCCCCGTATATTCTCTGCGCACCGCGACGGAAGCAGAGACCGAACGCCTCGGTGCGGCGCTGGGCGCGCGCATCCGCGGCGGCGTGTCCATCGCGATATCCGGCCCGCTGGGCGCGGGCAAGACCGTGCTCGTGCGCGGCCTGTGCCGCGGGCTGGACGTGGAGGGCGACATCGTGAGCCCGACGTTCATCCTGCTCGAGATGCTCGATGGCCGTCTGCCGATCGCGCACCTCGACCTCTACCGGCTGGAACACGAGCGCGAGCTCGACGAGATCGGCGTATTCGACCTGCTCGGCGGCGACACGGTGGTGCTGGTGGAGTGGGGCGAGCGTTCGCCGTCGCTGCTGGACGCGGTCGACATGGCGGTTCGTATCGACCCCGACGGCGTCGACGCGCGCCGCATCTTCATCGACGCGACGCCGGAGGCTGCCGCGGCGCTGGGAGACCAGCCGTGGTAACACTCGCCATCGACACATCGCATCCCACCGGCGCCGTCACGCTGGCGCGGGACGGCGTTGTGCTCGGCACGGAAACGTTCTCGCAGCCGTCGTCGCACCTGGTCGCGCTCGCGCAGGCGGTTGGCGACCTGCTCGCGCGGGGAGGACTCGCCGCGCGCGACATCCGCCGTGTCGCGGTCGTGGTGGGTCCCGGGAGTTTCACCGGGCTGCGCATCGGCCTCGCGTTCGCCAAGGGGCTGCACGCGGCGGGCGGGTCCGGCATCGTTCCCATCGACACGCTGCGCCTGCTCGCGCTGCCGCAGTTCGATCGCCATGCGCGCGTGTGCGCGATGATCGACGCGCGGCGCGGAGAGGTGTACGCCGCGGTGCTGGCGCGCGCCGGTGACGCCGAACGCGCGGCCGACCCCGCGGCGGCCCTCGAGGTGCTGGCGCCGTGCGCGCGCACGCCGGCCGCGCTGCTCGACGCCATCGCGGACGAACCTGCGGTCTTCGTGGGAACCGGAGCGCTGGCCGCGCGCGACGAAATCGCCGCGCGTTTTCCGCGTGCGACCATCGCACCGGCGGCCGAATGCGCGCCGTCGACCGCGTTTCTCGCCACCATCGCGCCCCGCATGCGCCCGCTGAACGAAGCCGCGGTGCGCGCCCTCGAGCCACGCTACATCCGTCCCAGCGGCGCGGAGCGGGTGAAACTGCGGTCACACCAGACGCGGCCCGCGGACGGAGAATCGGGTTCGCACGATGGGTAGCGAACTGAACATCGAACCGCTGACGGCGCAGCACCTCGCGGACGTGCTCCGCATCGAAGCCGAGTCCTTTCCGGCGCCGTGGACGGAGGGGATGTTCGTGCAGGAAATCGAGGAGGCGTGGCTATCGCGCTCGTTCGTCGCGACGGTGGCGGGCCAGGTGGTGGGGTACATCATTGCCTGGCTGATGCGCGACGAACTCCACATCTTGAATATTGCCGTCGACCGGCGTTTTCAGCGCCGCGGGTACGCGCGGCGCATGCTCGGCCACATGATCGACCTCGCCACTGAACAGCACTGCCGGCTGGTAACGCTCGAAGTGCGCGTCAGCAACGACGCCGCCAAACTGCTCTATCACGCGATGGGATTCGCGCCGGTCGGCATCCGTCGCCGCTACTACCACGACAACGACGAAGACGCGCTGGTGATGACCCGGCGCTTGGGGACGGACCCATGAGCGCCCGCCACCTGGCCGTGATTGCCGGCAGCGGCATGGGGGCGCTGGCGGCGCTGGTCGACGCGGGGCGCGTGGTGCCGTTTGCCGACATCGATGGTGTCGGCGCGTGCGGCGTGGACGGTCACGCGGGCGAGGTGCGCACCGGAACCATCGGGTCGCGGCCGTGTACGCTCGTGCTGGGGCGCCGCCATGGCTACGAGGGCGAATTTGGTGCGGTGGAGCGGCTGGTCGCGTGGCTGGCGGACAACGGGACCACCGACCTGCTGGTGGCGTCGGCCGCCGGTGGGCTGCGCGCCCATCTCGAACCCGGTGACCTGGTGGTGTTTCACGACCTGCTGGACCGGCAGGACCGCCCGCCCGGGCCCGACCGGCTCGGGCTGGACCCGGGGCTGACGCGCGAGGTCGAAGCGGCGGCGCGCCGCGCCGGTGTCCTCGCCCACCGCGGGACCGCCGTATGCGGCATCGGTCCGGCCTACGAGACCCGCGCCGAGGTGGCGGCGCTGCAACTTGCCGGCGGCGATGTGGCGACGATGTCCGGCGCGCCCGAGATCGCCGCCGCGCGGGCGGTGGGCCTGCGGGTGGCCGCGGTGGCGCTGGTGACCAATCCTTGCACGGGAATCGCGGCGGCCGTCCCAAGCCACGCGGACGTGCTCCGGGTGGGCCGGGAAAGCAGCGGACGACTGGCTGCGCTGGTCAGTCAACTTGTTGTAAATATGTGAGTTAAGCCCAGTTTTCGGGGCCCGGCGCCGTTTGCTGTTGTCGGAGCCGGAAACCGCCTTTATAGTGTCTGGGTAATCAAAAACCGAGGAGTACGAGGTGTCCTGGTTCCGCAGGGAAAAGAGGGGCGTCCAGCCCATCCAGAAGAAAGCCGTGCCGGACGGCCTCTGGAAGAAATGCGATGTCTGCGGAGAGATCCTCTACGTCAAGGAACTCGAGAAGCGGTTGTGGACGTGCTCCGCGTGCGGCAACCACTTCATGATCTCGACCCAGCAGTACATCGATATCCTCACCGATCCCGGATCGTTCCGCGAGACCCACACGGGTCTCGTCTCCGGTGATCCCCTCAACTTCAAAGACCTCAAGAAATACAAGGACCGCATCCGCGACTACGCGGAGAAGACCGGGGTCGAAGACGCATTCGTCACCGGGTTCGCGACGCTGGACGACCGGGAAATCGTGCTCGGCATCATGGACTTCTCGTACATGGGCGGCAGCATGGGCTCGGTGGTCGGGGAGAAATTCGCCCGCGCCACCCAGGACGCCATCCTGCGCCGCCGGCCGCTGATTGTCGTCTCGCGTTCCGGGGGCGCCCGCATGCAGGAGTCCATCTACTCGTTGATGCAGATGGCGAAGACCAGCGCGGTGCTTGCCCGTTTGTCCGAAGAAGGACTCCCGTTCATTTCGATCGTCACCAACCCCACGACGGGCGGCGTTACCGCCAGCTTCGCGAGTCTCGGCGACATCATCATCGCGGAGCCCAAGGCGCTCATCGGGTTTGCCGGACCGCGCGTGATCCAGCAGACGATCCGCCAGGATCTGCCCGAAGGGTTCCAGCGCAGCGAGTTCCTGCTCGAGCACGGAATGATCGACATGATCGTGCCGCGCGACGAGCTGCGCCGCGTGCTGGAGAACGTGCTCGACTTCGTGTGCGCCCGCGCGGCCTCCGTCTCGGAACAGGACGTCAAGGATGACTCGCAGTCGCCGGCCGTTTCCTGATCTCCGCGCCCCTCTACCCCCTGATCTAAAGTTTGTCCTCGGCCTCTCGCCCTCGGCGATGACGCTTGGGCTGGGAAACATCCGCGCGCTCATGGATCGCCTGGGTCACCCGGAACGCGCGTTTCGCTCCGTGCTCGTGGCCGGCACCAACGGCAAGGGTTCAGTCACCACGCTGCTTGCGTCGGTCCTGTCCGCGCAGGGGTTGCGCACCGGGCGCTACACCTCGCCGCACGTCTTCAGCGTTGCGGAGCGGATCTGCGTCGATGGTGCACCCGTCACCATCGCCGAAATGGAGCACGCGGCGCGACGCATCGTGCCGCTGCGCGATGAGATTCCGTACAGCTACTTCGAAGCGCTGACCGCGATCGCGTTCCTGATATATGCCGAGCGCGGCATCGACATCGCGGTGCTGGAGGTCGGACTGGGCGGGCGCTTCGACGCCACCAACGTGGTGGATCCCGAGCTCTCGATCATCACCAGCATTTCACTCGATCACCGCCGCATCCTCGGCGACACGGTGGAGGAGATCCTGCGCGAAAAACTCGGCGTGTCCCGCCCCGGGCGCCCGCTGCTGGTGGGGCCGTTGACGCCGGCGCTCTCCGCCATCGCCGGCGCGCGCGCGGCCAGCGAGGGGTTCCCGCTGCTGGGTGCCGCCGAACTCGGCGCCGCCACGATCGCCGAGCCGCTGTTCGACGGCGCGTGGGTCGACATCCGCACGCCCGCTGCGGACTACGGGCGCGTGCGGCTCCCGTTTGGCGGGGACCACCAGGCCGGCAACGCGCTGCTCGCCATCGGGGCGGCGGAACGGCTCGCGGGGACGGGTCCCGGGGGGCTCGTGGGCGCCGGTGCGGCCCTCTCCGCCGCGCACATCCCCGGCCGCTTCGAGTGTTTCGAACGCGGCGGGCGCACGTTCGTGATCGACGTGGCCCACAACGAGGCGTCGATCGCGGCGACCGCCGACCACGTGGCGGCATTCCGCCCACGGGAGGAATGCGCGCTCGTGTTCGGCCTGCTGCGGAGGAAAGAGTTGTTTGCGGCGCCCGGGCACCTGGTGCGTGCATTCGGCTGGCACTGTCTCATCGACCCCGGGCTCGAACCCGGCAGTTCCGACGTTGCGCATGCCCCGCACGAATTGCTGGCGAATTACTTCGCTCCGCACTTGCCGAATGGCGCCAGCAACGTCATTCTGTGGAATCGCGTGGATCAGGCGGATGATCCGCTGATCCGGCTCCTGCGCTGGCTGGATCACGAGCGGTCGCCCGCCACCACCGTGGTGGCGATGGGCTCGCACCGCGTGGTCGAGGAATTTGGCAAGCGAATGATGATGACGCAACCGTGAGCACATATCTCGGCATCGATATCGGCGGCACCAACATCAAGATCGCGGCGGTGAGCGCGGCCGGGCGCGTGCTTGCGCGCGGGATCCTGGAAACGCGGCCGCACGAGGGCGCGGCGCACGCGTTCCGCCGTATCCACGACGCGGCGCGCACCTTGGCCGGTGCGACCGGCGTGCACGGTGTCGGCATTGGCTGCGCGGGGCTGATCGAACGCGAACGCGGCGTGCTGCGGACATCGCCCAACCTGCCCACGTGGGCGCGGGCGCCGCTGGCCCGGCTGGCCGGACGGCATTTCAGCGTTCCCGTGGTTGTCGACAACGACGCCACCTGTGCGGCATTCGGTGAATCGGTGACCCGCGGTCCGCGCGGACGCCATCTGGTGGCGATCACGCTCGGCACCGGCGTGGGCGGCGGGATTGTCGTGGACGGTCACGTTGTGCGGGGCGTGTCCGGTTATGCCGGCGAAGTGGGGCACATGACCATCGATCCGTCCGGGCCGCGCTGCCGGTGCGGCGCGCGCGGTTGCCTGGAAGCCTATGCGGGATCGTACGCAATCGTCGCCGCGGCGCGGCGTGCGAGCCGCCGCCGCCGGCGGATCACAGCGCCGCCCCGTGACGCGCGCGCGGTGTTCGATGCGGCCCGCGCCGGGGACGCCGCCTGCCGTGACGCGGTGCGCGAGGCCGGCGAAGCGCTCGGGACCGCGGTGGCGTCCCTGCTCGACGCGCTGAACCCGTCCGTCGTGGTCATCGCCGGCGGGATCGCCGGGTCGTTCGACCTGCTGGAACCCCACCTGCGCCGCGCGGCGCGGGCACACGCATTCCCCCATGCCATCCGCGATGCCGCCATCGAGCGTTCACGACTGGGCAACGACGCGGCGGTCGTCGGTGCCGCGATGCTGGCGAAGGTGGGCGGGCCGTCCCGCGCCCCGCGAAAGACCCGCAAGCGCCCCGTGTGAGCGTCCGATGCCGATGATGCGAGTCGACCATCGCCCGCGCCGTCCCCGAGGGATTCCACGCGTGCTCGCGTTCCTGTCGCTCCTTTTCTGTGCGGCGGCCGCTGCGGCGCAGACCCCGCCGGTGGAACCGAGCCCTTTCCGCGTGACGGCCGAGAAGAGTTCGCTGCGCAACATCGGCGGCGAGAACGTCCTCGAACTCACCAACAACGTGGTCATCGTGCACGGCGACGTCACGCTGAACGCCGACCACGGCCTGTCGTACTCGCTGCAGCGCATCACGATGCTGGACGGACACGTCAGGGTGCGGCAGCAGGGCATGACGATGACCGGGCGCGAGGGCGAGTACCGTCAGAACGAAGACCTCGCCGTGCTGCGCAAGAACGTGCGCATCGTCGACCAGACCGGCTGGGTGATCACGTGCGACGAGGCGCGCTATTCGCGCCGCACCGGCCAGGCGTGGTTGATCGGGAACGTGGTCGGGGAGGACTCCGCGTCGGTTTTGACCACCGACCGGTTGCTGTACATGCGCGAGTCGGCGCGCGCCGAGGCCTTCGGGCGCGTCGTGATCACCGCCAAGGACAAGGGACTGGTGGTGCGCGGCCGCCACGGCGTGTTCGACCGCATCCGCGGCGAGGGCGTCGTGGACCGGGAGCCGGAATTGATCTCCGGGGTCGACGACCCCGAGCCGGTCAACGTGGTGGCCGACACCATGCGCGTGTACCCGGACAGCTCGCGCGCCACCGCCTACTACCGCGTGCGCATCATCAAGGGCAACACCGTGACCCAGTGCGACTCCGCGATGGTCTACGACGACCTCAAGCGCGTCGAGCTCTACGGCAGTCCCATCGCCAAACAGGCCAACGTGACCATGCGCGGCGAAAAGATGGTGGCCTACTACAACGAAGACGAGATCTACCGCGTGGACGTCACGGGCCAGTCGGAAATCGTCGACGCGGCGCGCGACTCGCTGGTGCTCGACCGCGACAGCCGGATCCGCGGCAAGGACATGACCCTGTACCTGCACGGCAACGGACTCGATTCGCTGCGCGTCACCGGCAGCGCGTCCAGCGAGTACTTTCCGTCCAACCCCCACAAGGTGGAGGCCAACTCGGTTCGCGGCGACAACATGTTCTTCCGCTTCGGGAAGGAAGCCATCGACTACGTCGATGTGGCCGGCAAGGCCGACGGCGTGTACCGCTACATCGACCTCGACGACGATCAGACCGCGGACAGCCTGCGCGCGCTCGTGGACACCA
Organism: Candidatus Krumholzibacteriia bacterium; assembly: GCA_036273975.1. Classification (GTDB taxonomy): domain Bacteria; phylum Krumholzibacteriota; class Krumholzibacteriia; order WVZY01; family JAKEHA01; genus JAKEHA01. The sequence goes on from DASUGO010000123.1 coordinate 22,471, forward strand.
CGCTCACCTACGTGCCCTTCGCCGAGCGGGCCGACCAGGTGGCGTACGCCGCCGAACACGTGCAGTACTACGCGGACAAGAAACAGCTCGTGCTGCACGATACCGCACGCGTGCGCTACGGCGACAGCGAGCTCACCGGCGAGACCATCACCTATTACTACGACCTGCAGATGCTGGACGCCGACGGTTCGCCGACGCTGAACGAGGGGGGGCAGAAACTGCTGGGGCATCGCATGGACTACGACATGGACTCCAAGACCGGTCTGGTCACCGAGGGTTCGACGCGCTACGAACAGGGGTTCTACAGCGGCGAGAACATGGCGAAGGTCGGGCTGAACGAGATGAAGGTGTGGAACTCGTGGTACACCACCTGCGATCTCGCGAGCCCCCACTACCACTTTGCCGCCAAGACGATGAAGGTCTACCCGGACGACAAGGTGTTCACCGGGCCCATCTGGCTCTACATCGGCAAGACCCCGATCTTCGCGCTCCCGTTTCTCGCCAACAGCATCAGCCGCGGGCGCCGTTCCGGGTTCCTGCGCCCGGATTTCGAGTTCGGCATCACCGGCAGTTCGGGGCGATTCATCCGCGGGCTCGGCTACTACTGGGCGACCAACGACTACACCGATTTCACGTTCGTCGGAGATTTCAACGAGGACCGCAACTGGCGGCTGCACGTCTCCAACCGCTACGCGCTGCGTTACCACTTCAACGGCAACGCCAACTTCTCCTACTTTCGCGACATGACCGACCAGTCGACCGAGTGGACGTTCGAGAGTGCGCACGACCAGACCCTGGGCGATCGCTTCACCCTCAACGCCAACCTGCGCTTCGTCTCCAGCGACGAGGCGCCGCAGAGCGTCAACACCATCGACGACGTCAACCGCTACATCGACCGTTCAATCCGTTCCACGGTCAGCGTGCGCAAGAGTTGGGAGACCATGGGGTTCAGCGCCTCGGCCAGCCGGACGCAGAACCTGAGCATCGTGGACCCGAATTCGCTCAAGCTGGATATGACGCTCCCGGACGTGACGCTGTCGATTCCGTCGCACTCGCTGTATTTTGGCTCCAACGCGAGCGACGCCAAGGGGCTGTGGCAGAGCCTGCTCAAGGGGACGCGCGTTTCGCCCTCGCTGTCGGCGAACCGCCGCGTCACCGAGAAGATATTCGAGAACGACGACGTAACGACCGGCCGCGCCGGGCTCGGGTTCTCGAGCCCGCAGCGCGTGAAATTCCTCACCGTGTCGCCGTCGTTGTCGATGAACATGGTCGCGACGCGCAGCAGCTTCCAGCGCGATGCGCACCAGGAGTTCAGCACCGCGCTCGACGGCGGCATCGACACGACGTTCGTGTCCGCGCTGGACTCCACCGCCACGGAGTCGGATTTCACGTGGAGCATGGGCGGCAGCGCGAACACCAACTTCTACGGGACGTTCTACCCGCATATCGGCAAGCTGCGCGGAGTCCGGCATACGCTGACCCCGTCGGCATCGTACAGCTACTCGCCGCCGCGCAACGGCCGTCCCCGGCAGCAGTCGGTGTCGTTGAGCCTGCGCAACTCGATCGACCTCAAGGTGGCGGCGGACCGGAAAGTTGCCAAAGGCGATACCGCGAGCGCGGGCGAAGAGGACGAACTGCGCAAACTCTCGGGTGTCGTGATCTGGAACCTGAATACCAGCTACGATCCCGATGTCTCGCAGGACGTTGCGTGGGGGAACATCGGCAGCACGTTCAACACCACCATCGCGGGCGCCAACCTGTCGCTGAACCACTCCATCGATCCGTACCGGTTCGACATCCTCAATACCAACGCCACCGCGCAGTTCCGGATCACCGGATCGCACCCGTTCGGGCGCTCGTCGCACGTCGACGTGCGCGAACTCAACGTGGTCGCCGCGTCGGATTCGGCGGACTCATCGCTCGTCACCCCGGCCGACTTCGCCGGCGGCGGCGTGGAGTTCTCGCAGTCGGGCGAACAGCGGGGCGGGGCCCAGGAACTCGGCCTGCAGGAAGGCCGCCTCCCGTGGTCCCTGTCGCTGGGCCTCAGCTACAACAAGGGTGCCACCGGCAACATCAGTTCGACGATGCGCATTGGCTGGGACGTGAAGCTGACCGACAACTGGCGCATCGACTACTCGACCATCTACGACATCGAGCGCCTCGAACTCACCGGCCAGAACTTCGGTATCACGCGCGACCTGCACTGCTGGGAGATGAGTTTCGCGCGCCAGCGGCTCGGAGACGAGTGGCAGTACTACTTCCGCGTCACGCTCAAGGCCCATCCCGACCTCTACGGCGAATCCGGCAACCGGGGCCTCGGGGGCGGTCTCATCGGACAATTCTGATCCAGCGCCGGTATGCAATCCGGACGCGCGCCCCGAATTTCCCGTCGCCACGCCAAGAACCCGGGAATATGTGTTGACACATTTTTTTGCCGGTCGATAAAGTCCGCATGAGAACGGGAAGGAGGTGACCTCATGAACAAAACCGAACTGATCGAACGCGTTGCGCAGAAGACCGGGCTCACGATGAAGGACTCCAAGAATGTCGTCGATGCGATTTTCAGCACCACGCCCAAGAACGGCATCATCGCCAACGAGCTGAAGTCCGGTCGTAAGGTCCAGATTACCGGATTCGGGACTTTCCAGATCCGCAAGCGGAAGAAGCGGGAAGGACGGAATCCGCAGACGGGTGCGACCATTGAGATTCCGGCGACGAAGTTCCCGGCTTTCTCGGCCGGCCGTGCACTCAAGGACCGCGTCAAAGTGTAAGGGAGACCCTTTACGGTTGCCCGGGCAGGCGGAGCGCGCAGCGCCCCGCCTGCTTTTTTTGTTCCAGGCCGAATCGTCCAACAGTATTGCTCACAAGCACTTGCGATCGCCCACGCCGGCATGCTATATTCATCCGCATGATCACCTTACTCCGCACGGCGGCCGTCGTCGCGCTGGTCGCCGCCGGCCTCGGCCTCGCGCGGGCCGGCGAGACGCCGGGAGCCGCCGAGCCCGATGTCCGTCTGGTCTACGAGAGCGACACGCGCGCGTACTACCGCCCCTGCGGGTGACACGCCAACGCCTCTGGCGGACTTGCCCGGCGGGCGAGTTTATTCAAGGATCTGAAGGCGCGGCCGGCACCGATGGTCATCTGCACGGCGGGCGATTTCTACGGGACGGCGGACATCTTCAACGAGCCGCAGTCGCATTTTGTCGCCCGCGTGATGGGCGACCTGGGCTATGACGCGGTCGGCGTGGGCGAAATGGACCTCAATTTCGGACTGGGCGCCCTGGTCGGCGATGCGCGCGCGTTCCATCTCCCGGTGGTGTGCGCGAACCTGATGGCGAAGACGGATTCGCTGCGCGTACGTAACGGCGGGCCGGCGGACAGGACGGCTGATCGGCTCGGGACCGCGTTCCCGCCCTATGTCATCGTGAAGCGCGGCGAGATCCGGGTGGGTTTCCTCGGCGTCATTTCGCCGTCGACCAAGGCCATCCGCGGCATCGGCCAGTCCGCGGCGCAGGCCGCGGGAACGGTCGAGAGCCTGACCTATTCGATCACCGATCCCGCGGCCGCGGTTCGCGACGTCGGACCCGAACTCCGCGCAGCCTGCGATGTGATGGTGGTGCTCGCGCACATGAGCGAGGAAGAGGCGAAGACCATCGCCGCGATCACGCCGGGTATCGACTTCATCGTGCTCGGTCACGACCCGAAGGGACTTCCGCTGGGCGAGCCCGTGATGGCCGGTGCGACGCGGATCCTGCGCGCCACTGCGCAGGGACAGTACATCGGTGATATGAGCATCACGCTGGGTCCCGACCGCCGCGTGGTGGACGCCCGCAATCGCCTGCACTGGCTGGAAGCGTCGCTGCCGGACGACCCGGAGATGGCGGCCCGCCTGGACCGGTTTGACGAAGATAACCGCAAGGTACAGAAAGATTTGTACGCCCGGCAGCAGATGGCGGGCGCCGACGGCGCCCCTGCCTCGAACCGCTACCTGGGCGTCGGGACGTGTCAGTCCTGCCACCTCGAGGCGTTCGAGGTGTACACACAGACGGCACACGCGCGCGCGTTTGAGACGCTGTCGTCGCAGTTCGTCCACCGCGACAGCAACTGCGTCGGCTGTCACGTCACCGGCTACGGTGACACGGGCGGGTTCTCGGGCGTGCGATCGCGCGGCGCGATGCTGGATCTGGTCGACGTGCAGTGCGAAGCCTGTCACGGGCCGGGCAGCGAGCACACGCGCGATGGCACCTATGCCCAGCGCGCGGTCGAGAGTTGTGTCAAGTGCCACACGGAGAACGATGACCCGGACTTCGATTTCGACAGGGACTGGCCGAAGATCGCGCACTAGCCTCGCGTGGGCCGCCGCGTTTGTTCTGGGTTGGATGCCGTGGGTTCCGGGCGCGGTGGTGGCGGCCGACACCGGCACACTTCTGCTGCCCGGCGTGGACATCCGTGACGTCGACTTCACGGTCGGCGACTGGTGCCGCTACCTCGTGATCGACGAGGCGATGGGCGAGACCGACACGAGCGAGGTCTACCTGGCCGTCGTCGGGCGCGACAAGGGCCGCGACGCCTGGTGGCTCGAGATCGAGAGCGGACCGGCCGGCGCCGCCGCCGAAGACCGCGACGCCGCCCGCTTCCTGGTGGACGGCTCGGTCCGGAACATGACCCCCGGAGACTCTCTTTACCACTACGTGAGCCGGCTCTATATTAGGAGAGGCCAGGGCCCGGTCGAGACGGGAGACCCGCGCGACCTGACCCGGCTGACGATCGTCAACCCCACCTCCGAAACCGACTGGGTGGCAACCCCCGGCGTCGAGATCCGTACACCAGCCGGGAAGTTTACCGCCGAGTTGCGTCAGTTCGAGAACGACGTCTCCCGCGAGATTCCCGCGGGACGCGTGAAAATCGTGCAGCGAAACATGGACCGGGTTCAGGTGTGGCGGTCTCCCGAGGCACCGGTTTTCCATCTGGTCCGCTGCGACATCGAGCGAGTGCGTGAGACCCGGACGGTACCTGCGGTGCAGGGTATCCCCGAGGCGGGTCCGCGCCAGTCGAGGACGACGAGCGTTCTCATTGCCCGCGGAACGGGCGCGAGACCGTTGCTCCCGTCCCCCTGAACGTGACGCAACCGACAGTCTTTGGAGAGTTCGCATGAAAACAAAAGCACCGTGTCTCACGGTCATCGTGATGGCGTTGGCGTGTCTCGCGCTGGTCCGTCCGGCGGCGGCGAACGATGTTCAGGTCATTGACGTCCGACCGCGCCCCGCGACCACCGGCGAGCGCACCTACTATCTGGCGTCCGGCGCGACGATTGAAGAGGCGGTCGCGTTTCGTGACCGGCTCATCGCGGCGGGCGCGTGGAACGTGAATCTCTTCCTCCCGGAGCGCGTGATCGTGTGCGAGGTGACGCCCGCGGTGGCGGCGGCCGCCGGCGTACCGGTTGGATACCGCAGCGAACCAGCTGCGTTCGCGCAGGCGCCGTCGAGTGCCGCCGGGGAATCGTGGGGATGGATCGCGGAGGCGTACCGTCAGATCGACCGCACGCCGGCCGAGCAGGGCACCGCCGCCGAGGCATCCGCGGTCGCGGCGGAGCCGTTCGACGACATCGTGTTCCGGGTCCCGCCCGAAAAGGTGCGCGAGGTGCAGGCGCGGATGCAGCGGGTAATGGCCGAGGATCCGGCCGCGCCGCGCCCACAACCGGCGCGCAACCTGAACCAGAATTCCGAACTCCTGACCGGCAGCATCCTGGTCAACTTCATCTTTCCGGAGAGCGGCGGCGGCGGCGATCCCGATCTCTTCGACTGGTCCAACGCCGACATGATCCAGGCCCGCGTCGGAACCACCGGTGCATTCCTGGCCTGGCAGGCGTGGACACAGATGGAGATCAATACGACCTTCAACCGGATCGAATACACCCCCACCGCCTACGAGCCGATCCTGCACGACGCCACCAGCGACAACGTGTGGATCATCGACACCATGCGCGGCATGGGGTGGGCCACACACACCAGCGACCCCTTCACCGCGCTGCACGAGTACAACGAAGCGATGCGCGCGCTCTACCGCACGCAGTGGGTGGTGTCATCGTTCATCGCCAACGCGCGCGGAGTCCCGAATCACCGTTTCGGCAACGGCAACGCCAACTATACCGCGTACGCGTACCTCGGCGGTCCTTACATGGTCGAGCCGTTCCCGGCCGGCCTCGACCCCAACAACATCGGCGAGACGCTGGTGTTCTCCAAGATCGTCCAGCACGAGATCGGACACTGTTTCTGGACGCTGGACGAGTACCCGGGCGCGCCGGGCGTGTGCGGCACGACCTCGGGCTATTTGAATTATTCCAACGCCAATATCTCCGTCGTGCAACTGGATGGCACGGAACTGCGCTGTGAGAATCTGACGCCGTGCATCATGCACACGTGGACGCGCATCGGGAGCGAGCGCCCGTGGTGCCGCTACAGCCTCGGGCACCTGGGGGTCATCGACAACAACGACAACGGCTACCCGGACATCTTCGAGGCCGCGCCGGAAATCGAGTTCCAGCCCGAGGGGCCGGAGACGGTTTCCACCAACCAGTTCACGCTGCGCTTCAAGGCGCGCGCGGGCGCGGTGCCCAACCGCAACGTGGCGCAGGATCCCGGCACGCGGGTGGACTACGCGGCGCCGCTCGGTGAAGTGAAGCTGTCGCTGGGCGCCAACAACGGTATCGACCTGGATCCCGTCGATGGTCACATGGACGAGGCCGTGGAGGAGTTCGTGTTCCCGCTGTCGCTTCCGCAGGCGGGCCAGACCGCGGTCGTGATCCGCGCGCGCAACCGGGTGGGTTTCAAATCGGGTGACTATGTGAAGCAGATCTTCTTCACCGGTGTCAGCTACAGCCGCGTCGGCGCGTCGGTCAAAACCAATCGCATCGACGTGACGTGGGAGACCGCCGGCGAGGCGTTTGGCGCGAAGTTCGACGTCTACCGGCTCGATCCGGGCGAGGACCTGCCCGGGACGAAAATCGCGACCCATGTCCCCGCGGCCGGACCCGGCACGGGCGGGTTCGTGCCCTACCGGTATATCGATCGTGGTGTCGAGCCGGGCCACGACTACCGCTACTACGTGGACGGTTCGTTCACGCTCGCATTCGAAGACACCACCCGGGAATACCACTCGCCGTCCGAGGTGGTCGGACAGACCGCCGGCATACCGATCGTCGCCGGGGAACTGGTCTCGAGCATTTCGCCGAACCCGTCGACCGGCAACATCACCGTCTCCGTGCAGGTGCCGCGCACGTATGGCGGAAACCCGCGCGCGCCGCAACGGCTGGCGACGCCGGTCGAAGTCACAGTCTACGACGTCCGCGGCCGGCGGATCCGCACGCTGCGCGAGGCGCCGGCGCTGGACGACGTGCTGACCCTGCGCTGGGACGGCCACAGCGATACCAATCTGCTCGTCCCCGCCGGCGTGTATTTTCTGCGCGTCAAGGCGGGTGACACCCGCGCGGTGCGCAAGGTCGTGCTGATCCGGTAGCACCGGGGAGAAACGGAGCGTGCGGTTTGATTCCCGGGCTCCGTTGTGCTATACGATGTTCGTACCCGAGGCACCCCGGGCCTGCGTTTGCCGGATTCCGGCGCCTTTTCCAGCCGCGGTTTCCATGGATTCTTTCCCAAGGAGGAGGGCGTGCGCCCCGTGCGCCCGGCCACACACATGAGTGATCGACTCCGCCGCGTCAAGTACGCCGAGGATGTCCTCGGAACCATTGGCAATACCCCGCTGATCAAACTGAACCGGGTCGCCAGCGACGTAACGTGCACGATGCTCGCCAAGCTCGAGTATTTCAATCCCGGTGGCAGCGTCAAGGACCGGATCGGCATTCACATGATCCGTGACGAGATGCGCAAGGGAACGCTCAAGCCGGGCGGGACCATCGTCGAGTGCACGTCGGGCAACACCGGGCTGGGCATTGCGCTGGCCGCGTCGATCCTGGGTCTCAAGTGCGTGTTCACGATGCCCGACAAGGTGCCGGTGGAGAAGGAATACATGATGCAGGCGTACGGCGCCGAGGTGGTGCGCTGTCCCACCGAAGCCGCGCCGGATTCGCCCGAGAGCTACTACAACGTGGCCAAACGCATCGCGCAGGAACGGGGCGGTGTCCTGACCAACCAGTACCACAATCCCGTGAATCCGGATGCGCACTACCGCACCACCGGCCCGGAGATCTGGCGCGACACCGATGGGCAGGTGGACTGTTTTGTCGGTGGGATGGGCACGGGTGGCACGGTGAGCGGCATCGCGCGTTACCTCAAGGAACAGAACCCGAAGGTGAAGGTCGTCGGTGTCGACCCGGAGGGCAGTATCCTCGCGCACTACTTCCACACCCGGGAACTGGCGCCGGCGCGCGGCTACCTGGTGGACGGGATCGGCGAGGATTTCATTCCGGGCAACTGCCAGTTCGAATACGTCGACGACATGCTCACCGTCACCGACCGCGACTCGATCCTCATGACCCGGCGCCTGGCCCGCGAGGAGGGCCTGCTGGTGGGCAGTTCGTCGGGCTCGGCGGTGGTCGGCGCGTTGCGGGTGGCGCGCGAGCTGCCGGCCGACGCGATCATGGTGGTGCTCATTCCGGACACGGGCGAGCGCTATCTGAGCAAGGTGCATTCACAGAGCTGGCTGGCCCAGCACGGCTTCCCCGACGCTTAACCGCTTTCAACCGCCGCCGGGGAACGGTGGCGGGGGAGTACCATGGGTTTCTCGACCGATTGCATTCACGCCGGGCAGTGGCCCGACGAAAAGACCGGTGCCGTCAACACGCCGATCTTCCAGACTTCCACGTATCAGCAGGACGGCATCGGCAAGCACCGCGGGTACGAATACGCGCGCACCGCGAACCCCACCCGCGAGGCGCTGGAGCGCAACGTCGCGGCGCTGGAGGGCGGCAAGCACGGGCTCGCGTATTCGTCGGGCATGGCGGCCACCGACACCATCCTGCGCCTCTTCAAACCCGGCGACGAAGTGGTCGTTACCAACAACGTCTACGGTGGCACCTACCGGCTGTTCGAGATGATCCTCAAGCACTACGGTATCGTGTTCCACTTCGTGGATACCTCGCAGCTGGACGCGGCGCGCGCGGCCATTACGCCGAAGACGCGGCTGGTGTTTCTGGAGTCGCCCACCAATCCGGTGCTGCGCGTGACCGACATCCGTGCGGTCTGCGACCTGGCGCACGGCGCCGGCGCGGTGGTCTGCGTGGACAACACCTTCATGAGCCCATATCTGCAGAATCCGCTCGCGCTGGGCGCCGATATCGTGGTGCACAGCACCACCAAGTATCTCAACGGCCACAGCGACATGGTGGGTGGCATCGTGGTGCTCAACGACGACGCGATGGCGCAGCGGCTGCGCTTCCTGCAGAACGCGGTGGGCGCCGTTCCGGGCCCGATGGATTGTTTCCTCGCGCTGCGTGGCACCAAGACGCTCGCGGTGCGGATGAAGCAGCACGAGGAGAACGCCCGCGTGCTGGCGACGTTCCTCGCCGGCCAGTCGTCCATCGCGACGGTCAACTACCCCGGGTTGCCCGACCATCCGCAGCACGAACTCGCGAGCCGGCAGGCGCGCGGTTACGGCGCGATCATCTCCTTCGATCTGGGATCGATCGAGCGCGCGGACCGGTTCCTGCGCGCGGTGAAGTTGTTCACGCTCGCGGAGAGTCTCGGCGGCGTGGAGAGTCTCATCAGTCACCCCGCGTCGATGACGCACGGCAGTGTGCCGGAGGCGGAACGCAACAAGATCGGCGTGACGGCGGGGCTGGTGCGCATCTCGGTGGGGATCGAAGACGTCGAGGATCTGCAGGCGGATCTTGCGCAGGCACTCGCCGTCGCGAAGCGCTGAGTTGTATCTTTTCGCGCGCCGCGCGTGCGTTCGACACGCGTGTGCATTCGCGGCGCGCGAAGTTGCCCACAACTTCGTTCCCGTGCCCCCCTTGCGCATTTCGCGAGCCGCGACTATATTCGTCCTGTCGGTGTTGCCGCACCAAGCCTGCTTTGTGGACTGATTCTCCGTGAGTTTTTGCTTGACGCCCCTTGTGGCATGCTCTAGTTTTGCCGCAAGATATTGTATTCTGGGTGCGTCAGGGCACAGCATCCTGTGTATCCCGGCCATATAAAATGGTTTAGGCAGTTGCCTTATTTTTCACCTCAACACGGAGGAGTTGGGCATGGAAAAGCGGGAAAAGGACGGGGTGCTCTTGAGGGACAAGGAGTACGTCAAGTACGTACAACTTCTAAAAAAGGCAGAAAGGGATGGGCGGCTGGATGGGTATCCGTGTCCGTTGTGCGGTTGCAAGTACGCGGATAACGACGAAGCCAAGGATTGCTGCCGCTCCGTGATTTCGTGATGGTTGCTCGTACCGTTGATATGCCGAGTGCCAGTTCGACGACGATCCATCAGCATTGTTCGGTCTGCAAGGCCGACTATGACATGGACATCATCAAGCAGGGGAGCACGGAGGATGTGCTCTGGCTGAAGTGTCCCGGTTGCCAGGGGTTCCTTCCCTACATGCCGAAGGAAGACCTGGACGCCGCCGATCGGATCCCGGATGAGCAGTCCCTCGCGCTGGAAGACCTCGAGGTCGAGAGCGCAAAAGAGTACTCCGAGGACCAGGAGTTTGAGGTGGGCGAAGTGATTCACCACCGGTCATGGAACGACTACGGGAAGATTGTCGCCAAGGACAAGCTGCCCGGAAACCGTCGAACGATCTGGGTTCAGTTCATTCGACAGGGTCGTGTCCAGCTCCTCGAAGGCGTCGTTCATTAGCGACGCGTTTCGCGGGGCCGTTTTGAGATACGGTGTTCTGGCAGCGGTTCTTGTGGCTGCCGCCGGAGCGCTGCTCCCAGCAAAGGCCGATGCCGTGGGCGTTTACGAAAACGCCGCCGCGGAATCGGCCTTTCTGCTTGCCCCCCAGCGTCTGCTCCTGCGCGCCAGCCTCGAGATCGGACAGGGCGATTCGCTGGATGCATCGGTCTACCGTTTCTACGCCGCCTTCCCGGTGCGCAACACCTTCCTGATCGCCATCGAGCAGGGGATCGTCGCGGTATCCGGCGGGCAAGAGATCGAGAGCGGGATGGGCGACTTCATGGTGCGGGGCCGCGCGCGCGTGGCCGGTCACAGCCGCGCACTGTGGCTGCTGGGCTACCTCGGAACCGGCACCGGCGAACAACGCTTCTTCCCCTATTCCTCCCGCTCCATCGACTTCAACCTCTCGGCCGCCTTCACCGATTCGCTGGGCGCGCTGGATCTGTTTGCCGCCGCCGGCCTGGTGTGGGCGCAGCGCGTTCCGGACGAGCTCGCCGGGCAGCACGATGACTACAAGCGCCTGACCGCCGGGGCCGGCCTGCGTCTCGGGCCGCGGTTCGCTGTGCGCGCGGGCGCGATTACGCAGCTCTACTCGCGCCTCGACAAGCGCCGCGATCTCATTTTTGCCGGCACCGGATATCGGTGGGGCGAATCGATGGGCGTGTTCTTCGAAGGTCAGGTGGAGACCGGACCGGTCGCGGACCGCGTCAGCAACTGGGCGGCAACCGCGGGGTTGTCGGTTCGCTTCTGAGTGGTTGCAGGCCCCAACACGCCGTCGCACTTTGCCCATTTGATCCCCCCGCCCGCTGCGCCGATGGCTCGGGCGGAGGATTCCGCATCGTGGTCGCGAGTGGGATAACGATTCCCGGGAATCCCGCATGGGCACGCCTTGAAACCCCTCCGTCACATGGCACATCGATTGCCTTTGTCCGGTCCAGGACCCTCTGGTCGCAAGCCCAGAAAACCATCACATCGTTGTTCCCGCGAGGGACACTGGAGGGAAACGTGATTCAAATCGTCCTGATCGAGGACGACGGCCTCATGCGCGAATGGCTCGGGAGATCGCTCGCGAGCCGCGGCCACGAGGTTGTTCGCTACCGTCGCGCCGACGAGGCCATCGAAGATATCCTCGTCAATCCGCCCGACGTCGTCGTGTCCGACATTCATATGCCGGGCATGTCGGGGTTGGAACTCGGACAGGCGCTGCGCGCGCGCGGAATCACCGTCCCGCTGGTGTACATGACCGCCGATCCCACCGACGCACTCGAAGACATGGCCGCCGCCGTCGGCGCACGCCGCCTGCTGCGCAAGCCGTTTGCCGAGGTCAGTGATTTCTGGATGGCGGTTGAGGAAGCCGCCGCCACATCGGAACGGACGCCGGACGAGGACGTCACCGAGGCGTCACACGCGTTGCGCACGCCGCTGACCGCGGTGCGCATGGCGCTGGAGGGCCTCACCGCCGACCGGGTCATGGACGACGAAGACCGCCGCCTCGCCGACATCGCGTCCCGCAATCTCGACCGGCTCACGGCCGCGCTGGAAGACCATCTGGCGCGGCTGTCGATGATCGTCGAACGGCGCACGCCGGTCGACTGAACGCAGCGCGTCGTTCGGCCGCCGGGGCCGGGTGACCGCGCGCGTTCTTCCCGCCCGATTCTCTGGATTTAATCGACTTTGGTTTCGAGGAGTTCGGACATGCGCGATTTCTTGCGCGTCCGGGCCGTGGGCGCCACGCCGGGGTCCGAGACCCCGTTGGCGAGTATCACCGCGAGCGGCTGCTCGATGGTGTGGCCCACCTTGCCGCGATGCGAGCGGTGTTCAAAGCGGCCGTCGCACACCTCGCGCACGATGTAGGTGAGCGCGTCCAGGCCGGAGCGGCCGAAGCCGGTGCAGTGGATGGGCTCGCCGTCTTCGAAGTGGATCTTTGCGTTGCCTTCGGCGGTGTGGAGCCGGATCACACCCGAGAGTCCGGCGCCGTGCGCGGCGCGGAGGACGTCGGCGACGTCGATGCTCGAGAGCTCGCCGGCGAAGCGCGACGGCCGGTGGGCGCGTGCTGCGAGCGCGCGCGACAGCGGCGAACCGAACAGCAGCAGCACAACGAGAAACGCGACGATCAGCGGCAGGTGATGATCGAGCACGGCGGCAAAACCGGGTGCGACCTCGCGCACGGCCTCGACCACCTGACGCGGTGCCGGTGGGTCGGACGGGAGTGGCGGCGGGGTGGCACCCTCCGAGAGCAGCCGGAACTGTTCGCGGGCCCATTCGTTGGACGGGTCCTGCGCCAGCAGCGCCTGCAGCACGTCCGACGCCTCCTCGCGCACCCAGTCCCCCGACGCGAGCAGCCGCCGCGCCGAGTCTTCCAGGTCGTCGATGCGGTGGCGCTCGACGGCGAGCGAGTATTCGTCGCGCAGGCGGAAGAACTCGTCGCGCGGATCCTTGACGATTGCGAGCTTGATGTTCGACAGCGCCGCGTCGTGTTCACCGATCGCCGCGAGGCAGCGGGCCTTGTTGGCCAGCACGTCCGCGTTCTCACCGTCGATCGAAAGCAGGACGCCGAGGCGGGGAAGCGCGGAGGTGTAGCGGCCGGCCGCCATCAGGCTGTCGACCTCGCCGGTGACCTGGCGGAACAGGTCGCGTTCGACCTCGCGCCGGGCCTCGTTGATGTCGTTGCGCCCGGGTTGCAGGGCGCCCGCCCGGGTCAGCAGTCCTCGTGCATACTCCAACCGTCCGCTGCGGCGATACATGGCCGCCAGTTCCCACATCGCGGTGACATCGGACGGATTCCGGAGCAGGATTTCCCGGTAGTAGACCTCGGCCAGCGGGTACTGCGTCAGCGTGACCGCCGCGCGCCCCATTTCCAGTAGTTCCGCGCGGGTCGTCGTCGAGTCGAATAGTGCCTCGTTGCTCCAGTCCGCAAACGGAGCGCCCGGGTGGCCGGGGACGGCCGGGGCCGCTGGCGCGGCCGCGAGGATGAGCAGCGGGACGAGCAGAAATTGCCGGGAGAGCCTCATAACATGAGGCAAAACCGCAACTTTCGTACCAGCGCGGGGATCAGTCGCCGACGGCGAGCGCCCGCTCCAGCCAGTTGCTCATCACCAGGTAGCGCGCGGGGTCACGCAGCAGCGTCACACCGTGGCCGGCGCTGGTGAACACACGCGTGGTGGTCTGGTCCGAGTGGGTCTCGTCGATGAAGTATCCGAGCGACTGGATTGCGTACACGTCCTCGCTGCTCGCGAGCAGCAGTGTGGGTTGCAGCGGGCGGAACGACAGCGACGCCGCGAGCGCAAGGTCGCTCGGGTCGAACACCGGCGAGAGGTAAACCACCGCGACGCTCAGTGCGTGTTCGTGGATGGCCTGTTCGACATGCGCGCACGCCGCGCCGGCGGCCACCACGGCCATCCGGTCCAGCGGAATGTGCTCCTCGTCGCGCAGATAGCGGATCGCGGTCGCGATGTCGTCGGCCACGCGGCCGCGGTGTGTCTCCGAGAGCTGCGGAAAGTCAGGCAGCGAATCGCACCGGCTGCCGCCGTGACCGCGCGGATCCACCGTGAGCGTGGTGGCGCCGTCGAGCATCAGCAGCTGCGCGTAGGGGGTGTAGCGGGAGCGGCGCGAACCGGGTTCGGGCACGAACAGCACCGCGCGCCCGGTCGAGCCGCGGCGCAGCGTGGCCTCGATGCGCGCCCCGTCGTCCGCGCGCATTTCCAGCAGCACTGCGCCTTCGGCTTCCGCGGTGGCGCGCCGTTCGGCGCGGCTGTGTTCGATGGCGGCGGCGATTTCCCGCCGCACCGTGTCTGCGGATACGCTTCCGGTGGCCGCGGTGAGGAGTGCGACGAACGCGCTGATGTCGTCGGGGTTCGCGCCGCCGGTTACGCCGATGAGGTCCAGGTAACAGGCGCGCGCCTCGTCGCCGTGGCCGGTCTCGGCGAGACACGCGGCTTTCACACGCAGCGCCTCCTCGGTGGCGTCTTCGTCCAGCATCGTGAGCGCGGTCTCCGACGGTGCCACCGCTTCGTCGCAGCGGCCGAGCGCACGCAGCGCGCGCGCGCGGAGCGCGTAGGTCTGACCGATGTACGGGGGCGGTTCCGGCAGCGCGTTGGCCCACGACAGCGCGAAGTGCAGCACGCTGTCGGCCCGCTCCGGCGCGTGGCGCTGCTCGAGCAGAAAAATGGCATATGCGTTGGTGGTGGCCGCGTCGCCGGGGAAGAACACGAGAATCTGCTCGTAGGCCCGCTCGGCGTCGTCGAGGCGGCCGGCGGAGGCGTAGAGGTCGGCCAGCCAGCGCAGGATGACCGACTGCTTTTCCGCCGAGCTGTCGCCGCCGACCTGCGCCTCCAGCTGCTGGATGCGCTGCTCGACACTGGCGCGCGTGTCCACCGCGCCGCTCTCCTGGGCGCGCGCGTCCGTGGCGGGGAGCATCGCGAGACACAGCACCGCCCACCCGGCGTGCGCGCGGATCATAGGCCGAGTTCGCCGGAGATGCCCCGCATCGCGGCAATGACGTTCTGGATGTGATCGTCGAGCGGGATGCCGAGCAGTTCGGCCCCCGCGGTGATGTCGTCGCGGCTGACGTTGCGCGCGAATGCCTTGTCCTTGAGCTTTTTCTTCACGGACGAGGGTTCCACCTCGTCGATCTTCTTCGACGGGCGCACCAGCGTGACGGCGGTCACGAACCCGCACAGCTCGTCCACCGCAAACAACGTCTGGCGCATGCGGGTGGTGCGGGGGACGCCGGTGTGGTCGGCGTGCGACAGGATGGTCTGGATCAGTTCCTCGTCGTGACCGAGCCCGCGCAGGATTTCGGCCCCCCGGAACGGGTGGTCGTCCAGCGACGGATAGCGCTCGTAGTCGAAGTCGTGCAGGAGCCCCGCGACCCCCCAGGCCTCGACGTCCTCGCCGAGAGCCGCGGCGTAGTGGCGCATCGCCGCCTCGACCGCAAGGGCGTGTTTACGCAGGCTGTCGCCCCGGGTGTACTCGGTCAGAATCGCCAGCGCGTCGTCGCGGGAAGGAAAAGGCACCGAAATGACTCCTCAGTTTGCGGAAAACGGGGGCGATCGTCTATATTAGGGGCCGTGTTTACCGTGCCCGTGGGGCGAAGGACGCAGGCCGCGTCTCCAGAGCCCGTCCCGCGGCGAAAGCCTGCCAATCGGCACGTCCGTCGATCTCGCGAATGATAGTATGAACGCTCCGGCAAGTTCCAAAGAAAAACGGCGGGCCGCAATCCGCACCGTGTTCGGCTACCTCGGCCGCTACAAGGGCCGGCTGGCACTGGGCGGTGCGAGCCTCGTCATGACCGACATCCTCGCGCTGGCGATGCCGTGGATCCTCAAAACCGCCATCGACGCGCTCGGCCGCGGCATCACCAAGGCCGAACTGCTCGCCTATGCCGGCCTGCTGGTGCTGATCACCGCGTTCGCCGGGGGGTTCCGCTTTCTGATGCGGCGCATCATGATCGGGGTGTCGCGCCGGATCGAAGTGGATATGCGCGCCGACTTCTTCGCGCACCTGCAGAACATGAGCCCGGCGTTCTACCACCGGCACCGCACCGGCGACCTGATGGCGCTCGCCACCAACGACCTCAACGCGGTGCGCACGCTGGTGGGGCCGGCGGTCATGTACTCGATGAACACGGTGGTCATCGGTTCGCTCGCAATCGGGCTGATGTCGTATCTGTCGTGGAAGCTCACCATCGCGGCGCTGCTGCCGATGGCGGTGCTGACGGTCGCGGTCTACCACAGCATCAAGATCATCCACCGCCTGTTCGAGCGCGTGCAGGAGAAATTTGCGTCCATCAACGCGCGCGCGCAGGAGAATCTGTCCGGCATCCGCGTGGTCAAGGCCTACGCGCGCGAGGACTACGAGACGCGCGAGTTCGCCACCGCCAGCTCGGATTACGTCGACGCCAACATGAAGCTGTTCCGCGTGCAGAGCCTGCTGCACCCGCTGCTCGCCACCATCGCCGGGCTGGGGATGCTCGCGATCCTGCTGTTCGGCGGGCGCATGGTCATTGCCGGCAGCATCACGCTGGGTACGTTCGTCGCGTTCAACGGCTATCTGACGATGCTCGTGTTTCCGGTGATCGCCGCCGGCTGGGTGATGAACATGAACGAGCAGGGGCTCGCGTCGATGCAGCGCATCAACGCGGTCATGGCGGAGCAGCCGGAGATCACCGACGCCGCGGCCCGGCCGGATGCGCTTCCCGCCGACGCCTCGATCCGTTTTGAGAAGGTTTCCTTCGCGTACGCGCGCGACAGCGGGCGCGGGCACGTCGTGAAGGATATCTCCTTCGAGATCCGGGATGGCGAGTCGCTGGCCATCGTCGGCCCCACCGGCTCCGGCAAGACCACCATTATCTCGCTGTTGATGCGGCTGTACGACCCGGCGCAGGGGCGCGTCGTGATTGGCGGCCACGACGCGCGCGAGATTCCGCTCGCGGCCCTGCGCGGGATGATCGGCCTGGTGCCGCAGGACATCTTTCTGTTCTCGGAGACCATTCGCGAGAATATCTCGTTCGGCGCCGCTGATCTGCCCGACCCGGTGCTGCAGGCGGTCAGCCAGACCGCCGCGATCTACGACGAGGTGCAGGGCTTCCCCAATCAGTTCGAGTCGATGATCGGCGAGCGCGGCATCAACCTGTCGGGCGGACAGAAGCAGCGGGTGGCGATTGCGCGCGCGCTGGCCAAACAGCCGCGCATTCTGATTCTGGACGACGCGCTCTCCAGTGTGGACGCGACCACCGAGGAGAACATCCTGCGGTCGCTGGAGGGCGAACTCGAGAGCCGCACCGCGATTCTGATCTCGCACCGCATCTCCACCGCGCGCCAGGCCGACCGGGTCATCGTGCTGCGCGATGGCGAAATTGCCGAGCAGGGAACGCACGAGGAGCTGATCGCCGCCGACGGCATCTATGCGGAGATGAACCGCAAGCAGATGTTGATGGTGGCGCTGGAAGAAGCGTGACGGCGCGCGCGCGCGTGACCGGCGGATAACATGGAATACATTCAGGCTGACGAACTGCAGGAAAAACCCTACGACAACCGCTTGATGAAGCGGCTGCTGACCTACCTGCGTCCCTACAAGCGCAGCGTGGGCGTTGCCATCGTGCTGCTCACCATCGAATCGCTGCTCGAACTGGCACCCCCGTTCATCACCAAGGTCGCGATCGACCGCTATCTTGCACCGGAAGGCGCGGTGGCGCTGGACCTGCGGCTCGCGGGGCTGGGCAAGGTGGTGATGCTGCTGGGTGGCGCGCTGTTCGCCGGCTTCCTCGCGGCGTACATGCACGGGCTGATCATGAGTCTCGTGGGGCAGCGCGTGATGTACGACATGCGGATGCAGATCTTCCGCCGCCTGCAGACCCTCGACATTCCGTTCTTCGACCGCAACCCGGTGGGACGCCTGATGACGCGGCTCACCAATGACGTCGAGACGCTGAACGAAATGTTCACCTCCGGGGTCGTGGCCATCCTGCTGGACGTGATCACGCTCACGGGCATCATCGGCGTGCTGCTGTGGCTCAACTGGAAGCTGGCCATCATCACGTTCACCGTGCTGCCGTTTCTGTTCGTGGCCGCGCATCTGTTCCGCTCGAAGGCGCGCGATTCGTACCGCAACGTGCGCGTGCGGCTTGCGGCGCTGAACACGTTCCTGCAGGAAAACGTGACCGGCATGAGCGTGGTGCAGATCTTCAACCGCGAACGACCGCAGTTCCGGCGCTTTTCGCACCTCAACACCGACCTTTACCGCGCGCACATCCAGTCGGTAATGGCCTACGCGGTGTTCTACCCGATGGTGGAATTCCTGAGCGCGGTGGCGATTGCGCTCATCATCGCGTTCGGCGGGCTCGACGTGATCGGGAACGTCATGACGGTGGGATCGCTGGTCGCGTTCATCCAGTACGCGCAGCGCTTCTACCGCCCCATCAGCGACCTGTCGGAAAAGTACAACATCCTGCAATCGGCGATGGCGTCGTCGGAACGCATCTTCGGCATCCTCGACCGCAAGGCGCGCATCGTGGACCCGGCCGTCCCGGCCGCGATCCCCACCGGCCCGAGCGAGGTCCGCTTCGAAAACGTGACCTTCGCCTACAACCAGGGCGAGACGGTGCTGCACGACGTGTCGTTCACGGTGGGCGCGGGCGAGAAGGTGGCGATTGTCGGCTACACCGGCGCGGGCAAGACCACCATCATCTCGCTGCTCTCGCGCTTCTACGAGGTGGAGCAGGGCCGCATCCTGGTGGACGGCGTCGACATCAAGAACTATCGCCTTGCCGACCTGCGCAAGCACATCGCGACGGTGCTGCAGGACGTGTTCCTGTTCTCGGGCAGCGTTGCGCACAACATCCACCTGGGGAACGAGGAGATCGGCGCGGAGCGGATTCGCGAGGTCGCGCGTTACATCAACGCCGAGCGGTTCATCGAGCGGCTGCCGCACAAGTACGACGAGAACGTCGGCGAGCGCGGCAGTTCGCTGTCGGTGGGCGAGCGCCAGTTGCTTTCCTTCGCGCGCGCGCTGGTGTACGACCCCAAGATTCTGGTGCTGGACGAGGCCACGTCGAGCGTGGATACCGAGACCGAGTTCCTGGTGCAGGACGCGCTGCGCAAGTTCATGGCGGGGCGCACCTCCATCGTGATCGCGCATCGTCTGTCGACCATCCGCTATGTGGACCGCATCCTCGTGCTGCACAAGGGGCGCGTAATCGAAGAGGGCACCCATCAGCAGCTGCTGGCCCAGGGTGGACACTACGCCAAGCTCTACGAGCTGCAGTTCAAGGACCAGGAGAAGACGGAGCTGACGGACTGATGCCTTCCGAAAGGAGACCACCATGTCGAACGCTGGACTTGCCATTTTCGTACTGCTGGGATTCCTTCTGCCCGTGCCGTTGCTCGCGTGGCTCGATCGCCCACGGCGGGGGCGATAGCGGATGTACGTCGGACACTTTGCGGCCGGCCTCGCGCTGAAAACCGCCGAGCCAAAGGCGCCCACGTGGGGGATCCTTGTCGGCGTCGGCCTGCTCGACATCCTCTTTGGGCCGTTCGTGTTGCTGGGCATCGAGCGCGCCACCGTGACGCCAGGCGTGTCACCGGGTTTCTCCCTCGACTTCATCGACTGGTCGCACTCGCTGGTGATGTCGCTGGTGTGGGCAGCCCTGTTTGCACTGTTCTTCCTGCGCCGCGGGCGCCCGGTGGCCACGGTAATGGGGATCGCCGTGTTTTCACACTTCCTGCTCGATGTCCCCATGCACCCGGCGGACATGGCGTTGTGGCCGCATTCTGCCACCCATATCGGGTTCGGGCTCTGGCGCGCGCTGCCCACCGGCTTCTGGTTTGTGGAACTCGCCGTGATCGCGGCGGGCTGGGGATACTACGCGTGGCGGAGCCGTGGATCGAGCGAGTACGGCGGCCGGCCGGTTGCAATCGCGATTGCGCTGCTGGCGCTCCATCTGTTCAACTCGCCGTGGTTCTCGAGGTTGTAGCCGGCCGCGCGAAATCGGAAGCGGAGTGTGCATGTGAGATTGCTCTTGGTCGGACTGGGCGGATTTACCGGGGCGGTGTTGCGCTACCTGGTGGCGGGCTGGACGCAACAGGCGACGCGCAGCGTATCGTTTCCATATGGAACGCTGGCGGTGAACGTACTCGGTTGTATCCTCATCGGCGGGCTCTCGTATCTGGCCGACTCGCGCGGGATGTTCTCCGCCGAGACGAGGCTGTTTGTATTCGTGGGTCTGCTGGGCGGCTTCACCACCTTTTCGACGTTCGGCAACGAGACCCTCAACCTGTTCCGCGACGGCCAGGCCCTGCTGGCGGGCGCCAATATCGTCGGCAACGTGATCCTGTGTCTGGCCGGGGTGTGGGCAGGCCGCGCGGGCGCGTTCGCGATCTGGAGGTAGCACGTGATGACGATGCGCACGACGCTCTGGCTGGCCGCTGGCCTTGCCGTCGCATTGCTCGTGGTGGGCATTCCCTACTGGCGGGTGCCGTACAGCCATGTGTCATTGCCGGACACGCTGATGGGCGGTGAACTGGTGGTCGTGGCGTTGATCGCGGCGCTTGTGCGCCGCGTGGGGCGGTGCCGCGTCGTGCCGTCGTTGCTGGCAATCGGGCTCGCGGTGCCCGCGGCGGTGGTCATTCGCATTGTCGTGGAGACGGCCACCGATCCAACCACGCACAACCTGTTTCCGTTCGAAATCGTCATCGCGTCTGTCGTCGGGTTGATCGCGTCCGGTGTGGGTGTGCTGGCGGGCAGCGCGACGGGCTTCTACCGCGGCGCATCGAGGAGGTAGATCATGACGCTCCCGCAGGAAGGCTGCCTGCTGCGCATCTTCATCGGTGAGAGTGACAAGCACGGCGGTAAACCGCTTTACGAGTGGATCGTGACCCAGGCGCGCGCGCGCGGACTGGCTGGCGCGACGGTGTTGCGCGGCATCATGGGCTTCGGTGCCAACAGTCACATCCACACCGCCAAGATCATGCGTCTGTCCGAAGACCTGCCCATCGTCGTCGAGATCGTCGACACGCGCGAGAAGCTGGAGACCTTTCTGGGCGAGATCGAGGACTCGATTGGCGCCGGACTGGCGACGCTCGAGAAAGCCGAGGTACGTTTCTACCGCGGCGCCTGAGCCGTGGCGGGGACGAGCGCACATGTCTGATTTCCGCACCATCCGCCCGGCCCGCGTCGAGGACGCGGCGGCACTTTCCGGACTGCTCGATGAGCTGGGCTATCCCGCAACGGTCGACGTCGTCACGGATCGCCTTGCGCAGCTAGCCCGCGCCGGCGAAACCGTGCTGGTGGTGGATCGTGACGGCGAGTTGCTGGGGTTCGTGTCGGTGCACGTGACCCCGGTGTTGCATCGCCCCACCCCCGTTGGCCGCATGACCGCGCTCATGATCACGCAGCGCATGCAGGGCCACGGGCTCGGCCGGGAACTGGTCGCGGCCGCGGAACGGTTCCTCGCGCACGCCGGCTGTGCGCTGGTCGAAGTTACCAGCAATCAGAAGCGCGTGGGCGCGCACGCGTTCTACCAGCATCTCGGTTACACGATGACGAGCCACCGGTTTTACCGGGAACTGACAGCGGAAGAGTGGAGCGCATGAAGACCGCGGGCATCATCGGCGGGCTCGGGCCCGAGTCCACGCTGGACTACTACCGGCTGTTCATCGACATCTATCGCGGCCGGGTGCAGGACGGGAGCTACCCGTCGCTGTTGATCAACAGCGTCGACCTCAAACGGCTGACGGATCTCATTACAGCCAACCGGCTGGCCGAGATTGCCGACTACCTGGTCGTGGAGATCAAACGCCTGGCCGCTGCCGGCGCGGACTTCGGACTGATTTCCGCCAACACGCCCCACATCGTCTTCGATCAGGTCGCGCCCCGGTCGCCCATTCCGCTCCTGAGCATCGTCGACGCCGCGTGCGACGCGGCCCGTGCGCGGGGCATCAAGCGGCCCGCGCTGCTCGGCACCCGCTTTACGATGCAGGGGCGGTTCTATCCGGAACCGTTCCGGGCCGCGGGAATCGATCTGGTGCTGCCCACCGCCGATGAGCAGGCGTTCGTCCACGACAAGTACATGAATGAACTGTTGCTGGGCACCTTCGGCGACGACACACGCCGCAAGTTCTCGGCGCTTATCGAGCAGATGAAGACGCGCGAGGGGATCGATGGGTTGATTCTGGCCGGAACCGAACTGCCGCTGCTCCTGCGCGACGCCCCCGACCCGGGCATCCCCGTGCTCGACACCGCCCGTATCCACGTGGACGCGGCGGTCAGCCGGCTCCTGGCCTGACGCCGGGTCCGCCGCACGGGTTCAAGTTGTCGCGACGATCGCGCACGCGCTAGTATTCCTCTCCATGCGTCCCTTTCACGGGTTGATCCTGCAGACCGAGCGGCTCCGGCTCCGGCCGTTCGAACCGCGGGATGCCGCCGCGCTGTTTGGAATCTTTTCGGACCCGGTGGTGATGCGCTACTGGAGTTCGCCGGCGTGGACATCGCCGGACGAGGCAACGGCGTACATTACCAGCGAGAGCGACGCGATGCGCGCCGAAATCCAGATCAGCCTCGCCATCACGCTGCGCGCCACCGACGAAGTCATCGGGACGTGCACGTTGTTCGATTTCATGGAGCAGTGCCGGCGCGCCGAGGTGGGCTACAGCCTGGCGTCCGCGGCGTGGGGCAAGCGCTACATGCACGAGGCGTTGACCGCTTTGCTGGACTACGGATTCGTGGAACTCGACCTCAACCGGGTGGAGGCGGACATCGACCCGCGCAACGCGAGGTCGGCGCGCAGCCTCGAGCGCCTCGGGTTCAAGCGCGAAGGACTCCTGCGCGAGCGCTGGATCGTGAGCGGAGAGATTTCCGACACCGCGCTCTACGGTCTGCTACGCAGCGAGTGGTCGCCGAGGACGTAGCGGTTTGGTCGGGTCGGGATGAACCGGATTGGCCGCGCTGCAATGGAAGGATCGGGTGAAGACATGAACGTATTTCGACTCATGGTCGCGGTCGCGGCGTGCACGGTGATCGGCGCGTGTGGCGCGCGCTATTCCACCACCGTGCCGGGACCCATCGGACCCACGCGGGATGCCGAGCTGGCTGTGCAGGAACTCATGCTCCGCAATCTTGTGCCGCAGGAGTCGGATCGCGATATTGTGCTGGTGGGTGTAGGCGAGTCGCGCCTCGACTGCGCCGACCCCTCGCCCGCATTGCTGGAGCGGTTCGCCGGGACCGCACCCGCGCTCGTGCCGGTGTCGGCCTACGATGGGGACCGGCATCCTAACGCGCTCTTGATCGTGCTCGGGCCGGCGGAATGGACGTCCGGTTCCGAGGGCGCCATTGCCGTCACGCGCGTCCGCTTTGGCGCCGGCGGTTCGGATGGCTTCACCGCGCGCGTGGCGTGGAAAGACGAAACCTGGAAGGTCGTGGGGACCAGCAGACACTGGAGCACGTAGCCAGCCGAGGGGAGTTTACTATGTGAAGCACACTGCCAAGGGCACCTTCGTCGTCGAAATCAGGCTCGAGGGGATGCAAAGCAAGGACGGTGACCGATGAGCACCCAGACGCAGGAGCAATTCAAGAAGTTCTTTCTGGAACACTACGAGGGCCTGTCCCGGCGCGAACGCGCGCTGGTGCGCGCGGTCCTGGAACGCAAGGCGATCGCGCGCAACATCAACCAGGAGTTCGATGCGCAACTGTCGCTCGGTCAGCGCGTCGCCGACCGGGTGGCGGCGTTCGGCGGGTCATGGAAGTTCATCATCCTCTTCGGTGCGATTCTCGCAGCCTGGATCGTGCTGAACTCCATCGCGCTGGCCCAGGCCCACAAGGCGTTCGATCCTTATCCCTACATCCTGTTGAATCTTTTTCTCTCGATGCTCGCGGCCATCCAGGCGCCCGTCATCATGATGTCGCAGAACCGCCAGGCCGCGAAAGACCGCCTCGACGCAGCCCACGACTACGAGGTCAACCTGAAGGCGGAGACGGAAATCGGCACGCTCCACCAGAAGATGGACGAACTGCGCGAGAAGCAGTGGAGCGAACTGGTCGCGATGCAGCAGGAGCAGATCCGCCTGTTGACCGACTTGCTGGAAGGCAAGGACAAAGCCCGTTAGGCGCGGGCCGTTTGCGAGCGCCTACTCCTGCGGGCTCATCACGAACGCCGAGCGCGGGTAGCCGTTGCGTTCGATGATGCCGAAGATGGTTTCCATTTCGTTCATGTCGATCGACGGGGTGCGCGCCAGCACCCAGCCGTACTTGCGGTCGGGCGTACCGATGATGGCCCAGCGATAGTCCGGATCCAGCCCGATCACCCAGTAGTCGCCCCAGAACGGCCGCCAGCCGAGGAAGCTCACGAAGCTGACCTTGAGTCTGGCGTTGCTCTCCTTGTCGACAATCTTCGCCACGCCCTCCGCCTGGTCGGCACTGCCGTCTTCCTTGATGCAGCGGTTGAGCACGGTGATGCGCCCGTCGCCGCGCAGCGTGTATTCCGCCGTGGTTCCGCGCGCGCACTGCTTCTGAAAGCGGTTGGGTATCTTGGCGATCTCGTACCACAGGCCGACGTAACGCGAGAGATCGACGTTGCGCACGGTGGTGACGGGCGATGCGGCAGTCGAGTCGGGCTGAGGCTGTGCCGCGTTCACGACGGCCGGCGACATAGCGGAGGAGAGCACGAGCAGTTTCCAAATGAGATGAACATGTTGCATGGTGGAATGATACCATGACGGTCATGTTCCGGAGGAGGTAACAGGTCAATGTCTATTCGAATCGTGAGACTCGGGAGTCCGCGCGTGAAAGGCGAGGGGCTTCGGATTGGCACCGTCCGGCGCCCGCCACGCGGTGTTCCCAAGGACCAGTTCGCAGTGCGCGATTTCTATGACGTGTGGTTTCCCAACCTCGCGCCCACCGAACCGCTCCTCAAGGCGACCTTCCCGGTGAGGGATGAACGTGCGTGGAAAACCTTCCGGCGCAAGTTCCTCGCGGAACTCAAGTCGCCGGCGGCGCGCCGCGAACTGGAGCTGCTGGCCGCGCTGTCGCATGAGACCAATCTTGCCATTGGCTGCTACTGTGAGGATGAGGCCCACTGCCACCGCTCGATCCTGCGCGACCTGCTGGCGGAACTGGGCGCCGAACTGGCGCCAAGGTAGCCGTGGCCGGTTCATTCGACTTGATATAACAAATCAATATTGATATAATAATACTGTATATGGAATTAATAATGCATATATGAGGTGTTATTATGGCTCTCATGACTCTCTCGGACACCGAAATTCTGAGGCAGCTCGGCGGGCGGCTGGCCCGCTACCGCCTCAACCGCAACCTCACCCAGGACGCGCTGGCGCGTGAGGCCGGGGTGTCGCTGGCCACCCTCCAGCGCATGGAGGGCGGCCATTCCGCTCAGGTC
>DASUGO010000124.1:0-3317 GCA_036273975.1 Candidatus Krumholzibacteriia bacterium
GCACCGGGACGATTTACATGCGGTTTACGTGTTCTTTTTGTGCGCGGGCTATCTTGTAGCCCATTATGATACTTGAAAAGAGACGCACCCTGTTGAAAACCGAAAAGATTGTCGTCATCGAAGACGAGGAAGACATTCTCGAAGTCATCGCGTACAACCTGAAGCGCGAAGGCTACGAAGTTGTTACCAGTACCAGCGGCGAAGACGGGCTGGACAAGATCGCGCGCTCGTCGCCGCAGCTGGTTGTGCTGGACATCATGCTTCCCGAAATCGACGGCATCGAGATCTGCCGCAAGCTGAAAGCGGACCCGCTCACCCGGTCGATTCCGGTGATCATGGTGACCGCCAAGGGCGAGGAGAGTGACGTGGTGCTGGGGCTGGGCGTTGGCGCGGACGATTACCTCACCAAACCCTTCAGCCCCAAGGAACTCGTGGCCCGCGTGAAGGCGATGCTGCGGCGCACCCGTATGCGGCCCGAGTCCGAGACGCGCGAGCGCATCTCGCGGGGCGGCGTTCTGATCGATCCCCAGCGCCACGACGTGCAGGTGGACGGGGAAGCCATCACACTTACCGCCACCGAGTTCCGTCTGTTACACTTTCTCGCATCGCACCCGGGGCGGGTGTTTACGCGCGACCAGCTGCTGTCGCGCGTGATCGGCGAGGATGCCATCGTGATCGATCGCAACATCGACGTGCACATTCGCGCCATTCGCAAGAAGCTGGGCACGCAACGCGAATTGATCGAAACCATCCGGGGCGTCGGGTACCGGTTCAAAGACGAATAACCGAATGCTGAAATCGCGTTTCCTCTGGAAGCTTTACGCGGGTTACGCGGTTGTCATTCTGATCTCCGCGACCCTCGTTGGCATATTTGCCGTGCGCGGGTTCGAGGACGACCTGGCCGGCCAGATCGAGCAGTCCCTGCGCAGCGAGGCGCTCCTCCTGCTCGATATCGCCACGCCCTACGTGGACGCCCCGCCCGACTCGGCTTTCCAGCAACGCGTGTGGATGCTGGGCTCGCGCGCAGACACCCGTCTCACCGTCATTGCGGCCGACGGGCGCGTGCTGGCGGACTCCCGCGAAGAACCCTCCAACATGGACAACCAGCGCACGCGTCCGGAAATCATCCAGGCCGTGTCGCGCGGATTCGGTGTCAGCACGTTCGAGTCCAGCGCCATCAACGAGAACGCCATGTACGTCGCGATTCCGGTGATGAAGAACGGGCAGGTGGCGGGATTCGTCCGCGCGTCCAAGACGCTGCTCGTGATGGAGGCCAACCGCGGCACGGTGCGCCGGCTGGCGGTGCTGGGTGCGGCGGCAGCGGTCGTGGTCGCGCTGCTGCTCGGCTTCCTGTTTGCGCGCAGTTTCACGCGCCCGATCATGCGCATGACCGCGTCGGCGCGCGCCGTTGCGCGTGGCGAGTTCAATCAGCCGGTGCGGGTCACCCGCCGCGACGAGATCGGTGAGCTGGCCGGCGCGATCAACGGTATGACCGACCGCCTGAAATCGCAGATCGAAACCATCACCGCGGACCGCAACATGACGCTGGCCATCCTCGCCTCGATGGCGGAAGGCGTCGTCGCGGTGGATCGCAACGAACACGTGGTGCACATCAACAGCGCGGCCGGCACGATTCTCGGTGTCGGGTCCGCGGGTGCCGTCGGACGGCGCATCTGGGAACTCACGCGCGTGATTGAGGTAAGCGAGGCGTTGTCGGACGCGATGAAGGAGAACCGGGTTCGCGTATCCGAGGCCCGCATCTCGCATCCCCAGAAGGACCAGGTGGTGCAGATCATCGGCGCGCCGCTGCGGGACGCCAACGATGACCTGGTGGGCGCGATCGTCGTGCTGCACGACGTGAGTGATCTGCGGCAGCTCGAGTCCGTCCGCCGCGATTTCGTCGCCAATATTTCGCACGAGCTCAAGACGCCGCTGGCCGCGATCCGCGGACTGGTGGAGACGTTGATCGACGACCGCGAAATGGACCGCGCGACCCACGACCGCTTTGTCGAGAAGATCCACGACCAGTCGATGCGGCTGAGCAGCATCGTATCGGATCTGCTCACGTTGTCGCGTCTGGAGTCCGATCAGGGCGGCGTGCAGTTCGAGAAGGTCGATCTGCGCGAACCGGTGGCGGAATCGTACCGCGCGCAGGTTCATGTGGCCGAAACCAAGAGCGTGGAGATTGCCGCGGTGGTCCCGGACGACCCGGTGCTGGTGCTCGGCGACGGCGAAGCGCTGCGCGAACTGGTGGATAATCTGGTCAGTAACGCCATCAAGTACACGCCCGCGGGTGGGCGTGTGGAGGTCCGCCTCGGAATCGACGGCACGCAGGCGGTGTTGAGCGTCCAGGATACCGGCATCGGCATCGCGCCCGAGGATCAGGGGCGCGTCTTCGAACGCTTCTACCGCGTGGACAAGGCACGCTCGCGACAGCTCGGCGGGACGGGGCTGGGATTGTCGATCGTCAAGCATGTCGCGCTGTCGCACGGCGGAAATGTCTCGCTCAAGAGCACCCCGGGCCGGGGAACCACGTTCCGGGTGCAGATCCCGGTGGCCGCCGCCGGCAATGGGAGACCCGCCTAGACTTTGTGTTGACCCCAGGGGCGGGCTATCTGAAGATGTTATAAAGGAACGGCAGACACCATTTATGGCCCGACACCTCGAACGAGACCTCGATCAGCTTTCCAGGGACCTCCTCACCATGGGTGCCATGGTGGAAGAGGCGACCAACAATGCCATCACCGCCCTCGCCCGGCGCGATCGCACGCTGGCGGGTACGGTGGGTCAGGGCGATCCCGCGATCAACGATCAGGAGAACCAGGTCGAGGAAAACGCGCTCAAGATTCTCGCGCTGCACCAGCCGGTCGCGGCCGATCTCCGCTTCATCATTACCGCGCTCAAGGTGAACAACGACCTCGAGCGCATCGGCGACCACGCGGTTTCGATTGCGGAGCGCGCGGCCGTGCTGGCCGATCTTGATACGATTCCCGTCCCGTCGGACTTTGCGCGCCTGGTTGAGCTGGTGCAGCAGATGGTCCACAACAGTCTCAACGCGCTGGTGCAACGCGATTCGAAACTCGCCCGTTCCGTGTGCGCAATGGACGACGAGGTCGACCGCATCCACCGCCTGATGTACTCCGAGATGCAGGAGGTCATGCGCCAGAACAGCGCGGCCATCGAGCCCGCCATCAACACCATTTCCGCCACGCGCCACCTCGAGCGGATCGCGGATCTCGCCACCAACATCGCCGAAGACACGGTGTTCATGGTGGAGGGCGAGGTTCTCCGTCACAATTACTGACCGCGACGCCTCT
>DASUGO010000125.1:0-7528 GCA_036273975.1 Candidatus Krumholzibacteriia bacterium
TTCACAAAGAAGTCAACATGCAACTTGAACAACTTGCGCGTCGCGTCATGAGTACGAGCAGTCGTGCGCGCGTTGCGTTGCGACGTGAATTTCTGGACGGATGTGGGCGACAACCGGTACGTTGCGACGCCAACACAAGAAGGCGAGCGAGCTGCCAGCATGGCGGCGTGGTTGTGTGCGAAGTGCGCCGTGGCCTGCGGTCGATATCACGACCGTTACGGTCGTAGAAACCAAAAAGCCGTCCCCGGCGGTGAGTCCAGGGACGGCTTCTTGTTGATGCACACGATTGCATCACGCGCGACTCACGCCGCGCGATTCCGTCATGCGCGGCATGCGCCGCGCCGCAGAATGACGGCTACCGCTTCTCGGGTGCCGGGCGGCCCGGATCGGCCGGTTTGCCGGCTGCGATGGCCTGCATGACTTCCTTGATTGCGCGTTCCACCTGCGTGTCGACGCCCTTCGCGAGCTGCGCGGGATCCTCGATCACTTCGATGTCGGGATCAACACCATGCCCTTCCAGGAACCACTTGCCCGACGGGTCGTACATGCGGAACGTCGGGACCGTCAGGTAGCCGCCGTCAATCAATGACGGTGCGCCCGAGATGCCGATCAGGCCGCCCCACGTGCGCGTGCCGATGAGCGGTCCGAGACCCGCCTTGCGGAAGAAGTCGGGGAACGCGTCGCCGCCGGAACCACTCCAGCCGTTGATCAGCATCGCCTTGGGGCCGAACGCCGCCACCGGCGGCCACTGCCACGTCTGGCCGTCGCGCACGGCCCAGAACGCGAGCGGCTTGCGGTTGAGCAGTTCGATGAAGCGGTCCGGAATCTGACCGCCGCTGTTGAAGCGTTCGTCGATGATCAGCCCCGGCTTGTCGAACTGTGCCATGAACTGGCGCACCAGCATCGTCTGGCCCATGATTCCGGTGCTCTCGACGTAGATGTAACCCACCTTGCCACCGCTGGCCTCGTCGACGTGCTTGCGGTTCGACTCGATCCACTCCAGATGCCGCAGGCGCGTTTCGTCATCGAGTGTCTTGACGAGCACGTGGCGCGCGCCGTCCATCGAGGGCTTGCCGTTCACGGTGAGGTCGACCGTCTGGTCGGCCAGGCCGGCAAACGCGCCCCACGGCGCCTTGGTCGCGTCGATCGGACGGCCGTTGACCGCGAGGACGTAGTCGCCCTCCTTGACCGCGACGCCGGGCATGTCCAGCGGCGAGCGCACTTCGGTGTCCCACGGAGCGCCGCGCACGATCCGCTGGATGCGATACGCGCCGCCCGCGAGTTCCCAGTCGACGCCCAGGTAGCCGACGTCGATGTCCTCGGCGTGCTCGGTGTCGCCACCGCCGCGGTAGGTGTGCGACGAACTCAGTTCAGCAATCAGTTCGCCGATCACGAAGTTCGCATCCCAGCGCGTCACCGCCTGGTCGAGCAGCTTGCCGTAGCGCGTGCGCATGCCGGGCCAGTCGACGCCGTGCATGCCCTTGTCGTAGAAGAAGTCGCGTTCGAAGCGCCACGTGTCGGTGAACATCTGGCGCCACTCGGCGCGCGGGTCGACCAGCATCTCGAGCTTGCCGGTGGGCATGGTCTTGTCGAGCTTCTGGTCGGCCTTGAGGTCGACCACCGCGTACGTGTCCTTCTGCTGCACGAGAACACGCTTGCCGTCCGCGCTCACTTCGAACATGTGCGCGTCGTCGACGATGGTCTTCTCCTCGCGCTCTTCGAGGTCGTAGTACATGACCGGGGACTTCTTGTCGCCCGAGCCGGTATTGGGGCGGCGCAGGTACACGACCTTGCCCGCCACGCCCACGACGCGCCCGTAGTTGCCCGCCTCCGGCGGCAGCAGCACGACGCGGCGCTCGAAGTTGTCGAAGGTGATCTTGGTTTCGGCGGGCGCCGCCTTCTTCTTGTCCTTGTCGCCGCCCTTCTTGTCCTTCTTGTCGTCCGCCCCGGCTTTGGCCGCGTCCGTGTCCACACTGGTGGAATCGTTCTCCGGTGCCAGCGGCGACAGGATGTCATCGGTCAGCGAGGCCGCGGCGATGTTGGTGGTGTTGGCGTAGATCCACGAATTGTCCAGGTCGGAGTAGCTGGGATCCAGCGTCCGGTTGGTCACGAAGTAGAGGTACTTGCCGTCCGGGTCGAACGACGGCAGGTTGTCGTTGCAATAACCCGACGTCACCTGGTGCGACTTGCCGTCGCGCGTGTCGAAAATACAGATCGCACCGGCCTGGTTGGACATGTCGCGCCGGTAGGCGAGGTAGCGGCTGTCCGGCGACCATCCGGGCGCGAAGCCCTCGAGACCGTCTTCGAACATGTAACGGTTCTGGTCGACGTCCATCGTGCGGTTCTTCACCGTGTCGTAGACGTGGATCTTCATGGCCTGGTCGATGAATGCAAGCATCTTGCTGTCGGGCGACCAGTACAACTGGTAACGGTAGCCCGGTCCGTACGACGTGACCTTCTTCGCCGTCTCCGGCTTGCCGATCTCCATCAGCATCAGTTCATACTCACCCGACGCGTCGCTCCAGCAGGCGGCCGTCTTGCCGTCGGGTGACCACGCCGGGTAGCGCTCGGCGAAACCCGAGGTGCGCGTGACGTCGAGCACCGGACCGTTTTCCGCCGGCACGTCGAAGACATCGCCGCGCGCGCTGAACAGTGCGCGCTTGCCGTTGGGCGAGAGCGACACGCTCTCGATCAGGTCGGTTGCGTTCTCCA
The DNA here is from genome assembly GCA_036273975.1 of Candidatus Krumholzibacteriia bacterium. Taxonomy (GTDB): domain Bacteria; phylum Krumholzibacteriota; class Krumholzibacteriia; order WVZY01; family JAKEHA01; genus JAKEHA01. Next base: position 2,713 of record DASUGO010000125.1, read on the forward strand.
GGCGCGGCAGGAGTGTTGCTTCGTCGGTGACCACCTTGACGTCCACCGCGTGATAGGTGTCATCGGCGAGACTCAGCAGGTAGAGCAGGCCGCCCGCCTCGAACACCAGGTCCTTGGGCCCGATGGCCGGATAGTGCACATCGAAGTCGGTGAAGGTTGTGATCTGCTTGAGGTCGCCGCTGTCGATGTCGACCGACCAGATGTTGTTGCGCTGGCTCTGGTCGCGGTCGGAGAGGAAGTAGAGCTTCCTGCCCGACCACATCGGGAACTCGTCGTTGGCCGGGTCGAGCGCGACGCCGCGCGCGGTCAGTTTGTCGAGATCGAACAGATAGATGTCGGGGGCGGTGCCGCCGCGGTAGCGCTTCCAGGTGCGGTGCGCGCGCGAACGCGGCGTGTACGCGATTGCTTTGCCGTCGGGCGAAATCGCGCCGAACTCGCCGTAGGGAACCGGCAGCTGCGCCGGCATGCCGCCGGTGGGCGCCACGCTGTAGAACTGGCTGAAGCGCTGGCGGCCGCTGTTCATGCCCGACGAGAACAGGATCTTCGAGCCGTCCGGGTACCAGCCGAGCACGCGGTCATACATGCCGTGATTGGTGACCCGCACCGGCGTGCCGCCCGCCGCCGGAACCACGTAGATATCGCCGTTGCCGTCGTAGTTCGCCGAGTAGGCGATCGACGTGCCGTCGGGCGAGAAGTGCGGGAACATCTCCTGCCCCGCCGGGGAACTGAGCCGTACGGCCGTGCCGCCCTCGCGCGCGACCACCCACAGATCGCCCGCATACGCGAACACGATCTGGGTCTGCGACACATCCGGATTCTGCAGCATGCGCGCGTCTACCTGGGCGCGTGCGGCGGAAGCGGAACATACGAACAACAATGCAGCTATCAATGCGTTGGAAAATGGTCTCATGATTGTCTCCACCTGTGGCCGTGAATTTTGAGGCTTTCAATCTGGTACGGGAGGCCTCAATATTTACACGATTTACGCCGACTTGTCGTGGCCGAAACGGACCGCGTGAAAGGAGACGATCATGTCGAATGGTGGAATTGCCGGCGCGGTTGCCGGGGCGGCCGTCGCACGCCGCCGGCGCCAGATACTGACCGCGTTCCGTAATGCCGGAGCCACCGCGCCCGACCGGGCCGTGGCGGAGACCGCGCTGGACATCCGGGGAGACCTGCTCTACCGGAGCATGGAGAAGCGTGGGATCATCAAGAAGACGGCCGGCGGGAAGGTCTACCTCGACGAGCGGGCGGAGGAGGAGGCGCAGCGGGTCCGCCGCCTGATCGTGGCGGCGCTCCTGCTGCTGGCGGGAATCGGGATCGCGTGGGCCTTCGCAATGCGGGGATCCGGCAGCCACCCCTGAGGCGATCGCGCAAACGCCCCCTTGACACCCCGGGGCCGATCGATTACAAATGGGAGGTTATTTTCGACCGCTGAAACCCGCGCCAGGTGAGCGCGGAAAGCGGTGGAAGTTGAAGTGGAGCAATCATGTACGCCATCGTAAAGATCGCCGGCCTGCAGTTCAAGGCCACCCCCAACACGATCCTCCGGGTTCCGAAGCTGGAGGCCGAGGTGGGCGGGAACGTCACATTTGAAGAAGTTCTGCTCTGGTCGGACGGCAAGGAAACCCACGTGGGTGCCCCCTTCGTCGCGGGCAAGTCGGTGAGCGGGGAAGTCGTCCGCCATGGCCGCGGGGACAAGATCATCGTCTTCAAGAAGCGGCGCCGGAAGGGTTACCGTCGTCGCAACGGCCACCGGCAGTGGTACACCGATATCCGTCTTTCCGGCTTCGGCGTCTGAGGAGTAAGTCATGGCTCATAAAAAAGGTGTAGGCAGTTCCAAGAACGGGCGCGACAGCCACGGGCAGCGGCTCGGGGTAAAGCGGTTCTCGGGCGAGTTCATCACCGCCGGCTCTATTATCGTTCGTCAGCGCGGAACCCGGATCCACCCCGGCCAGAATGTCGGCCGAGGAAAGGACGATACGCTCTTTGCCAAAGTCACGGGCACGGTCAGGTTCGAAACGTACGGCAAAAACCGCAAGCGCGTCAGCGTCGTCGAAGCCAACTAGCGCTCCGCGAGCTCGCCGCCCGGCTGACAGCCCGGCTTCCGCATCCCTGTCCTTCGCGATTGTTCTGCCGGCCCGTTACGGGTCGACACGTTTCCCTGGCAAACCACTCGCAACGATCTCCGGTCGTACCCTGATTGAATGGGTCTACCGTGGGGCGTTGCTCGTGCGCGGTGCCGAACGCGTCGTGATCGCCACCGACGACGAGCGGATCGCGGAAACCGTGCGTGGGTTCGGCGCGAGTGTGCTCATGACGCGCGACGACCACGTCACCGGGACCGATCGCGTTGCCGAGGTCGCCCGCCGGCTGCGCACGGATATCGTCGTCAATCTTCAGGGTGACGAGCCGGTGTTCGATCCGCGGATGGTGGAACGCATGGTCGATCGACTCCAGCGCGATCCAGCGCTGGAAATCGTCACCGCCTGCCACCAGCTCCACTCCGTCAAGGATTTCCAGAGCCCGCACGTGGTCAAGGTCGTGGTGGATCGCCGCGGCCACGCGCTGTATTTCTCCCGGTCCCCGATTCCCGACGGCGGCCTCGCCACCGGCACCGCATACCGCCACGTGGGCGTCTACGCGTTCCGCCGCGAGGCATTGGCCAAGTTCGGGCGGCTGCCGCGCTCTCCGCTGGAAATCGCCGAGCGTCTGGAGCAGCTGCGCGCGCTGGAGAACGGCATGCGCATCGGCGTGGTGGAAACCAAGAGCCCGACCGTCGGGGTGGATGTGCCGACGGACATAAAAAACGTTGAAAGGGTCATGCGAGTCTCCCTAGACTGAAACGGATGGGGATGGACACGGACTCTAGCCGCGAAGGAGCAACGGAAGCATGAAATACGTTTTCATCACCGGTGGTGTCGTCTCATCACTGGGCAAGGGAATCGCGGCGGCTTCAATCGGATTGCTCCTGAAGCAGCGCGGCCTGCGTGTCGCCATCCAGAAATTCGATCCCTACCTGAACGTCGACCCGGGGACGATGAGTCCCTACCAGCACGGCGAAGTGTTCGTCACCGACGATGGCGGCGAGACCGACCTTGACCTCGGTCACTACGAACGCTTTCTCGATCAGAATCTCACGCGCGACAACAGCGTGACTGCCGGCAAGGTGTACCAGGCCGTCATCGAGCGTGAGCGTTCCGGCGGATATCTGGGGAAGACCGTGCAGGTGGTGCCGCACATCACCGACGAGATCAAGGCGCGGATCCGCGCCACCGGTGCGAACGGCGACGTCGACGTGATCATCACCGAGATCGGCGGAACCACCGGCGACATCGAGAGCCTGCCGTTTCTGGAGGCGTGCCGCCAGATGCGCCACGAAGAGGGCGCGGACAACGTGCTGTTCGTGCACCTGGTGCTGGTGCCGTACATCAAGGCGGCCAGGGAGATCAAGACCAAGCCCACCCAGCACAGCGTCAAGGGTCTGCTGGAGATCGGTATCCAGCCCGACGTGCTGCTGTGCCGCACCGAGATGCCGCTGGGTCCCGAGATCCGCGACAAGATTGCGCTCTTCTGCAACGTCCGCAAGGGCGCCGTCATCGAGGCGCGCGACGTCGCGTCCATTTATCACGTGCCGCTGCATTTCCACCGCGAGGGGCTCGACGACATCATCCTCAAGACGCTCCACATCGATGCCGGCGCTCCGGATCTCGAGGAATGGGAGCGGATGATCCAGCGCATGACCGCCATTGAGCACGACGTGAAGATTGCGGTGGTCGGCAAGTACGTGCAGATCCAGGACGCGTACAAGTCGATCATCGAATCGTTTACCCACGCCGGGGTCCAGAACGACGTTCGCGTGGATATCCAGTGGGTGGATGCGGAAGACGTGGAGAAGCTCGGCGCTGACGACGTGCTGCGCGGCGTGCACGGCATTCTGGTGCCGGGCGGTTTTGGCGAACGTGGGATCACCGGCAAGATGGAAGCCATCCGTTACGCCCGCGAGAATGAGATCCCGTTCCTCGGCATCTGTCTCGGACTGCAGTGCGCGGTCATCGAGTTCGCGCGCAACGTGTGCGGCATCAAAGACGCGTTGAGCAGCGAGTTCAGCCCCAGCTGCCCCAACCCCGTCATCGACCTGATGGAGGGGCAGACGCACAGCGGCAAGAAGGGTGGCACGATGCGCCTGGGCGCCTACCCGTGCAAGATCAAGCCCGGCACGCTGGCTGAGGAACTCTACGGCTCCGGCGAAATCAGCGAACGCCACCGCCACCGCTGGGAAGTGAACAACGAGTATCGCGAGACGCTGGAGCGCGGCGGCCTCACGTTCTCGGGCACGTCGCCGGACGGAAGCCTGGTGGAGATCATCGAGGTCGGCGACCATCCCTATTTCATTGCCTCGCAGTTCCATCCGGAGCTGAAGAGCCGACCCAACCGGCCGCATCCGCTGTTCTTCGGCCTCGTGCGCGCGGCCAAGTCGCAGACCAATTCGCACTCCTCCGCCCGGCAGATGAGCGCGTAGGCGCGAGCCGCGGGAGGTACCTGTGTCGGTTTCTGCATCCATCGGGTCGTATCGCATCGGTGGCGGCAACAGGCCGCTGTTGATCGCCGGCCCCTGCGTCATCGAATCGGCCGACCTCGTGCTGTCGCTGGCCGAGTCCATTGCGAAGCTGCCGTCGATCGGCGAGTTCCAGTTCGTATTCAAGGCGAGTTACCTCAAGGACAACCGCAGCGCGGGCGACAGCTTCCGCGGTCCGGGTATCTATGAGGGCCTGCGCATCCTCGAGAACGTGCGCGCGCGTATCGGCGTGCCGGT
>DASUGO010000126.1:0-30167 GCA_036273975.1 Candidatus Krumholzibacteriia bacterium
GATCATCACGTACGGGTTGGACGTGTTGGTGCACGACGTGATGGCCGCTATCACCGTGGCACCATGCTTCATCTCCGAGCCGCCGTTCAGGTTCACCTTCACGGCACGCGCGCGTTCACTCTTCTCGACGCCGAAGCCGCCGTCCTTGACACTCTTGCCCATGGCCGCGTCGAAGGTCTCGCGCAGGTTCCTGACCGCGATGCGGTCCTGCGGGCGCCGCGGGCCGGCCACCGACGGTTCCACCGTGGTGAGGTCGAGCTCGACGACTTCCGAATACACCGGTTCCGGCGCGTCGGGCGTGAAGAACATGCCCTGCGCCTCGTGGTACTTGCCGATGAAGTCGACGTGCTTTTCCTCGCGGCCACTGAGGCGGTAGTAACGCAGCGTCTCGGCGTCGACCGGGAAGAAACCCATGGTCGCGCCGTACTCGGGCGACATGTTGCCGATGGTCGCGCGGTCGGGCAGCGTCATCGACGCGAGCCCCTTGCCGAAAAATTCGACAAACTTTCCCACCACGCCGTGCTTGCGCAGGATCTGCGTGACGGTGAGCACGAGGTCGGTGGCGGTGACGCCTTCGCGCAGCGCGCCGTTGAAGCGGAAGCCCACGACGTGCGGCATCACCATGTTGATCGGCTCGCCCAGCATCACGGCTTCGGCTTCGATACCGCCGACACCCCAGCCCACGACACCCAGTCCGTTGATCATCGTGGTATGACTGTCGGTACCGACCAGGCTGTCGGGATACGCGTGGCCGTTGGCCACGAACACGCCGCGCGCGAGGTACTCGAGGTTCACCTGGTGCACGATGCCCGTCGCGGGCGGCACCACGCGGAAGTTCTGGAACGCGTTCTGTCCCCACTTGAGGAACTCGTAGCGCTCGCGGTTGCGCTGGAACTCGATCTCGGAGTTGATGCGCAATGCATCCGGCGACGCCCACGCGTCCACCTGCACGGAGTGATCGACCACGAGATCACACGGCACCAGCGGGTTGATCTTGGTGTAGTCCTTGCCCATGTGATGCATCGCGGAACGCATCGCGGCCAGGTCGACGACGGCCGGCACGCCGGTGAAGTCCTGCAGAATCACCCGCGCGGGCTTGAACGCGATTTCGGTATCGCCCGCGGCCTTCGGACTCCAGTGGAGCAGACGCTCGACGTCACCGTCGGTTACCTTGAAGTTGTCGTTGTTGCGAATGGCACTCTCGAGCAGCACGCGGATGGAGTACGGGAGACGCGCAAGGTCCACGCCGTTGTCCTTCGCGAGTTGGGGGAGACTGAAATAGGAAGCCTCGCCACTGCCGTGGCGGATGGTCTTCTTGCAGGTATTGGGATCGAAGCGCACATGTCCTCCTTAATGAGTAGGACTCCTACCATAGCACGCGGTGCGGTGGCGCGCAACCTGTTGTCGTACAAGGCGGTGCGGAGTCGGCGCCGGGCCGCGCGCGGGGGTTGTCAGCGGGCGCTGAAACAGGCCGCCGGGTCCACCAGCACCAGCCCGGATGTGCCGGCCGCCACCGCGAAGCGCTCGCCCAACGCGGCCGCACGAAACGCGGGCTCGGGAAAGTAGCCGACCGGGCGCGCGGTGCCGTCGGAATTGCGCGCGAAGACTTCGAACCCGTCGTCGCCCTCGGCAATCAGCATGTGGGTGTCCGAAAACGCGGCATCGACCGCGTTTCCCAGGCACGGCACGGTAAAGAGCAGCGACGGGAAGAAGATGTTGGTGAAGTCGTAGGCCTCGACGCCGGCCTGCCCGTTGGCCAACCCCGAGATGGTCACGTAGGTGCGCGTCACGCTGCCAGGGCCAAACGGCCCGTCCTCGGCGCGCACCTCCACGCGTTCGGCCGAACCGCCGACCGGGGCGATGTTCGCAAGCCGCATGCTGGCGCGGATGACCAGCCACACGTTGCCGCGCCGGTCGGGGAGATACACGTACGGGTCGGCGATCATGAGCGACGGGAAATACGCGTCGCTGGCCGAGTACGAGCGCGGTATTCCGCTCCCGTCCACGCGGCGCTCCACCAGAAAGCCGTCGCTCGACAGCAGGTAGGCCAGTTGGCCGAGCACCGTCACGGCATCCACCGACGACGAACTCGGAACGGTCCCGGTGAGAACAGGTGCGGCAGGGTCGTGCAGGTCGACGATGCGCACCGCATGCCCCGCCACCACATAGGCCACCGAATCCACCACGACCGCGTCGGTCACTTCGCCGTTCAGCGCCAGCGATCCCACCTCCGCGCGCGCGGACGGATCGAAGACGCGCACACCAAACGGCGCGTCCGACACCACCAGCAGGTCGCCCCACGTGGTCACCGAGCGCACGTCGCTCGTGGTCAGCACCCGATCCGCGGCCGGCGACGCCGGGATCGCGGCGTCCATTACGCGCACGCCGCCCTGGTCGTCCGCGATGGCCACGCGGTCGCCGTCGGCCGACACGTGCCACGTGATTACGGTGCCGCCGATGCGCTGCACGCGCCGCGGCAGCGTGGGATCGGACACGTCGACAACGTCCAACCCGCCCGTTCCCTCGGCAACGAACACCGTGTTGTCCACGAACGCCGCCGAAAGCGCGTTGAGCGGCGTGGCCAGCGAACCAACCGCGTGCGCGAACGCCGGCACGGTGGCGTCCACGATGTGCAGCCCCGCGTCGCGCGCCGCCACCGCCACGAGCCCCGCGTGCGCCGCAACGCCACGCGCCACGCCCGGCAGCGGCACCGTCTTCACGGCGAACGGATGCGCCGGGTCGGACACGTTCACCACCCGCAGCCCCGCCAGCTGATCGGCAACGTAGGCCACCGGCTCCTCCACCGCCACCGCGGCGGCCTGGCCCGGCGTGTTGTCGATACCCAGCACCGCCGGCGCGGCCGGGTTGGAGATGTCGACGATCACGAGACCGATGGCGTCATTGGCCACGTACGCGCGCGCCCCCGCCACCGCCACTGCCACCGCGCAGCCCGGAAACGACGCCGTCCCCACCACGAACGCGCCCGCGGGATTCGAGACATCCACCAGCACCAGTCCCCCGTCGCCCGCCGCGACGCTCGCGATGGCGCCGTCGGCATCGACCGCGCGCGCATCGGCAATGGGAACCGTCGCCACCGGCGAGACCCGCGCGGGATCGGAAATGTCGAAGAGCAGGAGTCCGTCGGGTCCGGCCGCTCCATACGCAACATCGCCCGCGACATCCGCGCCCAGCATGCGCGCGGACGTGCGCCCAATGGCGACGGTGTGCAGAAAGTCATCGATGGCGGGACAGGCGGGCGGGGGCGGTTTCATCGGCGCAATAAGGGGAGCCGCGTCCTCGCAGGCGACCAGCGCGGCGGCCAGCAGCACCGCGGTGGCGACAAGGTCACGTGCAGAGCGCGGCGCGCGCATCACGCCTTCGGTGTGTACTTCTTGCGCAGCATCACGAAGTGATCGCGCGTGCGCGAGTATTCCATGCCGCCCAGACGTCCCAGCGGGTGGTAGCGATCATAGTCCACCTTGCCGTTGGTCAGCAGCGCGTCGTCGACGTGCAGCAAGAGGATCTTCCCGATCACCAGCGCCGCGCCGCCCGCGCCGTCCGGTCCCACCTGCACGATCTGGTAGCGCTCGCACTCGAACTGGATCGGCGACTCCGCCACGCGCGGCACCTTCACGCGCTCGGAAGCAAGCGGCGTCAGTCCGGCCTCCGAGAACTCGCTCACGCCGTGCGGGTATTCGGTGGCGGTCACGTTCATCGCCTCGGCGAGTTCTTCCGGCACCAGGTTCACCACGAACTCGCCGGTCGCCTCGATGTTCAGCAGCGTATCCTTCTTTGCCCCGTTGCCGTGGCGGCCGGGCGCAAAGCACAGCGTGGGCGGATCGGTGGAGATGGCGGTGAAGAACGAGAACGGTGCGAGATTGGTGATGCCATCGCGCGAGATGGTCGAGACCCACGCAATCGGGCGCGGCGCGATGCAACGGATCATCCACGAATAGAACTCCGTGCGCGGCGTCGATTCCGGGCGGACGATCATGCGCGCCCGGCTAGTACTGCCAGCTGTACGGGTACTGCGGATCGTCGATGCTGTCGCACAGTTTCGCCACCTTGAGCGGCGCAAACGTGTCCACCATCACCGCGAGTTCCCTGGTGCCCTTCGCGCCCAGCGACTTCTCCAGCAGACCCGGCTGCGGTCCGTGCGGAATGCCGTACGGGTGCAGCGTAATCGAGCCCACCTCGATACCCTTGCGGCTCATGAAGTTGCCCTCGACGTAGTAGAGGACTTCGTCGCTGTCCACGTTGGAGTGCGCGTACGGCACCGGCACCGCGTTCTCGTCAAAGTCGAACGGGCGCGGGCAGAACGAACACATCACGTAGCCGGGGCCGGTGAACGTGAGGTGCGACGGCGGCGGCAGATGCACGCGGCCCACCTTGGGCATGTAGTCGCGGATGTTGAAGATCCACGGGTAGTAGTGGCCGTCGTAACCGACCAGATCGTATGGGTGGTGCCCCCACTGGTACTCCTGGATGCCGTCCCGCAGGCGGATGTGAATGGGAAACTCGCCCACCTGGTCCACCGGATCCATGAACTCCGGGAGCCGGATGTCGCGTTCGCAGTACGGTGCGTCCTCGGAGAGCTGGCCGTACTGGTTGCGGAAGTGCTTCGGCCAGTCCACCGGTCCGTACGACTCCACCCAGAACACGCGGTTGTCGTCGGTGTCGAACTCCACCTGACAGATGACGCCGCGCGGAATCACCACGTAGTCACCCTCGCCGAACACGAGCGTGCCGAACATGCTCTTGAGCGCGCCGCTGCCGTGGTGGATGAACAGCACCTCGTCGCAGGTGGCATTCTTGTAAAAGAAGTCGACCGCGCCCTTCTTCGGACTCGCCGTGCCCATGATGATATCGTTGTTGAACAGCAGCGGCCGCCGGCCCGTGAGCCAGTTCCCTTCCGGCTTCAGCTTGAACGTCTGCAGGTGGCGGTGGCGGTGCTCGCCTTCCAGCGCCTCGAGCTTCAGGGGATGGAACTTCCCCACCTTCGCGACCCGCGTGGGCATGTGCAGGTGGTAGACGTTGGAATAGATGTCGGAAAACCCCAGCCGGCTGATCAGCTCCTCATAGTGGTGCGAACCATCGGCCTTGCGAAACTGGGTATGCCGATATTTCGGCATTTTGCCGCGCTGAATATAAACTGGCATGACGTTGACTCCTCGTGCGGCGATTACAGCGTGCCGCGGCGCTCCTGCTCGCGCTCGATGCTCTCGAACAGGGCCTTGAAGTTGCCCTTGCCAAACGACCGCGCCGCCTTGCGCTGGATGAGTTCGAAGAACAGCGTCGGGCGATCCTGCACCGGCTTGGTGAAGAGCTGCAGCAGGTAACCCTTGTCGTCGCGGTCCACCAGGATGCCGAGCTTGCGCAGCGCCTCGATGTCTTCCTCGATCTCGCCCACGCGCTCCTTCAGCGTATCGTAGTAACTGTCCGGCACGTACAGGAAGTCGGTGCCGTTGGCGACGAGCTTCTTGACCGTCGTCGAGATGTCGTTGGTCGCCATCGCGATGTGCTGCACACCGGCGCCCGAGTTGAACTCCACGTACTCCTCGATCTGCGACTTCTTCACGCCCTGCGCGGGTTCGTTGATGGGCATCTTGATGTTTTCGGCCTCGTCGGAGACGACCACCGAACGCAGCGACGTGAACTCGGTGGAGATGTCCTTGTCGTCCACCGTCCACAGCCGCTGGAACCCGAAGATGTTCTCGTAGAAGCGCACCACGTTCTCCATCTCGTTGTCGGGCTGATTGCCGACGATGTGATCGATGAAGAGGAAGCCCACCGGGTCGGGCTTGCGCGTCGACTTGACCCTCGCGTAGCCGGGCAGGAACACGCCCTGGTAGCCCTCGCGCTGCACGAAGGTGTGCGTGACGTCGCCGTAGGTGTGAATGCCGGACACGATGACCTTGCCGCCCTCGTCTTCCATGGTCCGCGGCTCAAACGCGCTCTTCGCACCGTGCTTCGTGGTGTGCTCCCACGCCTTCACCGCATCATCCACCGCAAACGCAATGTCGGTCACACCGTCGCCATGCCGCGTCAGCAGGTTGTTGAGCGGCGAACTCGCCTTGTACGGGCTGTTGAGGATAAAGATGACCTGGTTCTGCTTGAGCACGTAGCTCGCGGTCTCACGGTCGCCCTGCTCGAGGCCCCGGTAGCCCACGAGTTCGAAGCCGTAGACGGTCTGATAGTAGTGAGCAGCCTGTTTGGCGTTGCCGACCGCGAACGTGACGTGGTCGAAGCCGAGCAGGTTAAATGACGGTTTCATTATGAGTTAGGCCTCCTGGTAGGCGTCTGGGTAGGCGTCCGGAAAATCAGGGAAACCGCCGGCGCTGCCAACGGGGCGCGGCCGGGCGGGCATGCGGGCATTGTAGGCATTTTCGCCCCGGAAATCAATCAGGAGGCGGGCCGGGCTAGTCGAGGTGGATGTCACGCATGCCGTAAAACAGAAATGTCAGCAACAGCAGGGGTACGACGATCAGGAACACACCGCCCCGCATGTCTTTCGTCTCAACCGTCGCAACGTCCGCGAGGGGCAGCACAATGGGCATCGCCGCGCCACCGGGCTGCTCATCCTTGTCGGTCATCTCTTTGATCACAAACGTGGAATCCGTCACCGAAAACGAGCGCACGCGATACACATGGCCATCGTTGGTCGTGACCACGTGCACCGCGATCGGCTGCCGCGACGCCGCTGCGAAATCCTCGCGCTGGAGTTGCTTCGTGGTGGAACACGCGGCGAGCATGGTCGTGATCACAACAACCGCCACGAGCCGCTTTACCCTTATCTTGAGATCGCGATGGCGCATCCTGGTTCACATCGATCGGGTGGTCAATCCACGGTAGTGCCAGGGGGGTTCATCAACACGAATGCAACCAGCCCCGTGAATAGCGCAGCGCCTATCAAGATGGCGGTGCCCGGGCCGGCCGCAACGCGCGATATCGACGCGATACTCGTTCGCGCAATGGTCAACGAGTCCGCAGTTTTTCGTTCGCCGTAGAACTCGTCCAGGCCTGCCAGCTGTTCGATCACCAGCGTCGAGTCCGTGAGTGAATAGCGCTTGGCGAGATAGCGATCTCCGGAGCGTGTGTCGATCTGCCAGGCGCGCTTCGCATCGCGCCCCGCCGCCTGCGCGATGTCCTCCGGCGGCAATTTGACCGCGTGCGTGCATGCCGTCGCAAACGAGAGCGTGGTCACCATGGCCAGAAATCGCAACCGGGCCCTCCCCCTCATGCGAAGCCTCGCATGTCGATGGCTTCGCGGCGCGCGCCCCAGGTGCCGGGCCGGGCCTCGAACACGCCGGGGACCGGCGTCCCGCATTTTTTGCAGGCGCCCGCGTCGTCGAGTTGCCAGGCGGTCAGTTGATACCAGTCGCGGCCGATCAGTTTCTCCCCGCACGAATGGCAGTACGTGCTGCTGCCGTCCTCGTCGTGCACGTTGCCCACGTAGACGTAGTGCAGTCCGTGGTCCAGCGCGATGCGGCGCGCGCGTGTGAGTGTCTCGGGCGGCGTGGGTGGAACGTCACGCATGTTGAAGTCGGGGTGGAACGCGGAGAAATGCAACGGCACGCTGACGCCGAGATGGTCGCGGATCCACGCGCACTCCTTCTCGAGTTCGGCGCTGGAATCGTTGCACCCCGGAATCAACAGCGTGGTGATTTCAAACCAGACGTCGGTCTCGTTCTTGAGATAGACCAGCGTGTCGAGCACGTCGGCCAGGCTCCCCTTGCACACCTTGCGATAGAACTCTTCCGTGAACCCTTTGAGGTCCACGTTGGCGGCGTCGATGTGCCGGAAGAACTCGCGCCGCGGCTCCGGACAGATCTCGCCCGCCGTCACGGCGACGGTCCGGATGCCCTGCTCACGACACGCGATGGCTACGTCGACCGCGTACTCCATGAAGATCACCGGGTCGTTGTAGGTGAACGCAACGCTCCGGCACCCGGTCTCGGCCGCGGCGCGGGCAATTGCCGTGGGCGATGCCTCCGCGGTGAGCGTGTCGATCTCGCGCGACTTGGAGATGTCCCAGTTCTGGCAGAACGAGCACGCCAGGTTGCAGCCGGCGGTCCCGAACGACAGCACCGACGTCCCGGGCAGAAAATGATTGAGCGGCTTCTTTTCGATGGGGTCGATGCAGAAGCCGCTGGAACGCCCGTAGGTGGTCAGGACCACCGCGTCGCCCTCGCGGGCGCGGACGAAGCACATGCCGCGCTGGCCTTCGCGGAGCCTGCAGAAGCGCGGGCAGAGGTCGCACTGGACGCGGCCGTCGTCCAGCAGGTGCCAGTAGCGGGTCGTAACGGTATGCTGCATAGAAACCTGCGGCGGGTTGAGGCCAATGGCGGGGCCGGGTTGACCGGTGGGGCGGTGCCGCGCCATACTGTTCAGCAATAACTATAACACCGGAGACCCCGAACCATGAACGTCTTCGACGCGCATACCCATTTCTTCGGCCGCGAGTTCTACGAGCACCAGGCCGCTCAGGCCCCGGACGAAAGTCCGGAATCCGCTCTCGAGCGCATTCGCGCCGGGGGCCTGCACGTCCCCGGGCCGGACGCGGCGGCGCACGCGGCGCGCTGGAACGCGGAACTCGACCGCCACGGCGTGGCGCGAGTGGTCCTGTTTGCGTCGGCACCGGCGGAGATGGCGGCGGTCGGCGGGGTTGCCGCGGAATCCAACGGCCGCTTTGTCCCTTTTTGCGTGGTCAACCCGATGGCACCCGCCACCATCGAAGCGCTGGACGCCATGCAATCGCGCTTCCAGTTTCGCGGGTTGATTCTGTTTCCGGCCATGCACGACTATTCCATCCAGGCGCCGGAAGTGACCGCCGCGCTGGAAGTGGCCAAGGCGCACGACATGGTGGTCTTCGTGCATTGCGGAAAACTGCGCGTCGGTGTCCGCCGCTTCCTCGGCCTCAACCCCGACTTCCCGTCCGACCGCAGCCGGCCCCGCGACCTCGCGATGGTCGCGCGCGCGCAGCGCGACGTGGCGTTCATCATTCCCCATTTCGGTTCGGGCTATTTCGACGAAGCCCTCGACCTCGCCGCCGCGTGCCACAACGTGTACCTCGATACCGCCGGTTCCAACAGCTGGGCTGCGGAGCACTCGCCCCCGCTGTCCTTGACCGAGGTGTTTCAACACACGCGCGACGCAATCGGCACCGACCGCATCCTGTTTGGTTCCGACTCGGGTGTCTTCCCGCGCGGTTATCGTACCGATATACGGGATGCGCAGACCGCGGCAATGCGCGAGGCGGGATACGACGACGACGACCAGGCCGCGGTGCTGGGCGGAAACCTCGCGCGGCTGCTGGGGGACTGAACCGATGACCACGCGGTATGACTGCATCGTGGCCGGCCTCGGGGCCGTCGGAAGCGCGGCGTTGTACCATCTCGCCGCGCGCGGTGCGCGCGTCGCGGGGCTCGACGCCCACGACCCGCCGCACACGCTCGGCTCGTCGCACGGCGAGTCGCGCATGATTCGCGAGGCCTACTTCGAAGACCCGTGCTACGTTCCGCTGGTGCGTCGCGCGTACGATCTGTGGCACGCGCTGCAGACGGAAGCCGGGACCACGCTGATTGAAGAGACCGGCGGCATCTACGCGGGCTTCGACGGTGACGAACTGGTCCCGGGGATGATCCGCGCCGCCAGCGAGCACGCCATATCGGTCGAAAAACTTTCGCTCGATGAATGCACGCAGCGTTTTCCGTGGCTCCGCCCGGATCCTCAGATGCTGTGTGCCGTCGAGCCGCGCGCCGGGCTGCTGCACCCGGAACGCTGCATCAGCGCGCACCTCGCGGGTGCGCGCGCGCGCGGCGCCGCCGTTCGCACCGACGAGGCGCTGGTGGCATGGCGCGCCCATGGCGATCATATCGTCGTGCAAACTACGGCGGGTACACTCCTCACCGACACGCTCATCATGGCCACCGGCGCGGCGATGCCGGCAACGGTCGCCGAGGCGGGCGCCACGGCGGCGGTGGCGCGCCAGCCATTGTTCTGGTTCGAACCGGCAGACCCCGGGACGGCGCGCGCGATTCCGGTATGGGCGGTGGAGTTCGAGAAGGGACGGTTGCTGTACGGATTCCCGGACCGCGGACGCGGCGTCAAGGTGGCGATCCACGACCCCGGCATGCCGACGACGCCGGAGGGCATCGACCGTATCGTACACGAACGCGAAGTCGCACGCGTGCGCGCGCTGTGCGACCGCTACCTGCCGGGAATGCTGGGAGCGTTGCGTGAGACCGCGACCTGCATGTATACCAACACGCCGGACGGGCACTTCCTGATCGACGCCCACCCGCGACACGACAACGTGCTGCTGGTGAGCGCGTGCTCGGGGCACGGCTTCAAGTTCGCGAGCGCCACCGGCGAGGCGGCGGCGCAGTGGATGCTCGACGGCAAACCCGCGCTCGACCTGTCGCCGTTCTCGTTGCGCCGCTTCCGGAGCGACGCGCGCTGACCGCGTCCCGCTTACTGCGTCACACCCGTCCACACCCGCATCCGCCCCTGTGTGAGCAGACGCGTGGTTTCGGCCACGTCGTCCTTGAGCCAGCGGTAGATCGTCCAGCGCACCAGCGTGAGCGGCGCATCGCCGCTGGTGAGCAGCGCGTACAATCCCCGGCGCCTGGGGTAGCTCACGAACGTCACTTCTTCGTCCGCGGGAATTCCGGCCTCTTCCTTTGCCACCTCGATGGCGCGCGAGTAACCGCCGACATCGTCGATCAGATGCCGCGCGACCGCCTGGCGCCCCGTCCACACGCGTCCCTCGGTGAGCGGCAGGAGTTCGTCCATCGGGATGTGGCGCGCCGCGCTGATGTTGTCGAGCCAGCGCTGAAACGATGCGTCGTGGTGCTGCTCGATGCGCTTCCACTGCGCGTCGTCGAAGTCGGTGACACCCGACCACAGGAGCGCGTTGGGCCCGCGCGTGACCCAGTCGAACGTGATACCGAGCTTGTTCCACAGTCCCACCATGTTGATCTTGCCGTAGATTGAACCGATCGACCCCGTGATCGTAAGCGAATCGGCGATGATCTTCGTGGCGCGGTACGACACCGCGTATCCACCCGAGGCGGCCACGTCGCCCATCGACACGATGACCGGCTTGTCCCGCGCGATCTTCCCCACTTCGCGCGAGATCAGCTCGCTGGTGAGCGCGTCGCCGCCGCGCGAATCGACGCGGAAGATGATGGCTTCGACGCGGTCGTCGTCGGCCGCGGCGCGCAGATCGCTGATCACGCTCTCGTGCCCCATCAGCACACCGAGCGACGGGTCAATGCGGCTCTTGCGTCCGCCGATCATGCCGTAGGCATGCACCACCGCGATGCGCTGCTTGCCCTTGAGACCCACGTCGGCGCGCGACACGTCCGCGTAGTCGCCCGACGTGATGCTCTCCAGGTCCCCACCATCGGCGAGTTCGTCCTCCAGTTCGTCCCAGTAGCGCACACCGTCGATGAGGCCGGCGTCGCGCGCTTCGGACGCCTCGAACAGCGCGCGCGCCATGTACGTCTCCATCGAGTCCATCGGCACCGAACGGTCGCGTGCGATCGCGCCGAGTTGCAGGTCCCACACCTCGTCGAGCAACCAGTTGGCCATTTCCTTCGCCTCGGGCGACATGGAATCGCGCTGCATCATCTCGGCGGCGGTCTTGTAGGCGCGGATCTTGTGCAGGTTCTGATGGATGTCCAGCTTGTCGAGCACGCCCATGGCAAACATGTCCACCATGCCGTAGCCGGTGAAAACCAGATCCGCGACATCCGGCATGAAGATGGAGTCGCACGCGGACGCCAGGTACAGCGAGTTGCGGTCGAGCCCGTCCGAAAAGGCGATCACCGGCTTGCCGGCGTCGCGCACGCGGGCGATGGCCGCGCGCAACTCGCCCATCGACGCCAGTCCCAGCGAATTGGCGCTCGACACCTTCAGCACCACGCCGGCGATACGGTCGTCGACGGCCGCCTTTTCGAGATTGGTCAGCATGCGATCGAGCGTTTCCTGATCTCCGTCCAGCACGGACGACGCGATGGACTCGGGCGGGTCGTAGGTCGGAATCTCTCCGTACACGTCCATGACCAGCCACGAATTATCCGCGACGTTCATGGTCTCTTCACCTGTGAACAAGGCCGTCACCACAACCAGACCGAATACGATGGTCGCGACGATCAGGAGCTGGGCAACCAGCACGGCCAGTATCGTCTTTACGAAATTCATCTTCGCTTCCTTTCCAACGGGCGTCACACTCCGCCCGCGGTTTCTCTCGACTCGCGCACAAATGTATTGAAAATATCCCACGTCGTCACGAACAGCGCCGCGATCACCGGCCCCAGGATGAACCCGACCGCCCCGAACATCATCAAGCCGCCCAGCGTGGCGAGCATGACCAGCAGGTCGGGCAGCTGGGTGCCCTTGCCGACCAGCCGGGGCCGCAGCAGGTTGTCCACCGAGCCCACGCCGAGCGCGCAGAACAGCACCAGGCCGATGCCGGCGCCGTTGTGGCCGGTGGCGAACAGATATCCACACACCGGCGCCCACACCACGGCCGGACCGATTCCCGGCACCATCGCGAACACCGCCATCACGGTTCCCCAGAACACCGCGCCAGGCACGCCCGCCACCGCAAACGCGATGCCACCCAGCGTCCCCTGGATGATGCCGATCACGACGGTGCTGCTGAGCGCGGCGCGGGTCACGGAAACAAAGCGATCCTGGATGCGGTTGCGCTCGGCCGGCGAGAGCGGAATGGAACCCATGATCCCGTCCAGAAACCGCCCGCCGTCGGTCAGGAAGAAGAACATCGCGTAGAACATGATAACAACATCAAGGATGAACGCGACGGTTCCGCGCGTCGCATCCGACAGGCGGTCGACGAAGAATCCGCCTACCGCCCGTACGATCTCGGCGACGCGCTGCAGAATCTGCTCTTGATAAGGCACCACGCGGTCGGCAAACGGCAGCGCCTGCAGCTTGCGAATCAGTTCATCCGGGTTGTTGACCTGGTACTGGATCCACGGCCCGGCGGTGCCACTGATATGGATGGCCTCCTTGGCCAGGATTCCGGCGAACAGTGTGAGCGGAATTACCACGAGCAGGAGCACGATGCACAGCGTCGTGACCGACGCCAGCGTGCGCCGGCCGCGGAACCCCGCCAGCAGCCTGCGGTAGAGCGGGCTCACCAGCGCGGCAAAGATGGCCGCCAGCAGCAGCGGGATCAGAAAGCGCCGCATCATCAACAGGAACCCGACCGTGACGACCACGAGCAGCAGGGTCAGGAAGTTCCGGCGGTAGGTTTCGGCATTGGTCATACAGGCCTCCGTGAAGGACTCGATTGTTCCACGCGGCGCCCGGCCACGAAAGAGAAATCTCTTGCCGGCACGCGGGCCGCATCGGCATCCTGCAGGTAACGACCGCCTCCCATGGCGGCAACCAGGAGGAAGACATGAAACGTATCGCACTCACACTGGCGATCGCCGCCATCGCCGTCACCGCCGTCACCGCCGTCGCGCCCGGCGCGCACGCCATTGGCGTCTACGGCATCTACTGGAATCCCAAGGTCGACCAGGCCGACAACGGCTACGGCGCCGGCCTGAAGTACGATTCCAAGCTGACCCCGTTCATCCATCTGGACGGACGGTTCAGCTACATCCACTTTTCCAACGACGCGGGCAGTTCGAGCATCATCCCGTTCGAAGCCACCGCGTGCGTCCAGATGGGAACGCTGTACGGCGGCGTCGGCGTGGGCTACTACACGTTCGGCGGCGACAATGCCCCCGACAACGACTTCGGCTGGTATCTGCTGGCCGGCATCTCGATTCTCCCCGGTCCGGTGAGCGTCTTTGGCGAGTTCAAATGGCAGAACCTGGAGCCGGCGGACAACCTCGACCTGGAAAGCTACGTGTTCCACGTGGGCGCGACGTTCGGGAAGTAGCCCGCCGGCGCACAACCACGAACAAAAAAAAGGGGCCGGTCGCGTGACCGGCCCCTTCGCGTTGATCCCGTTTCGGTCCGTGGCTCAGTCGATCTTCCCCGCGTAGATGTCCATGATGGTCTGGAGGAACTTGACGGCCTCGGCTCTCGGACGCTGGAACGAGTTGCGGCCGATGATCGATCCGTTGCCGCCGCCGTCGCGGATGGCGCGTGCCTCGTCGAACACCGCGTCTTCGCCCTTCTTGCCGCCGCCCGAGAACACGACGATGCGTTTGCCCGCGAACGAACTGTCCATCACGTGCTTCACGCGGTCGGCCAGCGAGGCAATCTTGACCTTCTCGGCCAGGTATACCTTCTTGGCCGCGTCCTGCTCGAGATGGTCGGTGGGCAGCTTGACTTTAATGACGTGCGCGCCGAGCTGCGCGGCAATCTGCGCCGCGTAGGCCACGACGTCAATGGCCGTTTCACCATCCTTGCTGATGCCGGAACCGCGCGGGTACGACCACACCACGACCGCGATGCCGTGGTTGCGTGCTTCCTCGGAGAGCGCGCGCAGGTTTTCGTACATCGCCTTCCAGTGCGCGGAGCCCGGATAGATGGTGAAGCCGATGGCGGCGCAACCGAGCCGGAGGGCATCCTGCACGCCCGATGTCTGCGCGGGCGCGGGATCGTTCTCGTCGCAGAGAACGTCGTGGTTGTTCACCTTGAGAATGAGCGGAATCTTGCCGGCGTATTCGTGCGCCACCTGACTGATGAATCCATACGGCGCCGCGTACGCGTTGCAACCAGCGTCGATGGCGAGCTGCGCGTGGTAGGCCGGATCGTAGCCGCCCGGATTGGCAGCGAAACTCCGTGCCGGTCCATGTTCGAAGCCCTGATCGACCGGCAGGATAACCATCTTGCCGGTGCCGGCCAGACGGCCGGTCGTCAACATGCGATAGAGATTGGCCCGAACGCCGGGATTCTCCGAACGGTAGTGATCGAGAATCTGATCGACCGCCCGTGACGTATCGGCCTTGAGAGACTGCGCCATCGTTCCTCCTGAATGTGGTGGGACCGCTCTGGAAAGGCGCCCGGGCACTCCCCGGCGCAATTGCGGCAGCAACGATTCTAGCACAGGAGCGACGTATCCGGAAACCCGGCCCTCGCGCCAGGAGGGACCCCCGGGACCGGGCGGCCGGGCTAGCCGCGGCGGGAAACCGGGTTCAGGCGGCGGTCCGGCGCACCCAGGCTCTTGCCGCGCGACGCGGACTTGCGGGCCGGCGCGCTGGCCGCGTGGTCGATGCGGCGCTGCAGGTACGGCGAGAAATACCCCGCGTAGCGGCTCTGGAGTTCCGGCAGACGCCAGTCGTCGCCCGTCACGTGTTTGCGGCACGTGCGCGCACCGCAGCCACACTCGAACTCGTCATAAGCCGAACCGTCGCTGGTCGCGTAGTCGAACGTGATCTCCTCGCCCGCGCGGATGTCGCGCATGGCCACGAGCACGATCTGCCCACGAAGCCCGGCGTTGGGATTGCAGGAGTGGTTGACCCAGTCCGCCGGCCCTTCGTTGCTGGTGAGCAGGTACAGGTCTTCCTCGATCTGGAGCGCGAGGCGGTACTTGTCCTCCGACATCGAGCGCAGCGCGAGACCGTCGATGACCTCCCCGCCCCAGACGACCAGCACATCGCCCATGCGGATTTTTTCGCGGGCGATGACGGCGCGGCCGCCCTTTCCATTGATGAGTTTCCCCTCGAGCTTCGGTGAGACGAATCCGGTGGGTTGAATCGTGATGCTTCTCGTAGCCATTTTCTGGCGGTTCCCTCCGGCACGGCGGCCATGAGTGGAAGGTGAGGGGCCCATACGCATTCGGCGCGCCAACAGGCGCGCCGTCCGTCGGGGGTCCGCTGATTTCGGATAGCGTATACAACCCGCGACTGGCGTGCGCAACCGAAAACCGTGTCCTGCAAAAAAAAGTCGTGGATGCCCGGGGCGCGGCCGGAGGCCCGTTCGGCGTGGACGGCGATCAGCGGGAGCGTCGCGCGAGAATTGCCGCGGCGCCGAGCGCGCCCGGCGCGCAGGTGGCCCCACCACCCGGGTGCGATCCCGAGCCGCACAGGTAGAGATTCCCGACCGGCGTGGCGTAGCGCATCGTGTCGAGCGTGGGCCGGATGGCGAGCTGGTCGAGCGCGTGCTCGACGTGATGGATCTGCCCGCCCGTCACGCCGTGACGGTCGGCGATATCGGCCGGCGTCAGCACCTCGCGCGCGACGACGGCCGCCTTTGCGCCCGGGGCCACCCGTTCCAGTTCATCGACCACCGCGTCTCCCAGCCGCTCGCGCGCCGCGTCGTCCCAGCCACCCACCAGTGCGTGCGGGGCAAAGTGGACCATCATCGACACCACGTCGGTGCCATCCGGCGCCATCGCCGCGGTGGAGACCGCCGGCGCGTGGATGTCGAGCACCGGGTGGTCCGAGAAACGGCCATACTTGACCGCGTCGAACGCGCGTTCCAGATCGTCCAGCGTGCTCGCGGTGCGCGCACGTTCCACGCGCTCACCCGGCCGCGCCGCGAACTCGAGGCGGCGCGACAACGCCAGGTTCACCTTGGCGGTTGTCCCGCGCGAGCGAATCACGCCGGCGCGATGCTCGAACGCGACCGGCAGCGTGGCCGGTGGAATCAGATCGAGGAACGTGCGCCGCGGATCGCACGCCGCCGCGACAATGCCCGCGTCGATGGTCTCACCCGACGCCAGCACGACACCGGTCGCATTGCCGCCGTCTACCCGGATGCTCGCGACCTCCGCGCCGGTCCGTATCTCCACGCCGTGGTGTCGCGCCGCGCGTTCCAGCGCGGCGGACAGCGCACCCGCACCGCCCTTGATGGAGCGCGTGGTGGTGCAGTCCGCGAGCAGCAGGTTGGTGGCCGTTCCCGGCGACCACGGCCCGGCCCACAGGCCGATGACCGCGCCGTGCGCGAGCCCCGCCTTCAACAGCTCGGTCTCGAACCATTCGTTCATCCAGTCCGCCACGCACATCGGCGGAACCCGGAGCATCTCGGCCATCTCGCGCCGTCCGAGGCGCTGGAACGACACCGCGCTCTTCAACAGGAGCCCCAGCGAACCCGCGTGCAGACTTCCCAGCGCGGAGATGTCGGGCGGCGCTTCGTTCAATAACGGCTCGACGACCTTGCGCATGCGGCCGACGAACGCGCGGTACTCGCGCCAGCGATCCGCGTCGCGCGCCGAAACGCGCGCGATGTCCGCGGCGGTCGCGTCGTCGGAAGCGTGAATCGTGATTCCCGTCGCGGAGGCACCGGTGAGGAGCACGCTGACGGGCGCCGCCAGGTCGAGACCGTGCTGGTCGAGGTGCAGGGCCTCGGCGACTTCCACGCGGATCTGCGCGGTGTCGTGCAGCACACCCGGCTCGTGATAGCCGGGGTGGAACTCGCGCGGCGTGCACAGCCCCCCCACCGCGGGGGCGCGCTCGAACACGGCAACACTGCGTCCGGCCTTGGCCAGAATGCAGGCAGCGGTCAGACCGTTGTGTCCGCCGCCAATCACCACCACGTCGTAACGCGCCACGCTATACCTCTTTCGATTCCAGCAGTGCCTTCGCGCACAGTTCGCCCGGAGATCCCATGATGCCGCCACCCGGATGCGCGCCCGAACCGCACAGCCACAGATTCTTCACCGGCGTGCGGTAACGCGCCCAGCCGGCCGCCGGTCGCAGGAACAGCAGCTGCTCGAGCGACAGTTCGCCCTGGAAGATGTTGCCCTCGGTCAGACCGATTTCGTGTTCCAGATCCCACGGGGTCAGCACCTGCCGGTAGAGGATCGATTCCTTGAGCCCCGGGCAGTACTCCGCGAGCGTATCGACCACGGTGTCTCCGAACTCCTCGCGGCGTGAGGGCCACGTGTCGGCACCGCCCGCGAGCTTGTAGGGGGCGTACTGGACGAAGATCGACATCACGTGCTTGCCGGGAGGCGCAACGCCCGGGTCGACCAGCGACGGAATCACCACGTTGAGATACGGCCGGCGCGAGAACTCGCCGTACTTGGCTTCGTCGTACGCGCGCTCCAGGTACTCGAGCGACGGCGCAACCGCGATATCGCCCTGCAGGTGCGGACCCGCGCCGGGGCGGCATGTGAAATTGGGGAGGCGGTCGAGCGCCAGGTTCACCTTGCCGGAGCTGCCGCGGAACTTGTACCGCCGCACCTGCGACACGAAGTCCGCGTCGAAGTGCTGCTCTCCCACCATGGCGATGAACGTGCGGCGCGGGTCGGCGTTGGAGATCACGACGTCGGCGTCGTACTCATCGCCGTTGTCCAGCACGACTCCCTTCGCGCGGCCGCCCTTGACGATCACACGCGACACCGGTGCGCTCAGCTTGATCTCGGCGCCGTACGCCTGCGCGGCATTGGCGATGGCGATGCTCAGGCCACCGGTTCCGCCCTTCGAAAATCCCCACGACCGGAACGCGCCGTCGATCTCACCCATATAATGATGCAACAGCACGTACGCCGTCCCCGGCGAGTGCACGCCGAGGAACGTCCCGATGATGCCGCTGCACGACATCGGCGCGAGCAGCGCGTCGGATTCGAACCACATCTTGAGAAAATCCACCGCGCTCATCGTGAGCAGCTGCGCGTGCAGTTCCATCATCTGCGGACCGAGGTCGCGCAGGTGGCCAAACAGGCCCGCGAGTCGGGAGAGTTCGGCGGGGCGCAGCGAGCCGATATCCGGCGGCGGCGAGTCGATGATCTCCTTGACGAAGAAACCCATCTTCGTCATCGCCAGCGAGAACTCGGGGTAGATCTCCGCGTCCTTGCGGCTGAAGTGCGACACTTCGCGGCGCGTGCGCTGCGGGTCGGGCCAGCGCACCAGCCCGGGACCCTCGAGGTGCGGCGTGAAGGAACACTCCAGCGGGATCAGCTGCATCCCGTGTTTCGTCAGATTGAGTTCACGGATGATGTGCGGGCGAAACAGGCTCACCACGTACGAACACACCGAGAAATGGAAGCCGGGGTAGAGTTCCTCGGTGACCGCCGCACCACCCACGACGTGACGTTTCTCCAGCACCAGCACGCGGCGGCCGGCCCGTGCCAGGTACGCCGCGGCCACGAGGCCGTTGTGCCCCGCGCCGATGATGATGGCGTCATAACGTCTGGCCATGCTCAGGTCCGCTTCCGTTCCGGATTGAAGAACGGTGTGTCGACCACGGTCGCCTTGACCGTACGCCGCTCGTACTCGACGGTGACTTCAAAACGCACCGTGGATCCGGGCTGCGCGTGCTCGGCTTTCAGCGTGGCGAGCGCCAGGTTCTTCTTCAGGATCGGCGACCAGGCACCGCTGGTGGCCTGACCGATGAACGCACCGCGTGTGTCGTAGACAGGCCGCGGATCGCGCCAGCCGCCGCTGTGCACCTCGGGCGGAAGCTGGTGCGCGCGGAACAGCGCTTCCGTCTCATCCCAGTCTACTTCCAGGCCGACGAGTTTGCGGGTCGAACCCACATGATTCTCGCGGATCAACGCGTCGCGGCCGATGAACGGCTCATGCTTGAGATTCACCATCCAGCCGAGTCCCAGTTCGTACGGCGTCGACTTGCGCGACGGGATCAGGCAGCGCAGCGCCGAGTAGTAATCGACGCCGTTCAGGATGAATCCGGCCTCCATGCGGGTGACGTCCATCGCGTCGAGCCCGGCCAGTTCCAGCCCCCAGGCGCGCCCCGCGTCCACAATGGCGTCGAACACGCGCAACGCGTGTTCATTGGCCATCCACACCTCGTAGCCGAGGTCGCCCGTGTAACCCGTCCGCGACACGGTTACGTCCACGGAGTCGATGCGCGAGTTCTCGAGGCGGAAAAATTTAAGGCCGCGGATGTCACCGCCGCACACCGCGTCCAGCACGTCGCGCGACGTCGGCCCCTGAATGGACAGTGCGGCGTAACGGTCGCTCACGTCTTCGATGGTCACCTGCATGCCGCGCGACGTGCGCACGAGCCAGTGCCAGGCGGGTTCTGACGACGTGACGCGGAAGTAGTCTTCGTCGAGACGCGAGACGGTGCCATCGTCGATCATCATCCCGTGGTCGTCGCACCAGCACACATACATGACCTGCTTGTGCTTCAACTTGCCAATGTCGCGCACCATGATGCGAGCGAGGTACCGCGCTGCGTCCGCGCCGCGCACGTCATACTTGTAGAGCGGCGTGACGTCGATCAACCCGCACGCGTGCCGGAACGCGAAGTACTCGCGCTCGTGCGTGGTGTCGTAGGAACGCACGGCGTAGTAACCGCCCCAGTCCTTGTAGAGCAGGCTGGTGCAGCGCTCGAGCGTCCGCGAATGAAAGGGGGTGGCGATGGGCATGGTTCGGTTGCCCGGCGGCGCCGGGCGCGGTCAGCATACCGGAGGCGGGGCCGGCTCGCAACCCGAATTCCGCCGTCCCCCCACCCCTAACCCGCTTAGCAGCAATCTGTTACAGATCGGTGTCCTCAGGGACCTCTTCGGAGCGCACTGTCCTTTTCCCGTTGACGGACGGTACCGGGGAACCCTATAGTATTAGTGGAATTACAGACCTGTTACTGCTTGAAAGGCCGGTCGATGATTCATTCTCCAACCTGTCAGCATGCCCTCCGGGCACTCATCTATCTGGCCGAGAAGGATGCTCCCGGCCCCGTTCTGGTTCGCGAGATCGCCGATGCCGCCGGGGTGCCGCGCCAGTCGCTCGCGAAGATACTGCACGGCCTGCGCAACAAGGGGCTGGTGCGTTCCACCAAGGGCCCGGGTGGCGGATATCAGCTCGCCCGGCCTTCGCGCGAGACCCGTGTGGTGGAGGTCATCGAAGCGATCGACGGCCGCGTCGAACTCGACCGCTCGTGCGTGCTCGGCCTCGACGAGTGCACCGACCAGGCGAGCTGCGCGCTGCACGATGTGTGGAAGGTGTTCCGCGAGAACTACGTATCCACCATATCGATGATGACCCTCCGCGACGCAGCGGACGCCCTGCGGCGCAAACGGTTGACGATTCAGATATGAGGCGCCGTCATGCTGCACGCGGATCGTATCCTTGTCTACACACGGGGCAGGTCCGCTGACGATCCCGCCGTCTCACGCGCAGTCGCGCTGGCGAAACAAAGCGGCGCCCTCATCTCAATCATTGATGTCTTCGACGGCCTCCCCCCTGAGTTCGGCCCGCTGCAATTTTCTCTTCCGCTGACCGACGCGTGCGAGGAAGCGGAGCGCGAGCGCCGGAGCGAATTGCTGCGGACCGCGGCGGTACTTCGCGAAGATGGCGTACACGTCGAATGCGACGTCCGCTGGGGCCATCCTTCCATCGAGATTGTCCAGGAAGCCATCCGGCGCCGGTACGGGCTGGTGATCCTCGGGGACGACCGCCGTCACGGTGTCGCCGCCACCACGCGCGCTGTCATCCGGCATTGTCCGTGCCCGGTGTGGGTGGTGAAGCCCGCGCCGCACCTTGCGCCGCTGCGCGTGCTCGCGGCGGTGGACCCGGTGGGCTCCAGCGGGGGATCGTTTGATCGCGCGGTCCTGGAGTCGGCGGCCGCGGTTGCGAATGCCCTGCGCGCCGAACTGTACGTCGTCCATGCGTGGCAGCCGTTGCACGCCGAATTCGACTGGCTGCCAGCGAATTTTCAAGAGTTCAGCGGCAAGAAGGACGTGCGCGCGCAGACCGCCGCGCGCCATACGCTGGCGGTCGAGAATCTGGTCAGGTCCGTGGTGTCACACCTGCCATCCGACGCGTGCCATCTCCGGGAAGGCTCCGCGGCCGACACGATTCTCGCGGTGGCCCATGATCTGGGCGCGGACCTGCTGGTAATCGGCACCGCCCGCAGTGCGTTGTACGCGCACCTGTTGCTGGGCAAGACGGCGGAGGCTGTCATCGAGCAGGTCCCAATTTCCGTGCTGACCATAAAGCCGGCGGGCTTCGTTTCTCTGCTGTCATAGCAACGACGACACGAAACTTGCCGGGCGTACCGGTGTAGACAGGAAGGAAGAAGGAAGGGAGGCAATTGTCATGTTGAACTTCAATGTGATCATCGTTACAACTGACCTGTCCGACTACTCGCTGCGGGCACTGCCCTACGCGATCGGACTGGCCGAGCGTTTCGATGCCGAACTCAAGGTGGTGTCGGTGAACGAACCCGCGCTGCAGGCAACCGATGTCGCGTGGATATCGCCGATGATGGCGACAACCGACGACGAGCGCTCCGTGGAAATCAAGAACGGCCTCGACAAGCTCATCGCGGACCAGTTCCCCGCGGGACTGAGGGCGGAAGCAAGAGTGCTGTACGGAAACCCCGTGGACGCGATTGTCGAGTACGCCAACGAGACCAACGCCGACCTGATCGTCTCGTGCACCCATGGGCGCGGCGGACTGTCGCATGTGCTGATGGGCAGCACGGCCGAAGCATTGGTGCGGCGTTCGCCATGCCCGGTGCTGACGTTGAAACAGCCCATGCCGGTTGCGGCCATGAAGAAGGGCGCGTAGTGGTTGACGCTCCCCTGTCGCTGGCATAGAGTAGCGCCGTAACGAATCGCGGTATTCACTCGTGCCGGAGACACGTCCTTGCCCAGGTTGCGCGCGGCCCTGTTTGTGATCGTTCTGGCCGTCGGCGGGTGGCCCGCCAGCGTCGCCGCCGGGAGTGCATCGCCCGACTCTTCCGCGTCCGCCGCCGTACGCGTTTCACCGGTCCAGCGCCGCATCGAACGTACATCACTCGTCAGCAGTTCGGGGCACGCGCGTTCCATCCCGGGGTCGGCGTATTTTCTCCCCCCCGATTTCCTGAACCAACTCAGCCAGTCCTTTCCCAACATCGACCGTGTCGTGGCCGACGCGCCCGGCGTGTATGCCTTCGGCGCGGATGGTTATGGCCTGCGCCCCAACCTCGGCATGCGGGGTGTCGATCCCCATCGCAGCGCTGGTATCACGGTGCTGGAGGACGGTATTCTCTCGGCACCGGCGCCCTATGCCGCGCCCGCCCTGCTCGCCTTTCCCACACTCGGACGCGCGGAATCGGTGGAGATCCTCGGCGGGCCGGGGGCCATCGTCAGCGGCCCGCGCACGTCCGGCGGCACACTGAACATGGCCACGCCCGGACTGCCCGACGACCTGATTGGCACCGCGCAGCTGTCGATCGGAAGTGACAACGCGCGCACGCTGCGGGCCGGTTACGGCGATTCGTGGAACAACGCGTCGTGGTATTTCGGCACCCACCAGACCCGCACGGACGGCTTCAAGCTGCTCGACGGAGGCGGTGACACCGGTTTCGACGACGAAGACTATCTGATCAAGCTGGGGCTGCACTCGGCGCTGGACGCAGACCTCTATCAGGAGGTGCTGCTGAAGTTCGGCTACGATCGCAACAGCGCGGACAACTCGGAGCTCGGATTGACCGAAGACGATTTCGACCATTTTGCCTACCGTCGCTACGCGGCGTCGCAGAAGGACCGCAGCGAATACGATGGCACGCAGTTCCTGATCCAGCATTTCGCCGCGCTCAATGACGCCGTCGATATCACCACCAGCATCTACCGCAACAGTCTCGATCTGACGTGGGACCAGTTCGACCGCGTGGGCACCATGACCCCCGCCGACGTTCTGGCCGCGCCGGACACCTACGCCGATGAATACGCGGTGATCGCCGGCGATTCCGCGAGCGCGGACGGCGCGCTGCGCGTGAAGTCGAACCACCGCGAGTACTTTGCCAACGGGATCCAGTCCACCCTCGGCGCCGCGTTCGACGGCACGGGGGGGCGCCACCAGTTGGAAGCCGGCGTGCGTTTCCACCACGACCAGGAGGACCGGCTGCATCGCAACGACACCTACGGCATGGCCGGGGGCGGCGTGATGGTTCTCACCACGCGCGGTGCGGACGGAGGCGACGGCGGGACCGACAACCAGGTGAACGACGCGAAGTCGCTGGCCGTCTTTGCGCGCGACCGTTTTGCGGCCGGCGGGTGGAGCGTGACGCCGGGTGTGCGCGTGGAGCGCATCGAGACCCGTCAGACCACCTACACCGCGGCCGGCGACGCGGCGCGCAGCACAACGCCCGATGCGAGCACGCACACAACCACGGTATTCACGCCCGGTGTAGGCGGTCTGGTGCAGGCCACGCCGGAGATCGCGATTCTAGCCGGCATCCACACCGGCTTCGCACCGCCCGCGCCGGGCATCGACGCGGATGCGGAAAGGACGCTCCATTACGAGGCCGGCGTGCGCACGCGCTACGATCATTTTTCCGCGGGGGTGATTGGATTCTGGAGCGACCACCAGGACCTGATCTCGATTACGGGGACGACGACCGGGAACGGCGGTTCGGCGCGCGTTTACGGGGCCGAACTGTCGGCAGGTTACGGCGTCCGCGACCCGGAGTACCGCATCGAAATCGCCGGAGCGTACACGTTCACGCGCGCGGAGTTCACATCCGGGTTCGAAAGCGCCGATTCATTGTGGGGAACGGTGACCGCGGGCGACGGAATGCCGTACGTGCCCGAACACGTCGCAACCGCTTCCGTGCTGCTGGGGACAAAGCGGTCGCTGGCCACGGTATCGGCCAGCTACATGAGCCGCACGCGCACCGCACCCGGCTCCGGAGACTTTCCCGGCTACGCAGGTACCGGCGCGCGTGTGCTGGTGGATATCGTCACCGAGTACGCATTGCTCCGCGGCGTGCGCGTGTTCGCGTCGGTCTACAACGTGGGTGACGAGGTCTACGTGGCGTCGCGCTTCTTCGCCGGCGCGGCGCCGGGCGCCCCGCGCACGTTTACGGCGGGTCTCAAGTTCGAACTATAGCGGCGGCGAGTCCGCGTCCCCGCGCGAAACGCTCCGCACGTCGTGCTGACGGTGCGTCACACCGCCAAAGCCCTCGATGATATCCGGCGCCACGCCGTACTTCTCGAGCACCACCGAGAAGATCTTTATCGACGCCTCAACCTCCTCCGACACGATGTCGTTGGCGCCCAGCGCATACAGCCGTGCCATGTCGCGGATGTAGCGCGTGCGTGCCACAATCTCGACGGTGGGGTTGAGCCGGCGCGCCGCCGCCACCACGCGTTGCGTGCCGATGGGATCCGGGATCGCCACCACCACGACGCGCGCGGTGCGCACATTGGCCTTCAGCAGAGACGCGTCCTGCGTGGCATCTCCATAGAAGATCGGAACGCCGCGCGCGCTCTGCTGGTGCACCATGTCGAAGTTGAGCTCGATGGCCTCGTACGGAATGCCGGACAGCTTGGCCGAGTGCCCCACCATCGCACCGATTACGCCGTAACCAACGATGACGATGTGGTCGCGCATCCGGTCATCGGCGTCCGCCGCGACGAAATAGCGCCCCTCGCGGACGCGCGTCGGCATCGGCGAGCGGCTGGAGAAATCGGCAATGCGGTGCCCGGCCGCCACCAGGAACGGCGCGGCCACCATCGAAAACAGACACGCCGCGAGCACGAACTGATAGCCCTCGCCCGTGACCAGTCCCACCGCCAGACCGGTGCTCAACAACATCAACGAAAACTCCCCGGTCTGCGCGAGACCAAGACCGGTGAGCACGGAAATACGATACGGCAACCCCATGCCGAGAATCACGCCGCTGGTGACCAGCGCCTTGAGGATGATGACCACCACCGTCCCCAGCAACACCTCCGGAGCGTGGGTGAAGACGTAGCGCGCGTCGAGGAGCATACCCATCGACACGAAGAAGAAGCTCGAGAACACATCGCGGAATGGCAGCACGTTTTCCAGCGTGCGATGGCTGTGTTCCGAATCCGACAGAATCAGCCCGGCCAGGAACGCGCCCAGCGCGAGCGACAGGCCGGCCAGCGAGGTAAGCCACGCCACCCCGAAGCACAACACGCCGATCGAGAGCAGAAAGAGTTCGTTGCTCTGCGTGCGGGCGATGTAGGTGAGAAGCCGAGGCACCAGCCGGGGCGCGGCGAACGCGAGCACGAGCCAGATGACCGCGACCTTCACCACCAGCCAGCCAATCGCGCTCCACAGACTCTCGCTTCCCTGCCCGGCGAGAAACGGGATCACCAGCATCATCGGCACGAACGCGATGTCCTGAAAGATCAGGATCGCCATGGTGCCCTTGCCGTGCGCGCTGGTGAGCTCCGAGCGTTCCTGCAGCAGCTTGAGAATGATCGCCGTGCTGCTCAAGGAGGCGATCAGACCGACGAGGATTCCCACCTGGACCGTCGTCCCGGCCGCGATGCACAGCACGCACACCAGGCCCGCGGTAATGAACACCTGCAACGGCCCGCCCACGAAGAACAGGCGTTTGACGTGCCGGATGGACTCGACGGAGAACTCCAGCCCGATCGTGAACAGGAGGAAGATGATGCCGATCTCGGCCAGCTGCTTGACGCCTTCGGCTTCGGTCGTGAGCCGGAGGCCGTGCGGACCCGCGATCACGCCCGTGATGATGAGACCGACCACGGGCGGAACCTTGATGCGGTGGCACACCAGCGCAACCAGCACCGCCAGTCCGAAGATGACGAATATATCCTTGAGAAGCGGTAACTCCACGCGGCCATTCTAGCCGTTCGTGGCCGGGCACGCGAGGGTTCTTCCGGGCTACGGCCCCGGGTGGTAGTCGATCAACGAACGCGGCACAACCGCGACGCGCAACGCATTGACCACGGCGAAGACATCGATGATTTCCTGCGTGATGGCCCCCGCCACCGGCGGCAACCAGCCGGCGGCCGCGAACAGCATCGCCACCACGCTGAGCGCCATGCCTCCCACCGCGCTCTGCAGGGCGATGGCGCGCATGCGGCGCCCGATGTGCATGAGTTCGTCGACGCGCTGCAACGAGCTGTCGAGGATCACCGCGCCTGCCGCCTCGGTGGCCACGTCGCCGTCGCCGAACGCGATCCCGACCGTCGCCGCGGTGAGCGCGGGGGCGTCGTTGATTCCGTCGCCGAGGAAGACGGTGTTGGCGCGCCGGGTTTCGGCGCGCACGAGTTCCAGCTTCTGTTCCGGGCTCTGGCCCGCGTGGACCTCTTCGATTCCCACCTTCTCCGCCAGGTAGCGCACTTCCGACTCGCGGTCACCCGACACCAGCATCACGCGCTCGAACCGGTGGCGTCCCTTGAGATGGCTGATGAACGGCACGCCGTCGGCACGGGGTTCATCCCGGAACCGGAACGTGGCCGCGTACGCGCCGTCGACCAGGATGATGCACTCCATGCCGGCGGTGTGCTGCGGGAGAAACGCCGCCATCTGCGGATTCTGCGCGACGAACTTCTGGCGGCTCGTCACCTGCACGTCGCGCCCGGAGACCCGCCCGCGCAACCCCTCGCCCGGGCGCTCGCTGACTTCGGTGGCCTCCGCGGGGGCCAGCCGCTCCGCCGCCGCGGCGTCGACGATGGCCGACGCCAGCGGGTGGCGCGAGTAGCGTTCCAGTCCGGCCACGAGCGCCAGCACGTCGCCGCGCGTGTGCGCAGCTGCTGTCACCACCTCGGTCAACTTCGGTTTGCCGTACGTGAGGGTACCGGTCTTGTCGAACATCGCCGTGCGGCAGGTCTCAATCTTTTCCAGTACCGCAGGATCCTTGATGATGATTCCACGCCGCGCCGCGAGCGATACCGAACCGATCAGTGCGACCGGGATTGCGATCAACAATGGACACGGTGTCGCCACCACCAGCACGCTGAGAAAACGTACCGGATCACCACTGACCAGCCAGGCAACGATCGCGAGACCCACCGCGACCGGCGTATACACCGCGCCCAGCTGGTCGCCCAGCCGCCGCAGCCGGGGCCGCCGCTGTTCCGATTCGCGCATCACCTGCATGATCTTCGCGTAACGGGAATCCACCGCCTGCTTGTCGGCGCGGATCGTCAGAGCCGTCTCGCTGTTCACCGCACCGGACAGCACCGCGACACCGGGCGCCTTGGACATCACGTAGGGTTCGCCGGTCAGGTAGGCCTCGTCCATTGCACCATGGCCTTCGACCACGGTGCCGTCCACGGGACACACTTCGTGTGGAAATACCACCAGCAGATCGCCGGGCGCGATTTCCTCCAGCGGCACGTCGGCCAGGCTGCCGCCGCGTCTGCGGTGCGCGACGGATGGCATGCGCCGCGCAAGCGCCTCCAGCACGCTCGACGCGCTGCGCACCGCGTACGACTCCAGCGCCTGTCCCCCCGAAAGCATCAGGACGACCAGCGTCCCCGCCAGGTACTCGCCAAGCAGAATCGACGTCACGATGGAGATGCCGGCCAGCAGGTCGGCGCTGAACTGGCGCCGGAAGAGGCCGCGCACCAGCGTAACCACCAGCGGAATGCCGCCCAGCGCGAGCGTGGCCAGGAGCGGGAGGTCGTCCGCGCGCGCGCCGAACACAACGGTGTCGAGGCGCGCGGCGTAGCGGAGAAGGAGATGGAGGGCGATGGCGACAATCGCCAGCGCCGCGATGGCGCCCTCGCGGGTCTTGAGGACGGAAAGCGCGCTCCGGGACCGGGCAGGCGGGTTCACGACGGGATGATACTCCGCGCCGCGGGCCGCCGCGAGCGATGTTTACGCACGCGCAAGGGGCATTGCCGACGCGGCGTGGATCGCATATCGTCATGCCGTTATGCGACTGCTATTCGTGTGCATCGAGAACTCGTGCCGCAGCCAGATGGCGCAGGCGTTCGCGCGCATGCACGGCGGGCCGGCGTTGGAAGCGTACAGCGCGGGGTCGCGGCCGTCCGGCGTGGTCAACGCGAAGGCGATCGCATCGATGCATGAACTCGGTTACGACCTGTCCACCCATGCATCGCGCGGACTGGATTCGATTCCGGCGGGAAACTACGACGCGGTGGTCACGATGGGGTGCGGCGACGCGTGCCCGTGGGTACCGGCCGCACGACACATCGACTGGGAGATCCCGGATCCGAAGAACATGAATGCGGATGACTTCCGGCGGGTTCGCGACGAGATCGAGGCGAAGGTGAAAGAACTGCTGGCGTCACAGCCGTGACGGCGCCGCGCTTCGCGCACGGCGCCGCCCCCGGCATCAACTGCTCTTGATGAAGGTGCCGTCGCGCAGTTCCTGATAGGCCTGCCGCAGTTCTTCCGGCGTGTTCATCACGATCGGACCCTGCCACGCCACCGGCTCCTTGAGCGGTTTCCCCGACACCAGCAGAAAACGCACGCCCTCCGGCCCGGCCTGCACCGTCACCTCGTCGCCGCGGTCAAACAGAACCAGCGACCGGTTGCCGGTGAGATCGCGCACTTCGCCGCCGTCGGGCTGCACCCGGTCGGTCGCCACCACCTGCGGCCGCGACGCGTCGCGGAAGCTGCCGGCACCCTCGAACACGTACGCGAACGCGTGGCGGTTGATCTCCACCTTGAGCGTCTTCTTCCGCCCCGCGGGCACGAAGATGTCGAGGTAGCGTGGATCGGCCGCGATTCCCTCCACGGCTCCGCGTTTGCCGGCGTAGTCTCCGACGACCACGCGCACGCGCGTGCCGTCATCATCGACCACCTCGGGGATCTCGTTGGACTTCACGTCCTGATAACGCGGCGACGTCATCTTGAGCGAGCGCGGCAGGTTCGCCCACAGCTGGAAGCCGTGCATGCGCCCGCGCGGGTCGCCCTGCGGCATCTCCTGGTGGAGAATGCCGCTGCCCGCGGTCATCCACTGCACGTCGCCGGCCGCGAGGATCCCGCGGTTACCGAGGCTGTCGCCGTGCGTGACCTCACCGGCCAGCACATAAGTGATGGTTTCGATCCCGCGATGCGGGTGCCACGGAAATCCGGCCATATAATCGGCCGGGTTGTCGCCGCGGAAATCGTCGAACAACAGAAACGGATCGAACTCATCGGTGGTTCCAAAACCGAACGCGCGCCGCAGGCGCACACCGGCGCCCTCCATGGTGAGCTGCGATGGCGTGATGCTCTTGACGGGTCTGACTGACATGATCCTCTCCTTCCCGCCGCCAGCTGGCGGCGGATTGGTTCCTGCAACTTAACCGCTGTGCGCCGCGGGCGCCAGCGGTCGGCGTCAACCGATACGGCGCTTACCCGCCGCCGGCGATTCCACCGGGCGCAGTTCGCGGGCGATGGTCCGCCCGGTCAGACGGCGCGCGATGACGCCGTCCATGCTGGCCCAGCCGCCGCCGAGGACGACCAGCGCGAGTGCAATGGCTGTCGCGATGATGTGGTACTCAAACCCTTCGCCGCCCTGCTGGCCCGACCAGTTCATGAAGAACCCGTTGCCCAGGTGCACGTTGTACACCGCGCCGGCCATGACGGCCACGATCCCCG
>DASUGO010000127.1:0-10475 GCA_036273975.1 Candidatus Krumholzibacteriia bacterium
TCCGCCGCGCGCGGCGTCCACGGTCAAAACACCCCGTAAAGACAGGCGGGCCCCGGAGTACCTGACTCCGGGGCCCGATCCCGTGCGCGAGACGGTGGGGTCTCGTTTACTGGTCGCGCCAGGCGATGGTCACCATCGGCATCAGCAGACCGACGTACTGGCTGATGGCGTCTTCGCTGTACAGCACCGCCGCATTACCGGCGTTGAAGTTGAAGTCCGAGGAGCCCTTGACCAGCACGGTGCCTTCGATCCACGGCGTACCGGTAATCTTGCAGTCGCCTTCGACGTAGATCAGTCCCCAGTACTTGAAGCCGCCATTGACCGTCAGGTCGCCCGTGCAGTAGAGCAGCCCGTGCCCGACCACGTTGGAGTTGATGGTCGCGTTGCCCTGGAAGTACGCCACCCCGTCCATCGGCGTCGTCGGCGAGGTAAAATCCGCGTTGGCGAGGATCTCGTTCACGTCTCCCGCCGTCAGGCCCAGCACTTCCGGCAGCGTGTACCACGGGTTGGCCACGTCGGTGTTGGTCGCCGTCGGAGAGCCTTCGACATCGCTCGCGCCCTTCTGGTTGACCACGTCGCCGGTGGTCGTGACGCCGGAGAGGTGTCCGTCGCCCAGGTGGTACGCGAAGCACGCGTTGGGCTTGGTGCCAACGGGCGTCGCGATGTCGTGGTTCCAGCCGCAGAACGCCGAGTTACCGGTGATATCCACCGCCTTGTCAGTGTAGAGCGCGCCGAGCGTCTTGGCCAAAAGGCGCAGACGCGTGACCTCCACCTGCACCACCTGGCGTGACGTGCCCGCGCGGCCGGTGACGGTGATCACGTCCACCGGATTGCCCTTGGTGAAGTTCTCGGGCGGAACCTGCGCCGGGTCGTAGAGGACGATCTCGCCGTCCTCGCGCGTCCCATCGTTGTCCAGGTCCACCCATTTGTGTTCGACCGTGATCACGTCATTGGTGCCCGACGGCTCCGTGTACTGAATCGGGTCGCCGCTGAGATCCTGCAGCGTTCCCGCGGTCATCGTGCTGCCGCTGATCGTCGGGTTCGCGCCCGGCGACGACATCGTGATGAGCGCCTTGTAGTTCGGGTCGTACGGCGACTTGTCGGCGATGGAGGCGTTGATGGTGCTGCCGCCGACCACGACGTTGGTCGGGTATGGCAGCGACAGCCGGTGCACCGCCTCGGCGATTCCCGCCTCGGCCGCGAACTGGGCCTCGGTGCCGAGCTCCTGGTTGCCCGCGATCTTCAGGTCCGTCCCGCTCATCATCGCCAGGATCCCGCCGATGATGAACGTCGCGAACACGAGCAGCAGCGCGATTACCAGCACGTTGCCACGCTCGTCGCGCGCCGTCCGTTTGACATTGTGAATGAGCTTCGTGTTCATCGCATAACCTCTGGTTACAGCCGCAGCTTACGGAATCAACGCGTTGTCATCGAGGAAGTAGATCGCGAGCTTGCCGGCCGTGGCCGACGTGCGCGTGGTCACCACGATGTCGGTGTTCGCGTCCTTGTTGAAGTCGCCGAAGTTGATCGTCACGACCTCACCCGCGATGTTGACCTTGATGTTGACCGTCGCGACCTTTCCATTGATGTCGCGCACCATGAGCAGGTCGCCGGTGTAGAACAGCGACGAACGCGTGCCCATGACGATCTCGGGATAGATATCCGCGTCGAGGCGCGCGGCGGCCACCGCCAGCACCTCGCCGCCGGCATCGTAGTACGTGTCGGGCACCTTGGCGTCGGTGTCCGGGTCGTGCACGAAACCCGACTTGTCGTCGAGACCGAACACGCCGAGCTTGTTCAGCCACACCTGCACGCCACCCGCGTTCTGCGAGTCCGAGATGCCGACCAGGATGTCGTTCAATCCCAGGCCGTCGTTGATCACGTCCACGATCGCGACGTCGTTGACGCCGGCCTTCGCGAGCAGGCGCTTCTTCCAGATGAACTGTCCCTTGGTGTCGTTCAGGAAAATATCGATGTGCCCCCAGTAGTCGCCCTGGTTGGAGCCAACCACGAGGTCCAGGAATCCGTCCTTGTTCAGGTCACCGGTGGTGACCGCGGTCACGACGCCCAGCAGCGTTCCCGCGCCGTTGGTGGTCGTGTACTGCGTCGAATAGAACGCGCCCTTCACGAACTGCGCGAGCACCTCGAAGCCGCCGGTAAACGGGGTCAGCTTGGAGCGCAGACCGACCACCACGTCGCGGCTGCCGTCCTTGTCAACGTCCGCGATGCGAAGCCGCGAGGTCGCGGAGGTGCCACCGGCGGTCAGGCCGGCGTCGGGGCTGTTGCCAACCTTGCCCGACCCGTCGTTGTACCACTGCAGCACGTTGCTGCCGGAGTACGCCTCCTGCCCGGTCATGATGTCGGCGTAGGCGTCGCCGCTCATCTCGACGGCCGCCACGGCGTTGACGTCGGTGCCGGCGTTGCGCGTCATGGTCGGGTTCGAGTCAAACAGGCTCGACACCGGCGTGCTGCCGTCGACGTACTTGTTGATATAGAAGAATGTGTTGCCGCTACCGCCGCTGGTGGGCGTTCCCAGGATGATGTCGAGGTCGCCCTTGGCGTCCTCGCGCATCTCGGCGACCGCCAGCGAGAGCGGACGGTCGGTGTCGCTGACCAGGATCTCGACGAAGTCGAGGTCTTTCACCTTGATGTCGCCGAAGTCGATGGTCACCGTGGTGTCCGGCTTGATCCACACGTCCTGCACCAGATTCGGTGTCGTGGACGAGTAGCCGTCCGGGTCCAGCTCGTAGATGTCGTACTTGCCGGCTTCGAGTGCGAACTCGAAGTAGCCCGCGGCGTCGGTGACGACCGACGAACCGTCCGACAGCGTGATCGAAACGTCCGCCATGCCGGATTCGGAGAAGTCACGGTTGCCGTCTTCGTCCTCGTCATAATAGACGTGCCCGGCCAGCGTGCCGAGTGCGGCGCCCACCATGTCGCCATAGTTGACCACAACGCTGTCGCCCTGGCTGGCCACCGACGCGCTCACCGCGTTGGACGTCGTGGACGTGTAGCCTTCCGGATCGAATTCGGTCACCGTGTAGGCGCCCACCGGAACCGTCAGCCGGTAGTAGCCGGTGGCGCCGGTCTTGACCGACATCTCGTTGCTCAACTGGA
Source organism: Candidatus Krumholzibacteriia bacterium (assembly GCA_036273975.1). Taxonomy (GTDB): domain Bacteria; phylum Krumholzibacteriota; class Krumholzibacteriia; order WVZY01; family JAKEHA01; genus JAKEHA01. Next base: position 3,118 of record DASUGO010000127.1, read on the forward strand.
TGCTGACGCCGGCGATGCCGGTTTCGCCGCCACTCTTGAGTCCGTCGCCGTCGGCGTCGTCCCAGACCGTGCCGACGATGTAGCCAAACTGGGCGCCGGTTCCGTCGCCAAAGTTAACCAAATACTTTTCGCCGGGGTTCACGACGACCGCGACCTTGTTGGGCGTCGTCGATGAGTATCCGGCCGGATCGGTCTCGACCACGTTGTAGGAACCGCCACCGATCGGGATGTTGTAGTCCCCGTACTGGTCGGTGATGGTCTTGCGACCGTTGTTCTCGAGCTTGACGAGCACCTTCGGGATTCCCGGCTCGCCCTTGTCGCGCGCGCCGTCGCCGTCCGCGTCGAAGAACACGGTTCCGAATACACGCGCCGATTCGCGGATATCCACGTTGCGGATCCAGACCCGCGACGTCATCACGACGCTCGCGAAACCGCCGTTGTCTTCGAGATGGTCCTGGTGCGCGTTGCCTTCGGCCACCACATTGACCTTCACCATGCGCACCGCGTGCAGCAGCGAATCGGGCATGTTGCTGACCCCGCTGATCTCGCCACTGTCGAGTTTGCCGTTGGCGTTGGCGTCGCCCCACAGCTTGTCTGGCGTGGTCAGATCGTTGTCATGGTTGTAGTAGTACTCGAAGAGCGGCGCCGGATCGTCGCCGTTCTCGTAGGCCACCGGACCGCGCAGAAGCGCCACGGTCGCGTCCCGAACCTCGTTCGAGGAACCAGCCTCGTGTCCGTAGAGATAACGCTTGAGCGAATATAGGTGCGTATTGCGCCCGCCCTCTTCCGCATCGTCTCCCTGGTCGCTGCCGTCCACAACGCCGTCACCGCTGGAATCCAGCGTCAGCACCACGGTCTCGGCGTTCGAGCCGTAGGTCTTGTCCGGCGTGTAGATCGGTGCGCCCGTGGCGGGCACCTGGTTCGGCGACTGCGCGACGTCGATGGCCGTCAGCGGATTCTCGCCGTCGATGGTGGCACCCTGGTCGAGGTCGGCGTTGAACGCCACCTGGTACGGACCCGCCGCCACGATGGTCGACTGGCCTTCGTACGCGGCGATATCGGTTCCCGCCGCGCGCAGGTTGTCCGTGATGAAGTCGAGGGCGCTACGCGCGTTCTGCTGCGCCTCGGAGTATTCCTTGGTCTTGCCCGCGCTCTTCTGAACGACGGTCGTCATACCGGCGAACGCCAGCAGAACCAGGCCCAGCAGCAGGATGCCGATGGCCAGTTCGACGAGGGTGAAGCCCCGGGTCCGGAGATTGAGTTTCATAAGAATCACTGCCTCGAGGTTTTAAGGGTGCGCAACGTCGCGACGCTGTCGGCGCTCGACGTGGGAAAACTCACGCTTACCGATATCGACTTCATTCCATCCACCGGCGTGTTATCCGAGATGGTCCACGTCCGGTTGTAATGATTGTTCACCGGGTTGTCCGGGTCATTGTGATCGCCCGCCGCCAGTTCGGCGTCCGAGAACGGCTTGCCCATGAGCTCTTCGATCTTCTCCTGGGCGATGTTCACGGCGGTCGTCTTGTTGCGACTGCGCGTGGTCTTGGCGTTGCTCTCCGGCAAGGTGCGCATCGCGGCCACCATCCCGACGCCAAGCAGAATCAATGCGACCATGATTTCGACGACGCTCGCGCCTCGTTCGTTACGCAGCATGGAGACTCACCCGCTTCCTTATTCCACCGAGACGTTGCCGGTGCCGCTGTAGACCCGGATCGTCTTTTCGCTCTCGTGCTTTCCCTTGACCGTGATGGTGCCGCCGTCGCCCGTGTTCCCCTTGGGACCGAAGGTGACCCACTGCTGCCCCATCGAATAGTTGTCGATCGCGAGTCCGGCCGGCAGCGCATGCACCGGGCTCTTGCGCTCGCCTGAATTCGCGGTGCCATCGCCGTTGGTATCTTCGAGCGTGTAGTACTCGCCCTGGCTCTCGTCGAAGATGAACAGGACGTTGATGTTCTTGCTGACGGCGGTGCTGCGCGCGGCGCGCAGGATGGTGGCCATCTTGGCGGTCTCGCCGTTCAACCGCCAGCTGCTCCAGTACTCCCGGATGCTGGGCACGCTGACGGCGCCGAGGACTCCCATGATCGTGATGACGATCATCAACTCGGTCAGATTGAAACCGCGATTTGCCCCGCGGAAGGGCGATAGCAACGTCTCTCGCATGGCACATTTCTCCTCATCGCGTGCATTCCGGCCCGCTCGGCCAGAATCCAGCTGGTCACTGCAACCCCGGTGCCAAATGCCGCACCCGCGCCCCCTCCGGCACCCGGCCGGCGGCGCAACCTCTGTCGCGACAACACACTCCGGCCTCGTGCGGCGGGCACATTTACACCCGCCATTCCGCGCACCCCAGCGGTGCCGGGCCACCGGGATGCCCGACATCCCGTGTTACACGAGCCAGTACTTGTAATCCGATGCCCGATAGTCACTTACCGCTCTGGCCTGTGCGGGCCACCCTGCGCCATCCTCCACACCCCGTGTCCGCCGGCTCCGCGCGATGGCGCGCCGCGCCGCGAAAATGCGAGAGGCGGCGGAGCGTCCCCCACGCTCCGCCGCCTCTCCGTGGCGAACCCACCCGGGTTTCACTCGCAGGTGTTCACTTACCCCACGATCTTCGGCGTCACGAAGATGATGAGCTCGCGCTTCTTCTTCGTCTTGCTCTCGTAGCGGAACAGCGGGCCGAGGAGCGGAACATCCTTCAGCACGGGCACGCCGTTCTTGAGCGAACTCTCGGTTTCGCTGATGAGACCACCGATCACGGCCGTCTCGCCGTCGCGAACCACCACGCGGGTGTCGGCTTCCTGCAGGTTGATGATGACACCGCCCTGCACGGTCGCCTGGGCCGCGAGGTCCGAAAGCTCCGGATGCAGATCCAGGGTGACCGTCTCGTCCGAGTTCACGTGCGGGGTGACGCGCAGGATCACGCCGATCTTCTTGAGCTCGGTGATCGGATTGCCGGCCTCGTCGCTGACGATGAGGGGAATCTCCTTACCGACCATGATGCGGGCTTCCTGGTTGTCCGCCGTGGTGACACGGGGATTCGAGACGATGTTGGCCTTGTTGTCCTTCTCGAGCGCCTCGATGATCAGATTCAGATCGCCCCACGACTGGACCGTACCGACGCGCACCGTACCGAACGGATCCGCCATGCGGGCTCCGGTCACGATGTCGCCGGCCGCGGATCCGGCCTGGAGGTTGAGCGCCTGCCAGTTGACACCCAGTTCGCGGGTGACTTCGGCGTCGACGTCGACCATCTTGGCCACGATCTCAACCTGGCTGAGACGCGTATCCATTTCCTTGAGCATGGCCACGATCTTCTCCACCCGCGACGGCACGTCGCTGATGATGACCGTGTTGGTGCCCTGCTCGGCCTCCACGCTTCCGCGCGGGGTCGAAACCTTGTTCATCGCCGTCTTGACTTCCTTGGCATTCAGGTAGTTCAGCTTCACGACCCGCGAGGTCAGTGACTGCATCTCCTCCTTCTTGCGGTCGACGGTGACGGCCTTGACTTCGTCCTCCTGAAGCTGGTCAACCGGGGCGACACGGATGATGCCGTAGTCGTCGCGCCAGTCGTAGCCCTGGCTCTTCAGGATCGAGTCGAGCGCTTCCTTCCAGGGAACGTCCTTCAGGTGGATGACCACCGGGCCCTCGACGTCGGGGGCGGCGATGATGTTGACACCCGAGAACTCGGAGATCGAACGGAGCACCGTCTTGATGTCGGCGCCCTGCACATCGATCGAGATGGGCTGGTTGGACAGCGTGCTGCCGTAGACGGGAGTGGACATCTCGGCGGCCGCGCGCGACGTGTTCTGGGCCAGGACGATCTCGTCCCCGGCCGGCGCCTCGTCCGACGCCTCCGGCCACACCGGCGCGTCATCGGCACCCGCATCGCGGGTCCAGTCCGACTCGGCCTCCGCGACCGCGGCCGCGGGCGTGCTCGCCGGCTGCGCGGCCTCGGGCTCCGCCACCGGCTGCGTGCTCTCGGTATTCGCAGGCGCCGCCGCCGGCGCCTCGGTCGGCGCTGCCATCGCGCTCTCGCCAGCCATCGACGCGCCCATGACTTCGGGAGCGCCGGTAAAGGCGACTTCGATGGCCTCGCCCTTGCGGCTCACCTTATAGCGGGTGCCCTCGGCGAGTTCGAACACGACGCGGGTCACGAGGTCCGGCTCCGACTGGAACTGGCTCGCGCGAACCGCGGTGATGAGGCGGCCGTCCACGCGCAGGTTCTCGCTCTGGACGCCGTTCTTGACGCCGACCAGGTCGATCACCAGGCGCGACGGATTGCTCATCGCGTATTCCTGATACTGAACGACACCCGAGGGGCTGATCGTGTAGGTCGTCGCCGTCGGCGATTCCGCGAGCTCGATGGTGCCGAGGCTCGTGACATCACCACTGACGATCGACGCCAGCATGACCAGGCCCGCAACGAGGGCCATGACAATTGTGCTATTCATTCCAGACAGTCTTTTCATCGTTCCACTCCTTCTTACCGTCCAACGAGGTGAAGTCTGACTGTCGTCGTCTGACCAAAGTTGGTGACGCGCGCCACCAGTTCCTCTTCGCCGATTGAGACCACAGTTCCGTTGTGCACGCGGTCACCCACGCGCAGGATGTAGCTGTAACCGCTCGCGTCCTCCAGGAGGCAGAACCGATCCACCTCGCCGCGCACGATTCCGACCAGCTGTACCGCGCTCAGATTCACCAGGTCCATCTTGTCGCTCCGGTTGAAGTCGCCCTCAACCAGGGAGCGGAACGGATCACGGCGATTGAACGCATCGTAGTAATAGAGGTTCTCGCGCAACGTCACTTTGGACGCCGCCGGCGCGCTGACCGTGGCCGAAGCCGCCGTCGAGTCCGCCGCCGTCTGGGCGCGCGCCGCGGAGGCCGCCAGCACCACGCACACGAGAGCGAGCGCGAGACTAGTTGTTCTGCGCATGCTGCTCATTGACGCTTTCATCGGTGACACCTCCCGTCAACGTGTACGCGGTGAGCGTGAACTTCGCTTCCACGGTGTTGTTGGAACGCGCGACCACGTCGTTCGCGTCCTTCTTCTTCTTCTTGCTCGTCGTGACCTTCTTGCGACCGGACGCCTTTTCATTGGGCTGTACCAGCGCGAGGTCGGTGACGTTCACGATTCGATCCAGATTGGCCAGCCGCCCCAGGAACGAGCCCACCTGGTGGTACGTGCCGCGAACGGTCACGTCGATCGGATGGGCCGTGTGGAACTCCATGGGCACCGGCGCCTTGGGCTGGAAGAGCGCAAACTCCACGCCCGACCGGCTCCCCGCCGTGGTGACCTGGCGCAGCAGATCCGGCATTTCCTTCTCCTCGGGGAGAAGTTCCTGCGCGGACAGCCACTGGTCGTGCAGACGCTCGTACTCCGCCTCGAGGCGGGCGAGGTCTCCGACCACCTTGCGTGCCTTTTCAACTTCGGCCGCAAGGCGTTCGTGTTCCGCCTCCAGCGCCGCGATCTTCGCCTTGCGCACCGGGTAGTTGAACGGCATCAGAGTCGTGCCGAAATACACCCACCCGGCCGCGGCGAGAATCACCACGCCGATGACGATCTTCTGAGTCTTGGGATCCTTGAGGTTCATGGTTGCCCTTCCCTCTGTCATGACCCTGCGGCGAACCGCCGGTTAGTCCACCAACGTCGCGCTTAGAGCGAACTGCACGACGCGAACGTTCTCGATGTTGCCTTCCTGAGCCTTCACCAGCGCGACCTGCGCGAAGCGTCCCGATCCCTCGAGACTCGTCATGAGATCAGCGATGATGAAATTCGAGAACGTGACGCCTTCGATCGAGACGCGAGTGCCGCCGTTCTCAGTGATTTCGGTCACCCAGCAGTTGTCCGGCACGTTGACGCACATGTCGTTCATCATGCGGACCCGCAGGTACCGGTCCTTGTCGAGCGAAGCGATGACCGCCAGGCGCTTGTTGACCTCTTCCCGCTCCTTCTGCAGCTTGCGGATCTTCGCGAGCTGGGGAGCGAGGCGGGCCGACTCTTCCTTGAGTGCGGTGATCTTCGTCTCGTAGTCGTTGATCTTTCGGCTCTGCAGGGTCCAGATGCCCGCCACGGCGCCGCCGTAGACGATGAGACCGAGCGTCGCCCACAGGACCACGCCACCGGAAACGGTCGGAAGACTGATCTTCCGCTTCCCGGAGCGCTCCTCGGACGGAAGCAGGTTGATGCGAATCATCTACTTCGCCTCCCTTCTCAGGGCCAGGCCCAGCGCAACCGTAAGGAGCGGGGCCACCTTCTCCGCGTCGTCGCCGTGGCTCTCGAAGAGACCCTCGCTGCGCTCGACGTTGGCAACCGCACGATTGACCGTGAAGTCGATCTCGTGCCTCTCGGACAGAATCTCGCGCAGGTAGGGCACGCAGGCGCCGCCACCGGAGAGAACCGCGTGGTCGATGCGCTCGGCGTCACCGGCGGTCTTCAGGAACGCGATCGAGCGTTCGATACCGTTGGAGATGTCGCGCGCGGCGTCCGCGATGATCTGGCGGAAGCGGTCGGGATCCTCGATCTCGGCCGCGCCCGACAGCATGTTTTCCGCTTCCTCGAAGGTGACGCCCAGCTCGCGCTGTACGGCCTCGACGAACACGTTGCTGCCCACGCTCAGGTCACGCGTGAAGTAAGGAATGTTGTTCTGGATGATGTTGATGTTGGTGACATCGGAACCGATATTCACCAGACCCACCACGCGCCCCGCGCCATCCTCGCTCGTCGACTCGACGGCGTTCTGAATGGCGAACGAGTCCACGTCGATGACGACCGGGTTGAGGCCGGCGTCCCTGACGATCCCCGCGTGCGCATTGACCATTTCCTTCTTGGCGGCGACCAGCAGAATTTCCATCTGGTTGGCGCCGACGTCATCGTTGAGAACCTGGAAGTCGAGGCACACGTCGTCGATGTCGAACGGGACGTGCTGTTCGGCCTCCCAGAAAATCGCTTCCTTGGCGTCGTCCGGATTCATCTTGTCCATGACGACCTTCTTGACGATCACCGCTCGTCCCGACACGGCGGTCACGACGTTCTTCGCGGTAACACCCGCCTTGGCCATGCACTCCTGGATGCCCTGAACGACGAGGCTCTGATCCATGATCTCGCCCTCGACGATCGCTTCCGGGGGCAGCTTCACGATGCCATACCGGATGAGCGTCGGCGTATCCTTCGAGTGATCGACTTCGACGACCTTGATCAGACTCGAGCCGATATCCAGCCCGACGGACGTCTTGCTTTTCCGCGCGAACATCTTCATCTCTTCACCAGCCTTGGCTTTGTGCCGTGTGACGATTGACTCGCCTGGTGTTCTGTCTTAAGTAGAATTGCTACGAGCAAATACAGCTTGCCGCGGGGG
>DASUGO010000128.1:0-8276 GCA_036273975.1 Candidatus Krumholzibacteriia bacterium
GACGTGTGGGCGCGACGGGAACTGTTCAAGCTCGACGCCAATGGCGAGCCCACCGAGCTGACCGGCGTGCCGCCGGATTATTTCAGCGCCACCGGTCAGCTCTGGGGGAACCCGCACTATCGCTGGGACGCACTTCGTGAAACCGGCTACGCCTGGTGGATCGATCGCTTCCGTTCGCTGCTCGCCCTGGTCGATCGCGTCCGCATCGATCACTTCCGTGGGTTCGAGGCGTCGTGGGAGGTGCCGGCGCGGGCGACGACCGCCATCGACGGCCGATGGGTGAAAGGCCCCGGCGCAGCGTTGTTCGACGCGGTGCAACGGGCGCTCGGCCTCGAGCAGCTGCCGTTGGTCGCCGAGAACCTTGGGGTGATCACACCCGAAGTCGAAGCGTTGCGGGAACGCTTCGGCTTTCCCGGAATGGCCATCCTCCAATTCGCCTTCGGCACCGACCCGCAAGCACCGACTTTCAAGCCCCACAACTACGCTCGCAACCTCGCGGTCTACACGGGCACCCACGACAACGATACGACCGTCGGCTGGTGGACCGGCGACGTCGGACACAGCACGCGCTCGGACGCCGAAATCGAGGAGGAACGCGCGCAGTGCCGGCGCTACCTGGGTTTCGACGACGGAGGACAGGTCCACTGGCAATTCATCCGCGCGGTCATGGGCTCGGTGGCCGACACCGCGATCGTGCCGGCGCAGGATCTCCTCGGTCTCGGCAGTGAGGCGCGGTTCAATCGCCCCGGCATCGCCAGCGGTAACTGGCGGTGGCGATTGAAACCCGGGCAGCTCACGCGCAACATCCTGAGCACTCTGTCCGTCATGGCCGCCACGTACGACCGCGCCTAATATCAGGCAGTCTTCCATCAGACTGCGCAGAGGTTGACATCGCTGAACCGCGCCCGCTGGCATCACTGGCCGCTCGAGTGCCAAGAACGGCTTCGCGAATCCGGTCACGTTGAACGATACGAAGTACGTCGTTGCTTCAAACGTGGCGCGTCCCCATGGTGGCAGGCGCGACGCGAGTGAGGCCCGTAGCGAGCCAGCACCGGACCCGAGACGGACCACCACCGCCGCACTTCCTCGTGGTAACGCGTGGATGCTTGCGGTGGAGGTTCTGTGGACGTCCACTCTTTTCGATGTCGTGAATCTAGAACAGTCGCGAGTTCAGTCGCTTGCGGGATTCGAGCGCGAAGCGAAAGCACAATTTATAGTCCACCGAAGTCCAATTGCAGACGTCCGCTTGTGCGAGCGGTGTAAACGATCGAATTTGAACTGAGAATTTGGCTGCCAACCGTAGCTCGGTCGCGGCGGTCTAGGGGTTGGCCTGCGCGATTGCCAGCAGCTGCTGCGTCAACGTGCTCGTCTCGACCGGCGGTGGGTTCGTGTTCGTCAAGGCGACCACCGTGATGCCGTTGGTGACGTCGATGCGGATGTGCGAGTCGGAGCCTTGGTTGTCGCCGCCCTTGGTGACGCGGGTGGCGCCGCTATTGATCGACCAGCCATTGGCCTGTCCATTGTTCGTACCTCCACTCCACATCTCGTCGCGTGTCGTTTGCGGGAAGTAGCGGTTGCGGAGGACGCCGTCGCCGAACAATGCGAGGTCGAGCGCGGACGATTCGATGCCGCTGCCGCCCGCCTTCCAGCTCACGTTTTCGAACTGCGCGGCGCTCACCTTTGCCACACCGACGTTAATCGTCGCGCGTTCGCCGGACGAATTCGGAGACGTGCGCACCTCCGCGCGCAATGTGTCGAGACCGAGCGGGTCGGCAATCCTCGTCTGAATCAAGCTGGCAAAGCTCGCGTCGGTGAGGATCTCGAACGCGGCGGCGGCGAGCGTGAATCCGTGCGTGGAGTAGTTCCAGGTGCCGGGTGCGCAGCCAGGAATGATCCAGCTGTTGGTCTTGATCGCGCCGCCCATGTGGCTGTTCAACGCACTCTCCTCGGTGAGATACAGCGTCTGAGTGGCGTTATCGTCGATCCCGTTGGACCAGTAGTGTTTGACGCAGCCGGAATTCTGGAGCAGTTGTCGAAGCGTATGTGTGTGCTGGGTCCCCAGTCCTGCGATGATCGAGTCAGTGCGGCTGTCGAGATTGATGATGCCCGCCTGATCGAGATCGTAGCCCAGCGTACCGGTGACGGCCTTGGCGACCGATGCGAGGCGATAGATAGTGCCGGCGTGCGCCTTGATGTTGCTCCCCAGATCCGCATAGCCGGCGCCGCCGCGAAAGACAACACGGCCGTTGCGGATGATGGTGGCACCCACGCCGGGGGTACCGACATTGGCAGCGTAGGTGGCCAGCGCCTGCTCGGCGAGCGCGCGACCGCTCCAGTCGAAACGGTCGTCGTTCTCGCGCCAGACGGCGGAGTACTGGTTGCCGCTCCCGCTAATCGCCGGGCAGACCTCGATGTCGATGACGCGTAGGCCCTGGTCGGCGTACTTGTGCCAGTTGTTCCGTAAGTCCGCCGCCGACATCTGGCGCAGCGCCGCCCAGGCTCGTCCCGGTGGGTTGATCTCCCAGATGGCGGCGTACGTCAGGTCGTTGCCACGGGCGTAGCACTCGATGTCGGCGACCCGATAGCCCTTAGCGGCGTACTCGTCGAATTTCTCGCCGTAGACCTCAGGGGTCATGTCGCGCAGCTCGATCCATCCTTGCCTCGAGCGATTCTCGACCCAGATGATCGAGTAGTACATCGTGCCGCCGAACTCGATCGCGTCGATGTCGATCGGCTTGTAATTCGGGCTGTACTGCGCGAACTCCGTGGAGAACTGTTGAGTGGTGAGGTTGCGCCGCGAGATCCAGCCGAGCCCTTCCTTGTTCTCGACCATGATCAACGAATAGAGCAGAGTTCCGCCGATGACCTCTGAGCTCTGATCGATCGGGCGGTATCCCTTCAATCGGTACTCATCCCAGTACTGGTGAAACTGGTGGCTCGTCAGTCGGCGCCAGCTCGCCCAGCCGCGCCCGTCCGTGTTCTTCTGCCAGATCCCGGAATAGATGGCCCCGCCGTTGTCCATCTCGGTCTGAATGGGGAGGTAACCCTCGTTCTTGTACTCCTCCCAACGCGCGTGATATGTGGCATCGGAAAGGCCGTAACCGAACTTCCATGCGATCGAAAGCGGGTCCTCGAAACCCTGCGCAGCGGCGCTGCCGATCACCACCAAGGTCATCGCAAGCGCGCCGCAGAATGCATGTCGAATCCGGCCAGGCATACATACTCCTCCTGCGGCCAGCGGCCGCAATAAGACCGCGCGCTCGCGGTTCTGTTCCCTATCGAGTGGATAGTGCAGGAACGAGCGCGAACGTTGCACCGCACCGCGCTGCCCTCGCGAAGACCGCGAATCGAGTCCACGCGAGTTGAAGCAGCTACGCGAGGAGAATGCACGGCCCGTACGTTTATCGACGTCCTCATCGGTGCGACGCGAATAACCCGCACGGCACTCGTTCCGGCCCGAACGAGTGGAGGCTTAACGCCGGTAATAAACCGGTAACATCGCCTCGATACCATGTGCAGTGCTATGAAACGACTGACCCTCGCGGCGGCTATATATATAGTCACCGCCGCGGCCTCCACCCACGCCCACCACAGCCATCCGTTGACCTACGACTGGTGCAAGACGCTGACGATCGAGGGGCGGGTCGAAAAAGTCGAATTCAAGGAGCCGCACAGCCTGATCTCGCTCAGACTGGACAACGAAACGCTGTGGACCGTCGACTGGGCCGGGTTGCGGGGACTGACGAAGGGTGGCTGGCTCGATCCCGCGAAAGCGTCGGTGGTGTTTGGCGCGCGCATCACGGTCACGGGCGCGCCCATACGAACCCTGGCCGAGATAAGAACGCACTTCGCCGATTACAACGGCCCCGTGAACCCGGACACGATCGACCCGGTGTTGATTCGCCGCGTGGATAACAGCTGGAACTGGACGCTGAACTCTCTGCCCGGCCCGGACTCGGGACTCTGCAAAGCCTTCAAATAGTCCTTCGTCCCTGGTGCTTGGTTCTTAGTCCGTTCCTGGTCCTTCGGCGCAGCTGTGCCTACCAGAAACGCGGTACGCCTTGTGACGATTGAGGTTGCTCGCGGTTCCGAATAGGCTCGACTCATCGTGTCCGTCGTTGTTTCGGTGCTCCACTCGCTCCGGTTCTTGGTTCGTTCGCGCGCGGCGCTGCACTTGGAGATCCTCGCGCTTCGGCACCAGTTGGCAGCCGCGAGTCGTTCCCGCCGTCCACGGCTTTGCTTCACGACGGTTGATCGTGTGCTGTGGGCGTGGCTATCGCAGCGATGGCACGGCTGGCGCGCGGCGCTCCGCATCGTGCGGCCAGCGTCTCGGTGAGTCAGTCGACGGTTGCCAAATACATGCGGCGGCAGCGACGGCCGCCCTCGCAAACGTGGCGGACCTGCCTCACCAATCACGCGAGCCAGATCATGGCCGCGGACCTGTTCGTCGTGCCGACGGTCACGTTTCGGCTGCTCTTTGTTCTCGTGATCCTCGCGCACGACCGTCGAGTCCTCGATCACGTGATCGTGATGAACGCGGCGGGCCTGCGACGCGTGCTCACCGACTACGTCGCGTACTACATGCGCTCACGAACACATCTCGCGCTCTACAAGGACACGCCGTGCCCGCGCCCGGTCACACCGCCGTCAGCCGGTAGAATTGTCGCCATTTCAGAAGTCGGCGGTCTGCATCACCGTTACGACCGCATCGCCGCGTAGCGGGTGCGCAGCGTCGATCCCAGCCACAGTGGACCGTACCACTGTCTGATCGACACGTCTGTGTTGCGGTGAATTACTGCCGCCGTCCGCGATCTCAAAGCACGAATCGGATGTAGGGCGAGAAGTGACACGCGGGTCGCAGGCTTCACAATGAAGTGTCCTGTTCCCATTTCGACTTTCGGTAGGCACAGGTGGCCAGCGGCGACCGCCTGCAAGAGGTCGTCGGCGACAAGGCTACCGCGTCGAAATGAACACGCGCGCCGGACTTGGCTGATTGCTGTACGAAGTAAAAGAGCCCCAGGGCACAGCCGGGGGCTCTTGCTCGTGCAACAGGGTTGCTGCTTACCGGCTGGCCTGGAGGCTGGCTCCGCCACTCGGGCCGCTGCCAGGGCCGCTGCCAAGGACGTCGCCGCTGGAGACAAGCTTGACCCACAGCGAACCGTTGCCTTTGTAGTACGAGGTAGCACTGGCCTTGCGAAGTGCATCCAGGCTGCTTTGCTCCGTACCCGACGCTGCAGTGGTGAATCCCGGCAGCTCGAACATCACCCACGAACCGGCATCCAGTTCCTTCACGTTGAGGGTCAGGGACGGCCTTTCGGTGGTTACCTTGTACTCGGTGCCCGCTCGTACGTTGGTTTCACCGTTGGCGGTGAAGTCCTTGCCATTGCGGCTGAGAACGACTGGCGGCCCTGCCGGTGCAGCGGTACCTCTGATTCGACCACCACCTGGGGCGATAGCAAAGGCAACGGGTGCAGCAGCAGGTCCGCGGCCACGACCAGCAGCGGCACCAGGACCCGCGGCGCCCGGACCGCCGGCTCTTGGAGCACCACCGCCACGAGCGCCGCCGAATCCACCGAACCCAACAGCGCCGCCGCCGCCGCCAACACTCATGCGCCCGATATCGCCCTTGCACACCGCGGCGTTCCAGGTGGGCTTGACCTCGCAGGCTTCGTCGATGTCGATTCCGGTGATGTTGACGATGTACGAATTGGGGACACCGGTGATGGTGCCGTCCTTGTCGTTGAACACCGAGGTCTTGTAGACCGTGTTGCCGTAATCATCGTTGCTCCACCTGTTGTCGATCGGCGGGAAGTACACCGGCTTGGCGTTGATGAATTTCGAGCGCTGCACGGTGTTGTTGGAGCTCATGCCGAAGCTGGTAAACAGCAGGTAGGAGATCGCTCCCGTCTTGCGGGTGGCGTTGTCCTGGTAATTCACGAAGGTGTTGTTGTCCAGTTCATGATGGTAGTCATAGAACTCGTAGCCGCGGATCGGGAAATCCGCGACTTCGGGGTGCGGCAAGCTGCGACCTGCCGCCTTTTCCGCATCCGTCTTGGGGTTGCCGATGTTCTCGGTCTCGCCCACGAACAGCGAGTCAACCACCCGTGACGTATAGGCGGACTGACCGAAGTTGCCGGACGCTTGCGTGAAGCCAATTCCGTTATCGGCCATCTTCAGGTTCTTGTAGAGGCGCAACTCACCGCGCGCCCAGATGCCGCTATTGCGGTTCTTGTAGCTGGTGAAATCCTCGACGACCGACTCCGCTAGAGGGCTGTTCGCGTCAGCGGGATTGACATTGGCAACATACCCGCCGACGGCGAATTTGCCATCGGCCCTGGGGGCGCGGTCACCCATGAAACTGTCAAAGTTCGAATGGGCGACGTTGCCCTTGAACTCGCGGAACTTCGTGCGACGCGGCCAGGTGGCCTTGCTGATCTCCGTGCCTTCGAACTTACCCGTCGGATGCTCCGGGAAAGCGAACCAGAAACCTGTCGCGTCGGAACCCGCGGCCACGTTGTCGCGGTAGGTGTTTTCCGGATTGGTAATCCAGAAAGACGACACCGTGTTATCCGAAGGGATCAGGACATCCTTGGAGTCCTGGCCGGTGGTCTTGAAGTTCAAGCCGTCCGAGCTCGATCCGAACGGGGCGAGGTTGGTCGGGTCGCAGGGCTTGGACGTATGACACTTGGTCTGGATCGCCAGGTTGCGGACGTACTGGTTGCCGGTCTCGATGCCGTCTTCGAGGAAGAAGCAGTGACCGACGGTGTTGTAGGTCACATTGTTCTCAACCTGCAGATTGTTCGTGCCGTGCACGGTAACGCAGCGGTTGTAGGTGTCGTGGATCGCGGCGTTCCTGATGTACTGCCCCTTGGCATCGCCGACCAGATGCCAGTGGATCGGGTACCGGGCCAGCGTCAGGTTCTGGCCCATGCGATTGAACTCGACGCCCTCGACAAACATCTTGCTCGCGCCCATCGCCATCACGTGCCCGCCGTAGAACGGCGCTTCCGCCGCGTCGGCCGACGCCTGGATACGGACATTGCGTGTCAGCATGCCGACTTCGCCGCGTTCATCCACGTCGAAGGTGATCTTGCCGAAGTGCATGTAGTCCAGTTTCTTGTCGAGCGTGATCGTATTGCCACGGATGGCGGAAATGGTGCGCCGCTCGGCCTGCCGGGGATCGTAATCCGTCGACGCGAGGACGATCTCGTCGCCAACCCGCCAGCCGGCGGCGTTCAGGACTTCAATCGAGTTGCTGCCTGCGTCGGCGGTCCGAGACAGCTTGGTCCAGGAGTTCGTCCGGTTACCGTGCAGGCTCAGGGTTCCGCCCATGAGCATGATCCCGCGGTCGCTGCGGTCATTCGTTCCACCGATTCCACTCATATCCTCACCTTTGAGGTTGTCGGTGAGGGTAATGGTCGCCTTGCGCGTGTGGGGTCTGGCTTCGGTGCCGATTTCCAGTTCCCCGTGCACCATGACCCACTCGGTTGTCAGTTCGAGGTCCTTGTTATCAGCGAAGCTCAGTTTGCCGTTGATCGTGACACTGCGCAGCGCCGGCGGACTGACGTCGAGGACGACGTTCATATCCTTCTCAATGGTGACCACGTCGTCTTTGGCGGGCACTTTCTTGCCGGGCCAGGTGGCAGGATCAGACCAGCGGCCGGCCGGCGGCGATCCAGCATTCTGAGCCTGAACGACAGCGAATGCGCTGACGAGCAGGAATGCCGGCAGGAGCGAAGCAAGAAGGAACGAGCGATGGTGCGTACTCACGAATCAACCCTCCGTCTCGAAGATGACCGAGAACCGCCGAGGCAAAGCGGCGCGCGAGCCGGCGCCCAGCAAACCTCGAACGCGAAGAGAATAGCCGACTTCTGACGATCCCAGGTATGTGACTCCCGCCCGCCCCTCTCGGTCGCTGCTGCTCCTCGCTGCTGCTCCAACTATCCCCACGCGCCAATACCGACTATCCTCTCACGTTGTTGACAACCTGTTCAGTAACCCTTGACAGTAGTCGTGACTGGCGCTGATATGTCCCGTCGCTGGCTTGGTACGACAAAGAGGCCACGAACCGCCAAGAGGTCACCATGCGTACACTTGCCAGATGTGTTCTGTTGTTCGGACTAGTCGGGGTCGTCCCCTCGCGTCGCAGCGGCGCAAGCCATTCTCGCGGGTGAGGTCAAGGACGCGACCGGCGCCGTGCTGCCGGGCGTGACCGTTGAAGCCGCGAGCCCTGCGCTCATCGAAAAGGCCCGTGCCGCGGTTACCGACGGCAGCGG
>DASUGO010000129.1:0-13496 GCA_036273975.1 Candidatus Krumholzibacteriia bacterium
TCTTTTGAGGTTATTGCAGCCGTTTGAGTTTCAAGAACAGATCCGCCAGCGCCCCGTCGATGTTGGCATTGGCAAAAAACACCTGGCCGCGCGTCTCCTGCACCAGCTCGATGGCGCGCGGAAGGCTGGTGCGGCCCCACAGGGCCGCGACGCGTTCGATGTCCTGGGCGATGTCGCCGTTGACCACCAGTTCGGCGTCTTCCATCATCGCGTCGCGCAAGATCACCACCATCTCGTCGAGCACGCGCGCGACACTCTCGCGTTTGGCACCGCGCGCGCCGATGAGCGCCTGCGCGAACAGCCACGACTCGGATTCCTTCGCGATGCCCGTTACCAGTCCGAGGGCGGCATCGCGGTCGCCGAGGTCCGCGCTATCCAGGAGCGCGCGGGCGCGGGTCACCGAACCCTGCGCCAGCGCGGCCGCGCGCCTCGCCCCGGCGGCGTCGACACCGTAGTAGCCGGTCAGGATTCGTTCCAGCACGGGACGCTTGAGCGGGAAGAACCGCACGCGCTGGCAACGCGAGCGGATCGTGTACAGCATCGCTTCCTGGTTGGGCGTCACAAAGATCACGGCGGCGTGCGCCGGCGGCTCCTCCACCAGCTTCAGGAGCGCGTTCTGCGCCTCTTCGCGCATGGCGTGGGCATCGACGAAGATGAACACGTGGTAGCGCGCGTCGAACGGTTTGGTGTTGGCGCGCTGGATCACCGCGCGCGCGCGCGCGATGCGAATGGATGTTTTCTTGGAGAAGGTCTCGCTGGCAAAGATGTCGCGACGCTTGACCTCGAGGATCTTGGCGATGTCGGTGACATCACCGTCTTCGTCCTCGTTGGAACCCTGCGTCGGCGTGGGATACACCAGGTGGATGCCGGAGTGCTCCAGAACCGACGCGCGCAGGCAGGACACGCACTTTGGTCCATCGAGGCGACACGGCTTATCGTTCTCGCACTGCAGCCGCCGCGCAAAGTCGATGGCGGCGAATTCCTTGCCCGAACCCTCGGGTCCCGCGAATAACAGCGGCGGGATATTCCCGCGCTCGAGCGAGCCGAGATACGCCGATGCCTGGGGCTGTTCGAGATCAATCGCGGGCAGCGGCCGCGTGTCTTCCTGAGCTTTCGGTGGCATGGCCGGAGTATAGCGCAACCCGCGTGCGCGGTCGATTGCGGCCGGTCACGAACTCGGTTTCCTGCCCAGCCACTGGGCCGGGTCGAGCGCCTTGCGCGCCTGGCGGACTTCGAAGTGGCAGACGTACCCTTCCAGCGAACCGGTGTCGCCGACCTCGGCGATGGCCTGGCCGCGCGTGATCTTCTGCCCCTGCGAGACCATCGTGGTGGCGACGTGCGCGTAGAGCGTGTAGTAGCCGCCGCCGTGGTTCAGGATCACGCACTTGCCGAACGCGTCGATCCAGTCGACGAACTCCACCACGCCGGACGCAACCGCGATGATCGGCGTGCCACCCGGCGCCTGAATATCGAGTCCGTTGTTCATCGTGACCGTGCCGTACTTCGGGTGCGTGTGCTTGCCGAATCCGCGGATCACCTTGCCGTTAACCGGCCACGGGAGTCGTCCCTTCATCGCGGCGAATTCGCCGCTGGGCGGCAGGTCCTTGTCGTTCACGCGCCGCCGCACGATCTCGTCGATCAGCGACTGCACCTCGGCCTCCGCCTTTTCCAGTTCCTTGATCGCGCTGGTGTGCTGCGCCTTTTCGTTTCGGATCTGCGCGAGCACCACCTGGCGCTTCTTCTTGGAACTCTCGAGGTTCTTGCTTTCCTCTTCCCGCGCCGCCTTCACCTCCGCCACCTGCTGCAGCGATTCCGCAAGTTTCGCCGATTCCTCTTCGAGGCGGCGCTTGCTGTCGCGGAACTCACCCACCAGGCGCGCGTCCTGCGCGGCGATCAGCTTCATGAACTGGTAGCGCGTCAGCGCTTCGTCGATGCTCGCCGCGCCCAGCACGATCTCCCAACGGTACTTCGGATCATGCTTGTACATCTGCCGCAACCGCGCCGCCAGCGCCTCCTCCTGCTGCGAGAGGACGATTTCGCTGCCGCCAATCTGAACCCGGAGATCGCCCGCGCGCTCCTCGAGCGCGCCCTGCTGTTCGTCAAGCCGCCTGACGTACTTGCGCGAGAGATCGATTTCCTTGTCGAGACTGGAGAGTGAACTGAGGGTTTGTTTTTCCTTCGACTGGAGCTTTTTGGACTGGGCGCGGTGCGCCTCGATCTCCTTGCGGATGCGCTCCAGCTCCTTCTGCTTGGCGTTCACGTCGTCGCCGGACTGCGAAAGCGCGCCGCCGGCCGCACCCAGCACGAGGACCGCGGCGGCGAGGAGATTGAGCAGGAATCGGCTTCTGTGTTGCAGCACCTTCATCGCATCTGGAGATAGCGCCGCAGCGCCATGAAGCTCCCGATGGAGCCGATGGCCACGCACGTCGCCATATAAACCAGCGATTTCTCCACCGAGAAAAACGACAGATCGGGAATCGCGTTGCGGCTGATCTCGGTGATGAGCCGCAGCAAGAGCAGCGACAGCACGGCGGCCACACCACCCTGGAACGCGCCCTCGATGATGAACGGCGCCACGATGAACGGGTTGGTGGCACCCACCAGCTTGAGAATTTCGATGGTCTTCCTGCGGCTGATCACCGTGAGCCGCACCGCGTTGGCGATGATGAACACCGCGGACAGGATCACGATGAAGCCAACCACGATATCCACCGCGTAGATGCCGCGCACGATGGACGCAAACTTGTCGAGGAACTCCTTGCCGTAGCGCACCTCTTCGACCCCGCGCATCGCCTGGATGCGTTCCGCCAGCACGACCATGCTGTCGCGCGTCTTGAATTCCGGCTTGGGCCGCACCCAGAACGAATTCGGCAGCGGGTTGGTGCGCAGCGCCGACAGCATTTCCGCGTCATCGCCGAGCTGCTGGCGGAAGTCGGCGAGGGCCTCCTCGCGCGACACAAACGTCACGGATTCGACTTCATGTTGACCGAGAATCTGCGCGTGCAGTTGCTCGGTCGCGCTCTGTCCGGTGCCGTCGGCCAGATAAACGTACAGCTTCATCTCACTCTGCGCCTCGCCCACCAGCTTGAGCAGGTTGTCGGTGGCGAGCAGAAACACCGCCAGCATCAGCAGCGACAGGCTCATGATGATGACCGAGATCGACGTCAAACCCTTGTGCCGGCTGACGGTGCGGAGGGCTTCATCGAAGATGTATGACCAGCGGCGCAGCATGGGGTTACTCGTGGGTGCGCGTGGGCGCAAGGGTGTGGGCGCGCTGGCGCTTCAGTTCGCGCTCAACACGGCGGTGACGTTCCCGGTCCAGCCGCACCGCCTCGAGGCGATCGCTGAGGTTGCCAACCAGTCCGGTGGTGCGATCCTCGAAGATCTTGCCGTCGCGCAGGTGGATGATGCGCTGACCGAAGTTCTGCACGAAGGAGTGGTCGTGCGTGGCCATGAGTACCGCGGTGCCGCCGCTGTTGATCTTGAACAACAGACGCAGAATATCCTCCGCGGAATCCGGGTCGAGGTTTCCGGTGGGCTCGTCGGCGAGCAGGATCACCGGGTGATTGACCAGCGCGCGGGCAATCGCAACGCGCTGGCGCTCGCCGCCGGAGAGCACCTCCGGATTCTCGAAGCGCTTGTGGTAGAGCCCGACCTCGTTCAACAGCGATGTCACGCGGTGTTTGATGGCGAAGGGCGACGCACCAACGATGCGCATGCCCACCGCGACATTGTCGAACACGTTGCGGTCATCGAGCAGCTTGTAGTCCTGGAAGACGATGCCGACGCGGCGGCGCAGGAACGGGATGTCCTTGCGCTTCATGCGCGTGGAAACGAACGAGCCCACCACGACCTGTCCGCTGGTGGGATACTCGTCCATGTAGATCATGCGCAGGAGCGTGCTCTTGCCCGCGCCGCTCGGCCCGACCAGAAACACGAACTCGCCGTTGGCGACGGAGAAGTTGACGTCGTCGAGCGCGTTCTGCTCCCGGTACGTCTTCACCAGGTGATAGACGCCGATGACGGAACGGTCTTCGCGGGGTGCTTCGCTCATTTTCTGCCTTTGCGCGGCGGCGCCATCAGCGTTTCCGCCAGGCGGTACGCCTCGAGCAACGAATCCGGTTCGGCGATCCCGCGGCCCGCGATGTCGTACGCGGTTCCGTGGTCCACCGATGTGCGCGGGACCGGCAACCCCAGCGTGACATTCACGCCGCGGCGCTGGGCCAGCATCTTGAAGGGCACCAGCCCCTGATCATGGTACATCGCGATGTACGCATCGTAATACCGCGCAGATCGCGGGCGCGTGGTCCAGCGGCCGGTCTTCGCGGTCGCGCCGCGCGGCGCGGCCGCCGCCCGGGCCGCGAGCGGCGCCGACTGAAACATCGCGTCCGCCGGATGGGGCCCGCTCACGTCCATGCCTTCCGCGCGCAACCGCTCCACCAGAGGCCGAATGATATCGCGGTCCTCGGTGCCGATCACACCATCCTCGCCGGCGTGCGGGTTGAGCCCCGCCACCGCGATCCGGGGCCGGGGGATCCTGAAATCCGTCCTCAGCGCCTCGACCGTCACCCGGATGCAGGTCTCCAGCCGCCTCGGCGTCACAAGAGCCGCCACCTCGGCAATCGGAACGTGCCGGGTGAACGGAATCACCCGCAGGTCGCGCCGCGCCATCATCATCTGGCAGTCCGGGGCATTCAAGTAGCGCGCCAACATCTCCGTGTGCCCCGCGAAGTCGAAGTGCCCTAGATTCAACGCCTTCTTCGATGCCGGCGGGGTCACGATGGCCGCGACTGAATGATTATTTGCCAGCTCGATGGCCATCATGATCGCGGCGCCGGCGTGACGCCCGCCCGCCTCACTGTCCCGGCCCACCGGGACCGCGCCGCGGACACCGGTGTCGAGAAGCACCATCCGGGGCCGGCGCGACATCGGGGCGCCTTCAACCAGCGCCCGCGCCTCGTCGAACGAGGCGGCCACCGCGGGCTGGAATCCAAACCGGGGTCCCCATTTTTTGAACAGCGCCGGCGCGCCGATGACCAGCGCCACCGAGCCCGCCGGCCGGAAGCGGCCGAACAGCCGGGCGACGATCTCCGGCCCGACACCGGCCGGGTCACCCGAGGTGACGGCGATGAACGGTTTCGCACTGGTGACACGCATGCATTCAATCTAGCAGAAGCACGCCGTTTCCCGCTACCGCGCAACGAAGGCAGGGTTCCGAACGTATGCTCTTGCGGCTCCGTCACGCCAGTGAGAGATTCGGCGCAACCCACACCAACCCGGGAGACATTGATGCTACAAACATGCGTGCTACTGGCACTGGCCCTGGCAACCCAGACCGCCGCGCCGGCACCGGCCGGTGTCGACAGGATGCTGCAGGAAGCGGCGGCGATGAAGCCACAGGTGACGGCTCCGCTGGCGAAAGAATTTCTCGCGGCCATTGCGTGCCTGCCCCACGTCGATACCCGCACGGTCTACTACAACAAGACCACGCGCGAGGCGATGACCGTCGAACAGGCATCGGCGCTGAGCGAAGACACGCGTGCGGGCTTCGAGGAGACCGAGATTCCGGAACAGTTCTTCTACTACACGCGCTACGGAACGCCGGTCGCGTTTGTGCGTCCGCTCGAAATCCTTGGCCGTGCGGGCGTCAAGAGCGCGGCGGGCCTGCGCGTGGTGGAATTTGGATTCGGAACCATCGGCCAGCTGCGCGCGCTCGCGGCGCTCGGCGCCGACGTCACCGGCATCGAAGTGGACCCTCTGCTGCGGGCGATCTATTCCGAGCCCGGCGACACCGGTGCGATTCCGCGTTGTGACGCGGCCAATCCCGGACCCGCGGGCAATCTCCGCCTGGTGTTTGGTGCGTTTCCGTCCGAGGTCGCGGTGACCGGCGCCGTCGGCGGCGGCTACGACGTATTCGTGTCCAAGAATACGCTCAAGCGCGGATACATCCACCCCGAGCAACCGGTCGACCCCAAACTGCTCGTGCAGCTCAAGGTGGACGACGAGACCTACGTGCGGACCATGTTCGATCTGCTCAAACCCGGCGGTTTCGCGCTGATTTACAACCTCGCCCCCGCGCCGTCGAAACCCGGCGAAAAGTACAAGCACTGGGCCGACGGGCGCTCACCGTGGCCACGGGAACTCTACGAACGCGTGGGATTTGCCGTGATCGCGTATGACATGGACGACAACGCGGCGGCGCGCGCGATGGGTGGGGCGCTGGGATGGGCGGAGCAGATGGATCTGCAGGCGGATCTGTTTGCCACCTACACGTTGCTGCGCAAACCGCAGTAAGACCTAGATGCGGATGTCGACGTTGAACTTCTTGCGCAGTTCGTCGACGTAGGCCTGGTAGTTGTTGCCGAAGCGATCCTGTTCGTAGAGCTTGGTCAGGTCATCGATGATTTCGGTGAACTCGTAGGGCCGTTCGGGCTCGCGCGCGAGCAACTTGACGATGCGAAAGCCGGTCGATTCGCGCAGCACCTGGCTCACGTCGCCCGGATTCATGTTGGACAGCACGTCGCGGAAGAACTCCGGAAGCTCGGACACGCGCAACCAGCCCAGATCGCCGTAGGCATCGGCGGCCGGATCGGTATTGTATTTGGCCGCCAGCGAATCGAAATCCGCGCCTGACTTTGCGTCCTCGTAGATCTGGTTGGCGGATGCGAACACCGCCTGGATGTCCTCGTCGCTCGGGGTGGAACGGATCAGGATGTGCCGGATGTGGACTTCACCGCTCTCCGGGCGCTTGTCGGTGACTTCGATCAGGTGGTAGCCATACACGGTCAGCACCGGCTCGCTGACCTGTCCGATGTCCATCGACGACACCGCGGCGGCAAACGCCGGCTCGCGCAGATCCTGCGGACGCACCCAGCCCAGGTCACCACCCAGCGACGAACTCGGATCCTCCGACACGGCCTTCGCCACTTCGGCAAAGTCCTCGCCGTTGATGATGCGCATCCGCAGCGCACTGGCCTTGTCGCGCGCGGCCGCGACCGCCTTGGAAGACGATTCGAAGCCCAGGAAAACGGTGCGCAGATGGACGACTTCGGGCCGCTGCGGCAGTTTGTCCTTGTTGCGCTCATAGAAATTGCGCAGGGCTTCCTCGGTGACCTCGCCGCGGTCGCGCGACATCTCCTTCTGCAACACGCGCTCGACGAGCATGCGGTTGCGCAGTTGCGTCCGGTAGAGCTTCTTGAGCTGGTCGAGCGTCAGCCCCTCGGCCTCCAGCTGGCGTTCGAGCGCCTCTTCGCCGCCGAGCGCCTTCTTGTTCTCCTCGATGGTCTTGTTGACCTGCGCCTCGACATCCGAGAACGGCACATCGATGCCCAGCCGTCCCGCCTGCGCGATCACCAGGCGGTCATCGATGAGACTCTCGAGCGCCTCCTTGAACATCTTCTCGCGCTCTTCGGGCGTGACGCTGGATGCGCCCTGCTGGAACATGTACTGGCGCACGGCGGTTTCCACGTCGCTCTGAAAGATGGCTTCGTCGTCGACCACCGCGACGACGCGGTCGATGACATCCTGCGCGCGCGCGGGGAAAACGCCGAAGCGCGGCAACAACAACACCGCCGCCACGAAAACCGTCGCGCCGAGGCGCGCTGCGTACTTCACTCCATGTCTCCTTCGTTCGTCGAATCCAGCGGCGCGTCGGCGCGATGCCGGCCGTCTCCCGGCTCGGGGATGGCGCTCGTGAACGCGCCCGGAACCGGCGTGCCCTGAGGCTGCAGCGCGCGCACCGAATCGGCCACTTCGATGGCGTACTGGAGGCCCGGATCCACCACTTCAATATTGGCCTGCGCCACCAGCGATGCAATCAGACTATCGTAGACCGCGACCCGTTTCTGCAGCAGCAGTTGCCGCGAAATCTCGGGGGCGATGGCCTCGAACGGCGGCTCGGCCGCGAGCGTGCGCACGTCGGTGAGCTTCAGCAGGTGATAGCCGAACTCGGATTCGATGATGTCACTCACCTCTCCGACGCGCATCTTGAACACCACCTTCTCGAACTCGGGGAGCATGTTGCCCTTGGACAGGTAACCCAGGTCGCCGCCGGCACCGGTGTGCTTGTCGACCGACATCTGCCGGGCCACCCACGAGAAGGGCCGCGTACGCAACATCGTCTGCGCTTCCTCGGCATCCTCGATGGAGTTGGTGAGGATATGACTCACGCGCACCTCGAGGTTGTACTCGTCCTTGTGCGCGCGATAGTACGCCATCACCTCGTCGCGGGTCACGATGGCCTTTGCCTTCAGAACATCCTCCACCAGGCGATCCGCCACCAGATCCTTCTTGTACTGTTCGATCTTACGGTCGATTTCCGCAGAGAGACCCATGCCGTCGCGTTCGGCGGCCTCGCACAGGAGCTGGGTGGCGACCCAGCGGTCGAAGTAGGTCTTCCGTTCGTCGGCGGTGAGCGCGTTGGTCTCTTCGGTAGGAAGATAGGCGTCGAGGTCGATCTGGTACAGCGGGCGGCCGTTCACCTTCGCCACAACCGGGCCGGGATCGCGCGGGGTCCCGCCGACGTCGCGGCGCTCGCAACCCGCGAGCGCGAGCGCCGCCAGCGCCACCAACAAGACAGGGGGCACGTGGCCCCCTATCTTGCGCACAAATTCGTGCCTCACAAACGTCACCGGCAGTTCGTGCGTTATCCCTGCCGCGACTTCTTGGCCGGGACTTCGGCGGCTGAGCGTTCGGTGATCTTCACCTTCGCGAGGTTGTCCTCGTGAATCACCACAGCGTACTCTTCCTTCCACTTGGCCAGCAGTTCCTGCAGACGCTGGTCGTTCTTGATCTGTCGCAACGCGGCTTCCACGCGCCCCTTCGCCTCTTCGAGCGTGAAGGTGCGCGCGTCGGTGCGTGAAACCAGCTTGAGCACCATCCAGCCCCGCGAGGTCTGGAACGGCTCGGAAACGTCGCCGACCCGTTGCATCGAGAAGCCGACGGCGTCGATCTCCGGCTGCTCACCGTGCGACAGCTCGCCGGTCTCGCCCAGCGTCTCCTTGGTGTCCTCGTCGATCGAGTACGCCAGCGCCACGGTGCGCACCGGCTTGCCCGCCTTGAGTTCAACGTACGCCTGCTGCGCGGTCTCGATGTCTCCGGCAAGAACGACACCGAACTTGCGCTTCTCCGGCGTCTGGAATTTGACGATGTTGTCGTTGTAGTAATTCTGGATGTCCTGGGCCGTCACGACCGTCTGCTTGTTGACCATGTCGTCATACAGCAGCCCCACCATCAACTCTTCCCGCTTGGCATCGATTACCCGCTTGACCTCCGGATCCTGCGCGATATCCGACTTGCGGACGATGTCGACCGCAATCTCGTTCATGATGCGTTCGGTCAGGAACGAGCGGATGCCGCCGTAGCGATAGCTCTGACGGGGTCGGGTAAAGAAGGACGCCTGGTCGTAGAAGTCCGAGAAGTCCTTCACGGTGATGGACTTGCCCTGATAGCTCACGATGGGCTTGTCGTAGTCGGCCGGATCGAAGAGCAGGAGCGGATAGACTTCGTCCGAGCGGCGCGGCGCGGTTTCGAACGCGCGATCCGGCGGCAGCGCGTTGAACACGATCGCAATGGTGTCGTAGTTCCACACCACGCCGTAGTCATCGCGCAGCTTCTCGGTGAACTTGTTCAGCGCGACGGCTTCCTTGTTGCGCTGCACTTCCTTCTCGACCTGTTCCTTTGCCTCTTCGTAGGGCTTCTTCTGAGGCGGGTCGTTGCGCTTGAGGACTTTCACAATGACCCAGCCCTGCGGCGTGTAGATGGGCTCGGTGAATCCACCGACCGGCAACGCGAACAGCGGGTCCTGCAGATCCGGGATCAGCGTGCCGAACGACGCCGTGACCACGAGCCCACCATCCTCGGCGTCTTCGGCCTTGGAGAACTGGCGGCACGCGCTGTCAAAGTCCATGCCCTCCTTGAGGGCGGCGTATGCCTCCTCGGCCTGCTCTGACGTGTCCATCAGGATCTGCTTCACGTTGAGCGTAACGCCGGTGTTCTCGTAGTACTTCTTGAGTTCGGCATCGGTCACCGTGACCTTGTCGGCGACCGCGCGCTTGAGATAACCGAGTTGGAGCGTCATCCGCTCGAACCCTTCCATGCCCTGCTGGACGGCCGGATCCTTGTCGTAACCGAGCTCGTCGGCCTTGTAGGCCATGACTTCCTTGTTCAGCATGGTGGTGAGGAACTCTTTGCGTCCCTCCATGCCGCTCGCCTTGGGCAGGTACGTCGGGTCGACGTGGGCGTAGGCGTCTTCGAACTCCGCCACGGTGATGGAGCGGTCACGGAATTCCGCGACCTTCAAATCTTCCCGCTTGGAGCACCCCGTAACCGCGACTGACGCGATCAGGGCGAACCCAAGCAACGACGGTGCAAACCTCATCGAACGAGACTCCTTTCCAACCGGTGGTGTTCGGGCGGGGAATTCGTGCTAACGGCTTGGTAAGGTATTGATATTACTTGAGAAGCGCGCCACTTGCAACAGGTTCTTCACCTCATCCGGAAGCCGTGCCGGAGGCAACCCGATCAAACTGACCGCGAGCGTCTTCCCCGCCTTAAACAAGATCCGGCGCCCAAAAGTTTCCGAAAGTCGCGCATATCCCTCGGGAGTCAGGGTTTTTCCCGGGGCAAATTCCAGATTTGCCTCCCCGCGGGGGGCCGTGGCGCCGCCGCGGGTCCCGAGCCGGTGGCCCGGATCGCGCATCTGGACCAGGACGATCCCCAGCGACTGGGCCATCAGCTTGATGGCCGCCAGGTCGAGCAGCGCCCGGGCCGGTGGCGGGATTTCGCCGAACCGGTCGGCCAGCTCGGCCTCCATCGCCGGGACCTCATCCGGGTCGGTCATGCGGGCGAAGCGCTTGTAGAGCATCATCCGCTCGTCGGCGTCGGGAACGAACCGGTCCGGAATGTAGCAGTTGTACGGCGCCTCGACCCGGCACGGGGGCGACTGGTCGTGGCTCTCGCCGCGCAGCTCGTCGACGGTCTCCTTGAGCATTTTGCAGTACAGCTCGAACCCGACCGCGGCCACGTGACCATGCTGCTCCACCCCGAGCACGTTGCCGGCGCCACGGATCTCCAAATCGCGCATCGCGAGCCGGTACCCGCTGCCCAGTTCCTCGAACTCCTCCATCGCCTGCAACCGCTTGACCGCGTTCGGTGTCAGCGAAATCTGCCGCGGCACGAAGAAGTACGCGTAGGCCTGCCGCTCGCTGCGCCCCACGCGTCCGCGCAACTGATACAGCTGCGCGAGGCCGAAGCGGTCGGCGCGATTGATGATCAGCGTGTTGACGTTGGGGAAGTCGAGCCCGGACTCGATGATCATCGTGGCAATGAGGACGTCGAACTTGCGGTTCATGAAATCGATGATCACGTCTTCCAGTTCGCCCTCGGCCATCTGCCCGTGCCCGACGCCGAAGCGCACGCCCGGCAGCAGGCGTTCGAGGAACGCCTTCATCGAGTAGATCGACTGCACGCGGTTGTGCACGAAGAACACCTGTCCGTCGCGGCCGATCTCCTCGGAGATGGCGCGCGCGATGGTTTCCTCGTCGAACGCGGTGACCTCCGTCTTGACGGGATGTCGATTGCGCGGCGGCGTCTCGATGAGCGCGATCTTGCGCAACCCGGACAGCGACATGTACAGCGTGCGTGGAATCGGCGTCGCGGTGAGCGTGATCGCGTGCACGTTCTGCGCCATCTGCTTGAGACGCTCCTTGTGCTTCACGCCGAAGCGGTGCTCCTCGTCGACAATGAGCAGCCCCAGATCCTTGAACGCGACATCCTTCGACAGCAGCCGGTGGGTTCCAATGACCAGGTCGATGGTCCCCTCGCGCAGTCCGGCGATGGTCTTCTTCTGTTCCGCCGCGCTCACAAAGCGCGACAGGGTGGCGATGCGGACCGGAAACGCCTGCATGCGTTCGCCGAACGTCCGCTGGTGTTGAAACGCGAGCAACGTGGTCGGCACGAGCACCGCCACCTGTTTGCCCTCCGCGACCGCCTTGAACGCGGCGCGGATGGCGACCTCGGTCTTGCCGAACCCGACATCGCCGCAAATCAGGCGGTCGGCGGGCCGGTCGCTCTCGAGGTCTTCCTTGACCGCGCGCGTCACGGTGATCTGGTCCGGCGTTTCCTCGTACGGAAACGACGCCTCGAGTTCGCGCTGCCACTGCGTGTCGGGCCCGAATGCGTGCGCCTTCGCGATCTCGCGCTGCGCGTACACCTGCAGCAGGTCGCGCGCGATGTCCTCGATGGCCTTGCGCGCGCGTTCCTTTGTGGCCTGCCAGCGGCTGCCCGACAGCCGGTCGAGGCGCGGCTCGACGCCCTCGCGGCCGATGTATTTCTCGACCAGGTGCATCTGATCCAGCGGGACAAAGATGCGGTCGTCGCCGTCAAAGCGGATGGCGAGGCACTCGGTGGTGTCGCCGTCGGCACCTATCTTTTCCAAACCGATGAACCGGCCCACGCCGTAGTCGACATGCACCACGTAGTCGCCGGAGCGCAGGCTTTCGGTGCGCAACGCCGCCACGCGCCGCTTCGCGCGCCGCTTGCGCGGCCGCGCCAGCATGCGGTTGAAGATCTGGTGGTCGGTGAGAATCGCGATCCCGGCCTGCTCCCACACAAACCCGCTCGCGATCCATCCCACCGGCAGGTGCACCAGTGCCTCTTCCTCCTCGCCGAGCAGGTCGGCCAGGCGGTCGCGCTGCGTCGGCGTCTCGGAATAGATCATCACGTCCACGTGTTTCGCGCGCAGAGAACGAATGCGTGTGAACAGCGGGTCGAGCTTGCCGACCACGCTCGGGTGTTCGCTGGTGAGGAAGCGCAGCATCGTCTCGCCGTCGCGCGGCGGCGCGAGCACCGCGGTGTCCGGGTCGGTGGCGGGTGCGTCGGCGAGCGGCCAGTGAATGACCACCGGCGCCGCGTGCGCGCGGCCGTGGTCAAGCGGGTGGACGTAGTCTTCGAGCGCGAGCGCGGGGTACTCGTCTTCGGGACGCGACGCCGTGCGTTCGAATTCGCGGGCGAGGTTCGCCAGCGCGCGGTTCACCCCCTCGCCGTCGGTAAACCAGATCACCGGCGGTTCGGGAAAGTAGTCGAGCAGCGAACCGGTCATGCCGAGCGCGGGTGCGTAGCGGCGCCACACATACGACGACAGCGAGTGCTCGGCCTCGTCGGCGATGCGCTCGACGAGCTCCCGGTCGAACCCGCGCTCGGTGAGGTACGCGCGCAGGTGCGCGGTGGCCGCGTCGTCCAGGGGAACACTGGAGGCCGGCAGAATGGTGCAGGACTGGAGCGCCTGAATGGAGCGCTGCGTGTCGAGGTCGAACGACCGCATGGACGCAATTTCGTCGCCCTCCAGTTCGATGCGCGCCGGATGATCCCACGCGGGGTCGAACACATCGACGATCGCGCCGCGCACCGCGAACTGCCCCGCTTCTTCCACCACCGGCAGCGCGTCGTAGCCCATCGCCGCCAGGTGGTCGCGCAACGCTTCGAGGTCGATGGTATCG
>DASUGO010000130.1:0-4262 GCA_036273975.1 Candidatus Krumholzibacteriia bacterium
GGGTACCGCGGCGCCGATCGTCACATTTGCAACCCGCGCACACATGGACCCGCGCGACGCGCTGCGCGGCGCCGGTGTGATGACGGTGGGTGATTCTTCGGTCGCCGCCTACGCGTCCAGCCTCGGAATGAAGACCGCCGCGTTGCCGTTCGATCGCACGTATCTGTTGCTCTCGCCAGCGCGGGTACGCAGCATCCTCTCGTCCGCCCATCCGGACGCGCTCGCCGCCGTCACGCAACGGGACCTCGCGTTTTCGGTGCGAGCGGCGGTTACCCGCGCCACCGCGTCCGCCGCGTGGTGGGTCACCGATCTGAACGGCTGCGGACCGCTGCCGGCGTGGCCATCGTGGCGCCTGCCGGCGGCGCCGGCGCGGACCGGGGCGCCGTCGGTATACTACGACGAGCGCGACGCCACCGCCCGCGACCTCGCGGAGCGCATCGTTGCGCTGGCCGCGATGGATACCACGCGCTCGGCCGCGGCCGCCGGCCTTGCCCGTTCCGTGCCGATGCCGGTGGGCGGGATGGCCGTGATTGCGAAGGGCGTGGACATATCTGAACTGAGCAGCCGTATGCAGCACGGCGACGGATTCATTTTCATCACTTCAATCCCCAGTCCCGTCCCGGATCCGTGCGGCGCCGCGCGCGCGCTGCTCCGCGCCGCGCCGTGGCTCGTCGCCGGCGATGCGCCCGTTGCGCAGTCGGTCGTCCCGCTGGTCGACGCGCGGCGCTTTGTCGTCGTCGGGCATCCCGCCCTCGCGGTGGAGTGGGACGTCTTCGGAACCATCCGTATCGTGCCGGCTGGAGCGGGAGCGCGATGAGCTTTCGCACCCGCCTCGCGATCTGGTTTCTCGCCGGCGCGGTCCTGCCGGTGTTCGCGCTCGGCTTCGTCGTTCGCCACGAAATGACCGCCCGTCTCGCGGCGCAATACCAGCACCGCGTGGATGCGCTCGCCGGTGTGATCGAGAGCAATCTCGCGGCGGAGCGCGACGGCATTCGGGCGGCGCTCGCGCCGATCACCGACCGCATGGCCGACGACACCGCGTTCCGCAGCGCCGCGGTGGACAACGCCGGCGGCGAGCGGCGCTACCTGATCGATTATGCCGGCGGCGCAATGCGCCTCGCGGGTCTCTCGATGCTGCAGATCCAGGATGCGCAGGGCCGCATTCTGAGCTCGGGACACTTCCGCAACGATTACGATCGCGTCGACGCTGACCTCCCGCGCCGGCTGCTGGAGGTGGGTGGCGCGGCGCTGGTGCGCGTGCGTACCGCCGATGCGTCGTTTCTCGCGTTCGCGGGCGTGGATTCGGTGGTGATCGCGAAGCGCCGCTTCTGGGTGGTGGGCGGCATCGAGGCGGAGTCGCGGCTCGTGGGCAATATTTCGCGCGTGGATGCGATGCGCGTCACGCTGGTGCTGCCGGGCGATTCCGCGGTGGTCGGCGACGCGGTCGCGCGCCGCATCCCGGTCCCGCTGCTCGATGGCCCCGAAACCGCGCGCGCAACCATCCAGGTCACGCACGACGTGTCCGAGTTGCGCGCGCTGCGCGCGAGCATCAACCGCTGGGTGGCGGTGGTGGCGCTTTTGGCCGGCGTGGTTGCGATGGTGTTTTCGTTGCTGGTGTCCGCGCGCATCAGCCGTCCGCTGGCCGCGCTGGCGGACAAGGCGGGCGCGATCGATCTGGAGCGTCCGGAAATC
This sequence comes from Candidatus Krumholzibacteriia bacterium, assembly GCA_036273975.1. Taxonomy (GTDB): domain Bacteria; phylum Krumholzibacteriota; class Krumholzibacteriia; order WVZY01; family JAKEHA01; genus JAKEHA01. The sequence continues at coordinate 1,693 of DASUGO010000130.1, forward strand.
GCGTTTGACGCGTCGCAGCCGGGTGAGATCGGCGTGCTCGCCCGCGCGCTGGCCGCCATGACGTCACGGCTGCGCGAGAGCGCGTCCGCGCTGCGCGAGGCCGAGCACCGCGCCACGCTGGGAGAGGTCGCGCGGCAGGTCAACCACGACATCCGCAACGGACTCACGCCCATCCGTAACGTGTTCCGGCACCTGGACGAACAGGCCGAGGCGGATCCGGCCGCCGTGGCGGGGGTTTTCGCGGAGCGGCGCGCGACGCTGGATGGCAGCATCGCGTATCTCGAGGAACTCGCCTCCAACTACGCGCGGCTCGCCCGCCGTGGGGAGAGACCGCGGACCAATCTGGGCGAGGTGGTGCGCGGCGTGGTGGCCGCGCGGGCGGTTCCCGCTGGCATCACGCTGCGCGCCGAAGGGCCGGATGTGTTCGTCGACGCGGACCCGCTGGCGCTGCGCCGCATCGTCGAGAACCTGGTGGGCAACGCGCTCGACAGCATCGCGGACGGCGCGGGACGGGTGACGGCGTCGCTCGCCGCCATCGGCGACGTCGGGCAATCGCGTGTGCGCCTCACGGTGACGGACAGCGGGTGCGGAATCCCGGAGGCGGATCGCGAGCGCATCTTCGACGACTTCTACACCACCAAGCCCGATGGTACCGGCCTCGGGCTCTCGATTGTCCGTCGCCTGGTCATGGACCTCGATGGTACGCTGCGCGTGGAGAGCGAGCCGGGACAGGGAAGCCGCTTCATCGTCGAACTGCCCGCGGCGCGGGGATTACAGGTGGTGCAATGATCCGGGTGTTGATCGTGGATGACGTGCGCAATCTGGCCGAGCAGTACGCGTACGACCTCAAGCGCCTCGGCGGATTCGAAACGCGCGTCGCCACGTCCGGGCGCGAGGCGCTGGACATCGTCGCGTGGGACCCGGTTGACTGCATGCTGCTCGACCTCGAGATGCCGGGCATCGATGGCTTCGACGTGTTGCGGACGCTCGCGCGCGACGGCGTCGACATTCCGGTCATCGTCTACACCGGCACGGGCAACTACGACCGCTGCGCGCAGGCCATCCGCCTGGGCGCCGCGAGCTTCATCGACAAGGCCGAATCCATGGAACGCGTGGTGCGGGAGGTCGAGGGCGCACTGGAACGCGCACGGTTGCGCGACGAGGTCAGGACGCTCCGCCGCGACACCGGCGCGGACAGCGCGTTGATCGGATCCAGCGCGGCGATGCGCACGCTCGGCGAGCACATCGCCCGCCTGGCTGCCATCCCCAGTACGGTGCTGATCGTCGGCGAGAGCGGAACCGGGAAGGAGGTGGTCGCCCACGAGCTGCACCGGCTCGGGACGCGTCCCGGCGGGCCGTTTATCGCCGTGAACAGCGCGGCACTGCCGGAGAACCTGGTCGAAAGCGAGTTGTTTGGTCACGAACGCGGCGCGTTCACGGGCGCGAACCGCGCCCACCGCGGCGCGTTCGAGCGCGCCTCCGGCGGCACGCTGTTCCTCGACGAGATCGGGGAACTCCCGGCCCCGGTACAGGCCAAGCTGCTGCGCGTGCTCGAGCAGAACGAGATCACGCGCCTCGGCGCGGAGACGACACTGCGCGTCGACACGCGCGTGATCGCGGCGACGCACCGTGATCTCGACGCCGACGTCGCGAGCGGGCGTTTCCGCCGCGATCTCTTCTACCGGCTCAACGTGCACGTGCTGCGCGTGCCACCGCTCAGCGAGCGCCGCTCCGACATTCCCGAACTGGCCGGACACTTCCTGGCGGCGATCTGCGCGCGTTTCGGCGTGCGCCGCAAGCGCTTCGACCGTAGCGCGCTGGATGCGCTGATGGCGTACGAGTGGCGGCGCAACAACGTGCGCGAACTGCGCAACGTCGTCGAGCGCGCCGTCATCGCCACCGACGCACCGGTGATCACAGCGGCGGACCTTCCCGCCGAGATCCGCGGGGGAACGTCACCACCCGTGACGTCGGGGAGTTACAAGGATCTCAAGATCGAGGCGGAGCGGCGCATCGTGGTGGCCGCGCTCGAGGCGGCGGAGTGGAACGTGACCCGCGCCGCCGCCGACCTCGGGCTCGCCGACCACGCGAGCCTTCAGAAGGTCATGCGCCGCCTCGGTATCCGGCGCCCCTGAGGCTATCGGTTAGCAAACAAATCGAGCAGGGTTGGATTTGGGAGGCGCATTTCTCTTGTCTTGTCTCGCAATTCTATGAGCCGGGGAGACGCAATGTACACGCGCCCACGCTTTTCTCCCCTGGCGACAAGAAAGCCCTTTTCGGTCAGGATACGAAGGTCTCGTGCCGCGATTTGCGATGACACCTCGGCGTGTGAGCGGTACCTGGCGCTTCGTACCTTGAGTCCGATGGAGGCCTCATACAGCGCGTAGATCATTCTTTCGTACAACCGTTCATTGGTGATGAACACCTCAAGCTCGCTCCACAACCGTGCGGTTTCATTCATTCTTCGTTGGACCGTCATTGCCTGCCGAAGATGAGCCAACAGGCAGAAGCGAATCCAGGGTCTTGCGTCTCGGTCGGGATTCCACGCGCCAGCGCCAACATTGGCGAGC
>DASUGO010000131.1:0-18300 GCA_036273975.1 Candidatus Krumholzibacteriia bacterium
CGGTGCTCATCGGCGACGCGGCCGCCTGCGTCTCGCTGCTCGCCGGAGAGGGGACGGGGCTTGCGCTGGCTGAAGCCTATGTGCTGGCGGGCGAACTCCATCGCGCGCGCGGCGACTACGCAGCCGCGTTCGCGCGGTACCAGGACCGCATGCTGCCGTTCCTGCGTGGCAAGCAGCGGTCCGCCGCGAAGTTTGCGTCCTCGTTTGCGCCTGCGTCCGCATTCGGCCTGCGCTTTCGCAATCTGGTCACGCGCTTGCTTGCGGTCCCGGCGGTTGCGAACTTCTTCATCGGGCGCGATCTGCGCGACAGTATCGAGTTGCCGGATTATGGGGAGTAGCATGGCGGCACAGGTGGCATTGTTTCGCGGGATCAACGTGGGCGGCAGCGGCGTGTTGCCGATGAAGGAACTGGTGGCCGTGCTCGAAGCGCTGGGGTGCCGCAACGTACACACCTATATCCAGAGCGGGAACGCGGTGTTTACGAGCGACGCCGGCGCCGCGCGGCTGACGAAGAAGATCGGGGCGGAAATCAAACGCCGGCGTGGATTCGAGCCGAAGGTGTTGTTGTTGACGCTCCGCGACGTCGAGCGCGCGATGGCGAAGAACCCGTTTCCGGAAGCGACGGACGAACCGAAGTTGCTGCACCTCGGGTTCCTGTCGGACACACCGGGCAAGGCCGCGGTGGCGTCGCTGGAACGCCTGCGCGCGCCGGAGGAGCAGTATCGCGTGATCGGGAGCGTTCTCTATCTGCATCTGCCGGCCGGTGCCGGGCGTTCCCGGCTCGCCGCGGGGGCGGAGAAGGCCCTGGGAGTCGCGATGACGGTCCGCAACTGGCGCACGGTCTGCAAGGTTCACGAGATGGCGGCGGCGCTGGACTGAGTTGCGGTCCCGCTGTCGGCGGCGGCTACCTGGGTCTCAGGTGGTTGCGGGTGATTTGACGCCGTCTGCGCCATCGGACGCGGCGCGAAAGTCTGCCGCGAGCAGCCGGTGGAAGTGATATTCGCCCTGCTCGAGTTTCGCCGAGTAGCGGCCCTTGTCGTACGATGACGACAACAGCCCCTGCTGTACCGACTCGCAGATCCCCACATCCTCCGCCTGCACGACGTCGCTCGCCGCGAGACTCTTCTCGACGAACGCCGCGTCCGCGGCCGTTTCCCGGGTGAAATAGTAGTCGAAGATCACCAGCGTTTCGTCGTGACCGCGCGGGATCACCCAGTTGGTGTCCATCATTGGGCCGTAGCGGTTGATCATCAGGTTGGGGTAGAGCCACGCATAGAGCACGCGGTCACCGATGCGCTCGGAGAAATCGCTGCCGGATGCGCCGGATCCGCCGCCGGACGCGCCCGCGCCCGACTGAATGGAATATCGCCCGAAGATCTCGGTGCGGTACGAATCGAGATCGAGCTGTCCCGCGAGTCCCTTGTGCAGGTAGGAGACGTGGTAGCCGCCGTCGAGGTAGTTGTCCACGTAGACCTTCCAGTTGCACGCCAGCGTGTATTTGCGGCGTGCGACGAACTGCAATTCGTCGAGATGCATTTCGCGCAGGCGCCGCTCCAGTTCACCCATCTCCGCGGCCAGCGGACGCGGATCGGTTGCCATCGACACAAAAACCAGGCCGCACCACTCGGTCACGTGCATCGGAACGAGCCCGAACTTGTCGCGGTCGAAGTCCTTCACCGCACCCAGTTCCGGCGCGCGCTTGAGCGCGCCATCCAGCGCGTACGTCCAGCCGTGATACGGGCAGACCAGCGCCTCCGCGCATCCTTCGCCCACGGCCACCTGTGCGGCGTGATGACGGCACACGTTGTAGAACGCACGCAGCACGCCGTCTTCGCCGCGCACCACCACGTAGGGTTCGCCGGCGATCGCGCCGGCCACAAAGTCACCGGCCTTTGCGAACTGGTGACTGCGCGCGGCGATGAGCCAGTTGTTGCGGAACACGGTGTCGCGTTCGAGTTCAAAGAAGCGCGCGTTGTTGTACCAGGACGACGGCGGCAGCCATGCGGCCTCCAGCGGAACGCGCGGATCGAAGCGCGCGACCTCCTGCGCCAGCCACGGATCCAGCGGAGAGCGTGTGCGGGTATTCATGCGCCGATTATACGGCCCCGGGGGTTGCATTGCACCTGCCATCCCGTGTGGGATACAATCCCGCGACCATGACCTCCGAGTTCGACCTCATCGATGCCATCGCGCGCGACCTGCGTGCCCGCCGCACGAGCGGCGTGGTGGCCGGCATCGGCGACGACGCCGCGGTGCTGCGCGTGGCGGGCCGGAATGATCTGGTCGTCACCGTCGACGCCATGATTGAAGGCCGCCACTTCCGGCGCGACTGGCTCACGTGGCCACAGGTGGGCGCGCGTCTCGCTGCGATCAACCTGAGCGACATCGCCGCGATGGGGGCGGCGCCGAAGTTCGCGCTGGTGTCGCTGGCGGTGCCGAAGTCGGTCGGCCCGGGTGCGGTGCGCGCAATCGAGCGCGGTGTCGCGCGCGAACTCGCGCGCTTCGGCGCGGCGGTGGTGGGGGGGAACCTGTCCGCGACCAGCGGCCCATTGGTATGCGACCTCACATTGATCGGCACGTGCGCGCGTGGACGCGCCTGGCGCCGCCGCGCGCGCCACGGGGACGCAATCGTGGTTGCCGGCAATCTGGGCGCCGCCGCCGCGGGGGTGACCTTGCTCAAGGCGAAGCGGCGTGCGGCGAACCGCCGGCCGCTGGTCACGGCGTGGACGAAGCCGGTGCCGCGTCTCGATGTCTCCGCGTTGCTGCACCGCTCGCCGTCTGTGCACGGGGCGATCGACGTGAGCGACGGATTCTCCAGCGATGTCATCCACCTGTGTGCCGCCAGCGGTCTCGGATGCGATATCGACGGCATCGCGCTGCCGATTCCGCGCGCCGTCACGGCGTTCTGCGCGCGCCGTGGGCTCGATCCACTGGCGTGGAGCATGGACGGCGGCGAGGACTACGCGCTGATTCTCAGCGTGGCCGCGAAACGCGCGGCGGCGGTTTGCCGTAGAATCCGGGACGCCGGCGTAAACGCGTCGGTCGTGGGGAGATTCACCTCCCGCCGCGGGGTCTACCAGGTGACCGGCGCGGACGGACGTCCACACCGCTTCCGGCCCGGCGGCTGGGACCACTTCAGGAGCTGACGCGCATGCCCACGTCGACCTCGCGCACACCATTCCACCTCACCACGGCGGGCGTGGTCATCATATCGCTGGCCCTGATGGTCGTCGCCGGCCTCGAGAATGGTCCCGCGCCGTGGTCGCCGTACTACGTGGTCTACGCGGGGCTCGCCACCATTCTGCCCTTACGCTGGAAGACGTGCCGTTTTGGGCCGGTGCGCGATGTGCCGTGGTGGATGTGGGCGATGGCGCCGGTGGTGGCGATTCTCCTGCAGGCCTTCGCGAGCGTGATCGTCAACGTGGTCTATGCGCAGATCGTTGTCAAGCTGGGCGGACCGGGACGGCTCGACGATCCGGTGGTGGGTGTGCCCGCGATGTTTCAGGCCATGTACGCGGCGGCGTCGATGAAGCTCGGCCTCGACGTCGGGCTGGTGCGCGTCACCTATCTCGGTTTTCTCATATTGTGGGCGGGGTTCGGCGAAGAGGTATTTTTCCGCGGTTACGTGCAGGGCGTTCTGCGCGAGCGCAAGGGCGCGCGTTACGCGATCCTCGTGGCGGCGGTGTTGTTCGCGGTGCGCCATTACATGCAGATGGGCCTGCTGTTTCCCAAGTACCCGGTGTTTGCCGCGACGGCGTGGGTGTCGATGGCGCTGCCGCTCGGAATCGTGCTGGGAATCATCTACGAGAAGACGAAATCGTTGTGGATTCCGGTCGCCGTGCATTATTTGTTCAATATTATTCCGTTCCTGCTCCGCTGAACGAAAGGACCCCGATGAATCGCCGTACCGTTCTCTGTTTGATTCTGCTGGCCGGGCTCGGCTGCGGACGCAAGGACCAGCAAGCGCTGCCGGTTCCCGCCGTCCACGATTTCTCGTATGCGCAGATCGACGACATCGGCATCACGCACATCGATTTGAATCTCACGGTCGACTTTGATCGTCAGGTCATCAGCGGACAGGCGATCTATGACCTCGACCACAAGACCGGCGCGACGGTTGTCTATCTGGATACGTGGGCGCTCCATATCAAGAACGTCACCCTCGAGGGCGGCAAAAAGACGCGCTGGATGCTGGGCGATTCGCTGGCCCTGGTCGGCCGCCCGCTGATGGTCGCCGTCGGTCCCACCGACAGCCGGATCATCGTGGACTACGAGACCACCGCGGATGCGCGCGGATTGCAGTGGCTCTCACCCGCGCAGACCGCGGGCAAGGAAAAGCCCTATATGTACACGCAGTCGCAGTCGATCCACGCGCGCTCGTGGGTGCCGTGCCAGGACCTGCCCGCGCAGCGGTTCACGTATTCGGCGCGCGTCAAGGTTCCGGCCGGACTGCTGGCGCTGATGAGCGCGACCAATCCGCACGAGAAGCGCGATGATGGGGAATACACGTTCGAGATGGCGCAGCCCCTTCCGTCCTACCTGCTCGCGCTGGCGGTGGGGGATATCGAATACCGCGCGCTCAGCGATCGTGCGGGCGTGTACTCGGAGCCGTCGGTGGTGGACCAGGCCGCGTGGGAGTTCGAGGACCTCGACCGGATGATCTCCACCGCGGAGCAGTTGTACGGCCCGTACCGCTGGGAGCAGTACGACGTGCTGGTGCTGCCGCCGAGTTTCCCGTACGGCGGCATGGAGAATCCGCGCCTCACCTTCGTGACGCCGGTGCTGATCGCGGGTGACCGCTCGCTGGTGTCGGTGGTCTGCCACGAACTCGCGCATTCGTGGTCGGGCAACCTGGTCACCAACCGCACGTGGAACGACTTCTGGCTCAACGAGGGATTCACGACCTACTTCGAACGCCGCCTCGACGAGGTGCTGTACGGGCGCGAGTACATGGAGATGCAGGCCTTGCTGGGCAAGCGCGACCTCGACCTCGAGTTCGAGGAGGTCGGCGCCGACAACAAGGATTCGTCGCTCTACATCGAACTCGCCGGCCGCGATCCCGACGAGACCACCAACAACGTGCCGTACGAGAAGGGCTACCTCTTCCTGCGCATGCTGGAGGATTCGTTCGGCCGCGAGACGTTCGACGCGTTCCTCCGCCAGTACTTCGACTCGCACGCATTCCAGACCATGACCACGACGGAGTTCGTCGCGTATCTCAAACAGGAACTGTTCAAGGGTGACGAAGCAAAGTACGCGGAACTGCAGGTGGACGCGTGGGTGTACGGGACGGGGCTGCCGTCCAACGCGCCCGAGCCGCGGTCGACGCGGTTTGAAACCGTCGACGCCCAGCGCGCGGCGTTCGTCAAGGGGACGCCGGCCGCAAAACTCCAGACCACCGGCTGGACCACCAATGAGTGGCAGCGCTTCCTCGACAATCTGCCGCAGCCGCTGTCGGCCGCGCGGCTGGCCGATCTGGAAAACACGTTCCACTTCAACGCGGCCAACGCCGTGGTCCAGCGCTCGTGGTTTCCCAACGTAATCGCAGCCAACTGGCAGCCGGGGTATCCCGCCATCGAGCACTTTCTCATCACGATTGGACGCCGCTACCTGCTGCGGCCGGTGTACCTGAAACTCTCCGAAACGCCGGAAGGGATGGAGTTCGCGCGCCGCGTGTACGCGAAGGCGCGCCCCGGCTACCACTCGATCACGGTCAACGGCATTGACACGGTGCTCAAGTGGAACGAAAGTGACGGTGCTTCCGCGCAATGACGGCGGGCGTGATCACCGTCGGCGTGATTTCGGACACGCACGGGTTGCTCCGGCCGGAGGCCCTGACCGCGCTGACCGGAAGCCAGTTCATCGTTCACGCCGGTGACGTGGGACCGGAGCGTATCCTGTTCGCGCTCGAGCGTATCGCGCCGTTGACCGCGGTGCGCGGCAACACCGACACGGAAGGGTGGGCGCGCCGCCTGCCGATGACGGCCGTGCTCGAGGCCGGCGGGGTCCGCATCTACGTGGTTCACGATATCGCGGGGCTCGACATCGACCCGGTGGCCGCCGGGGTATCGGTGGTGGTGTACGGCCACTCGCACCGGCCAGCCGTCGAGCATCGCGGGGACGTGCTGTTTCTCAACCCGGGTGCCGCGGGGGCGCGGCGCTTTTCTCTCCCCGTGACGGTTGCGCGGCTCACGATCACGGGCGGAAACGCGCAGGCCGAAGTCATCGAGATTGTCCCGCCCGATGAGCCGTAACAAGGAGGATGCGATGCAGGAAGCGTTGCAGCGACTGGTCGCCCATATGCGCTGGGCCGACGGGCGTGTATACGATCATCTCAGGCAGGCGGAGGAGCCGGACGAACCCCTCAAGTTCTACGCGCATATCGTGGCCGCCGAGCGCATCTGGTATCTGCGCCTCCACGAAGAGAACTGGACCGGGATCCCGGTGTGGCCGGACTACGGCCTCGAGCAGTGCCGCGAGCTCGCCGTGGAAAACTGGTCGCTGTATGAAAAACTGATTGCGGGCCTCGGTGACACCGGCGGCGATCGCCGGGTGTCCTACACCAGCTCCCAGGGCGGCCACTTCAGCAACAACATCGGCGACATTCTGCTCCATGTGATGGTCCACGGGTCGCACCATCGTGGCCAGATTGCCCACGCGATGCGCCGCCACGGGGACACGCCGCCACTGGTGGATTACATCGCCTTTGTACGGGGTTAGCGTGACGACCGCGCCGGTCGTGGCCGCGGACGCCGGCGGATGCGGGCTGGTTCCCGCCCGGCAGTGATGTGCTACACTGGCGGCCATGAGCCGTGCGATTCCCGCTAAGACGTGGAGCCGCCGTCAGTTCCTGCGAACCTGCGGCGCGGTGACCCTGGGCTTCGTCGCCTACCAGCGCACATTCGACCATGGGGTCAATCTGCTCGCCCGTGCCGCGGTCGCGTCGCAGGGATACGGCCCGCTGATTCCGGACTCCGCCGGTGTGATCGACCTGCCGGAGGGGTTCACGGCGCGGATCGTGGCCCGCGCCGGAGAGGAAATGGCCGATGGCCTCGTCGTCCCCGGCCTGCCCGACGCGATGGGGGCCTTCGCGGGACCGGATGGAACCACGATCGTCGTCTGCAACCACGAGACGCTGTGGGCCAAGGACGGTCCGTTCGGCCCCGACAACGCGCGTCTCGCCACCGTATCGCCCGCCAAACTCTACGACCTCGGTGCCGGCATGACCCCGTGCCCCGGCGGCACGACGACGATTGTCTGGGATACCCGATCGCACACGCTGGTCCGCCAGTACCAGAGTCTGGCCGGAACGCTCCGCAACTGCGCGGGCGGGTGCACGCCGTGGGGCTCGTGGATCTCGTGCGAAGAAATCGTGCTCACGGCCGGCTACCACGACGAAGAGAAAGTCCATCTCCAGAAGGACCACGGCTATTGCTTCGAGGTTCCCGCCGGCGCCGCCGGCCTGGTGGATCCGGTGCCGCTGCGCGCGATGGGGCGTTTCATGCATGAAGCGGTGGCCGTGGATCCGCGCACCGGGATCGTGTATCTCACCGAGGACCGCGAGGACGGGCTGATCTATCGCTTCCTTCCCGGAGAGCGCGGCAACCTGCGCGCCGGGGGGCGGCTGCAGGCGATGGGATTGCGGAGCGGCCTGAGCGACACCAGCAACTGGCCCGGCGTCACGGAGACGATGCCGATTGGCAGCAGGAACCCGGTGCGCTGGATCGATCTGGACGACATCGAGGCGCCGGACGACGATCTCCGCCACCGCGGCCACGCGGCGGGCGCGTGCCGCTTTGCGCGCGGCGAAGGTGCATGGGCCGGCGACGGCGAATTGTTTTTCGTATGCACCTCGGGCGGGCAACGCCAGGTGGGGCAGATCTTCCGCTACGTTCCGTCCATCAGCGAGGGTACCGGCGCGGAGGATTCCACGCCGGGACGGCTGGAGCTGTTCATCGAGCCCAACGCCCCCGACAGCCTCGTCAACCCCGACAACATCACCGTTTCGCCGTGGGGCGACATCATCGCCTGCGAAGATACGGGCGGCAACGACGCGCGGCTGATTGGCGTCACCCGCGACGGCGATCTGTACCCGTTTGCGCATTCACGCCGGCACGGCGAGTTCGCGGGCGCGGTATTCTCGCCCGACGGCTCCACGCTGTTCGTCAACCTGCAGCAGGAGGGGCTGACACTCGCCATCGATGGACCGTGGAAGCGGCCCCGTGGACACCACTCGGCGGGGCGGGCAGAATGAACCGGCGGGCGTTGCTGATGGCCGCGCTGGCGCTCGCGCTGATTGCGCAACAGCCGCGCGCGTGCACGACATTCTGTTTCAACGGCGACGGCAACCTGGTCTTCGGGAAGAACTATGACTGGGGAATCGGCATGGGACTCGTCGTGGTCAACAAGCGACTGGTGATGAAGCGCGCGTTTGTCGATGAGGGCGCGTTTGTCTGGACGTCGCGTTACGGCAGCGTCACGTTCAATCAGTATGGGCGCGAGTTTCCCTGCGGCGGCATGAACGAGGCCGGGCTCGTCGTCGAACTGATGTGGCTCGACGACACCCGCTATCCGGCCACGGATGAGCGCGGCGCGCTTCCGACGCTGCAGTGGATCCAGTACCAGCTCGATCGCTCCGCGTCGGTGGCCGACGTGGTGGCGTCGGATCAGACCGTGCGCATTTCCGGCGCCTCGGCCCGGATCCATTTCCTGGTGGCGGACGCCTCCGGCGATGTTGCGGCGGTGGAATTTCTGGACGGGCGCATGGTGGTGCATCGCGGCGATGACCTGCCGTACCCGGCGTTGACGAATGACACCTATGAGAAGTCGGCGGCGTATGCGCGCGCGTACGACACCGCCCCCCGCGAGGCGTCGCGGTCGTCGCTGGACCGCTTTGCCACCGCGGCGCACGCGGTCGAGGCCGGCCCACCCGCGGGCACCGAACCGGTGGACGCCGCCTTCGACCTGCTCGATCGCGTTGCGCAGGGAGACCATACGCAATGGAGCATCGTGTACGACGTCGCGATCCGCCGGGTGTACTTCCGGACGCGTTCCAATCCGATGGTCCGCTGGATCGATGCCCGGACACTCAATTTTGATTGCTCGACACCGGTTCGTATTCTTGACGTGAACGCACCCGAGAGCGGCGACGTCACCGGAGAACTGCGCGACTACGAGTACACGATCAACCGCGCGACCCTGGGTGCGGCATACGCCGGAACGGACTTCCTCCGCGGCGTTTCTGCCCGGGAACTCGACGAACTCGCGCATTTCCCGGATGGGACGCGCTGTTCGCATTAGCATTATCAATCGAGGTTGAACTTGCTGGATTTTGCCCACGCCGTTGATCTGCACACCCCCGCGATGACCGTCGCGATCGCGCTGGCGGTCGGAATGGTCGCGCAGTCGATTGCCTATCACCTGCGATTGCCGGGCATCGTGATTCTCCTGCTCGGCGGGGTCGCGCTGGGGCCGGACGGGCTGGACATCATCCGGCCGTCGCTGCTGGGCGACGGCCTCTATATCATCATCGGTTTCGCGATCGCGGTCATCCTGTTCGAAGGCGGGATGAATATCGAGTGGGCGCGGTTACGGCGTCAGGCGCTGACCATCCGGCGGCTGGTGACGCTGGGCGCGTTGATCACCTGGGGTGGCTCCGCGGTGGTCGCGCGCTACACGATGAACTGGGATTGGCGCCTGTCGATCCTGTTCGGCGCGCTCGTGATCGTCACCGGTCCCACCGTGGTCGGTCCGCTACTGCGGCGCATCCGCGTCAACCGCAACCTCCAGACCATCCTCGAAGCCGAGGGCGTGTTCATCGACGCCATCGGCGCGATCCTCGCCATCGTTGCGTTCGAGGTTGCGTTCGAGTTCAGCGGCGCATCGGTGGCGGCGGGCGTGGTGCGCGTCTCGGCGCGGCTCGCGATCGGGTCGTTGGTTGGGCTGGTGGGTGGCGGTTTCGCGGTGCTCCTGTTGCGCTGGCGCCGCGTGATCCCGGCGGGGATGGAAAAAGTGTTCACGCTCACGATCGCCTGGGGGACGTTCCAGGCCAGCAACATGCTGCAGCCGGAGTCCGGCATCATGGCCGCCATCGTGGCCGGCCTGGTGGTCGGAAACGTGTGGACGGGCGGCATGCACGATCTGAAGGAATTCAAGGAGCAGCTGACCGTAATGCTGATCGGCATGCTGTTCGTGCTGCTGGCGGCCAGCGTCGGGTTGCGCGAAGTCACCGCGCTCGGCACCAACGGGCTGCTTGCGGTGGCGGGCATCATTCTGATCGTCCGTCCGCTGCAGGTGTTTCTGTGCACGATCCGGTCGGGATTATCGTGGCGGGAGAAGTTCTTTCTCTCGTGGATCGCGCCGCGTGGAATCGTTGCGGCCGCCATTGCGACGCTCTTCCACACCCGCATGCAGGAGATGGGCGTGGAAGGCGGCGACTCGGTGCGCGGGCTGGTGTTCCTGGTGATCACATGCACGGTGGTGGTGCAGGGCCTGACGGGCTCGCTGGTGGCGACACTGCTCAAGGTGCGCCGTCCGCGCGGACAGGGCTACGTGATTCTGGGCGCGAACGACCTCGCAATCTCGCTGGGGATGATGCTGCGGAGCGGTGGCGACGAGGTGCTGCTGATCGATGCCAATCCGGAGTTGTGCTCCGCGGCCGAAAAGCGCGGCTTCCGTGTGCTGCACGGCAACGCGCTCGACGACCGCATCCTCCAGCAGGGCGACCTCGACACGCGCAAGGCGGTCATCGCACTCCTGCCGAACGGTGGCGTGAATCTCCTGTTCGCGCAGAGTTCACTCGTAGAACACCGCGTCCCGCGCGCGTACGTCGCGATGCACCGGGGCGCGATCTCCGCGAGCCGTGTGCACGAATCGCAGGGCCGCGTGCTGTTTGGCTCCGAGGTCGATGTCGATCTCTGGGCCAGCCGTCTCCGGCGCGATTCCGCGGTGGTGGACGCGTGGCGTTACCGCCCCGGGGACGCCGAGGTGCCCGATACGTTCCCGATCCCCAAGGAAGCCCGCAACATGCTGCTGCCCGCGGTGTACATGCGCGGCGACGGAATGCTGCCGGTCGACGAGCGCTACGAGGCGAAGAAGAACGACATCGTCCAGTGGGTCGCGTTCGGCCGCCGCGACGGGGACGTCCAGACCTGGCTCAGCGAGCGGGGATGGCACCGGGTGGCGGACGACGAGGAAGCGGCGTAATGTGATTTATTTTCAATTGGTTATGTTAGCTGCCGATCGGCGGGGTGGGTTCCGGCCGGGGGCATGCTACTATTTTGCGCCGGACCGGGGGGGACTGCTCCAAAGCGCCGGTTCGCTTCGTATCTACCTATGGTGAACACAAGGACAGACGCCGCCGGCCGCATGGATCCAATCCGTGATGCGGCGCTGATCTACCGGATGCGAGACCGGGATGAGTCGGCGTTGTCCGAGTTGTACGACGTGTACGCGGATTTTGTATACAGCCTGGCGCGCAGCATCGTTCGCAACGACGGTGATGCCGAGGACATTACCCAGGAAGTGTTCTTCCGCGTCTGGGAACGCGCGGGGGCGTTCGATCCGTCGCGCGGCAGCCCGGCGGCCTGGATCACCACGATGACCCGCCGCCTCGCCATCGACAAGACCCGCTCCCGCTCATTCCGGTCCCGTGGCCGCGAGGCGCCCATCGATGCGGTGCCCGCCAATGCCGCGGTCGACGCCAGCAGTACGGTTCTGTCCGCCGAGGCCAACGAGGTACTGGCCGCGCTCAACCGGCTGGATGCGCCGTACCGCGAGGTTATTCGTCTGTCCTATTATGAGGGCCTGTCGCATTCCGGCATTGCCAGCCGTCTCGACACGCCGCTGGGAACCGTCAAGAGCCGATTGCGCGAAGGGGTGATACAGCTGCGCAAGCTTCTGGATATCAAGACCTGATGGACCACAAGATCGCATATGAACTGCTGGACTCGTACGCCTTCGGGATCCTCGAAGAGGGTGAACGGCTGGCCGTCGAAGCGCACATCCACACCGGCTGCACGCAGTGCGCGGCGCGTTTGCGCGAAGTCTCCGAATTGTCGGTGCGGCTCGCGACGACGGTTCCGCGGGCCGAAGCGCCCGCGCACGTCAAGGAACGCCTGATGGCGCGCGTCGGCATGACGCACCACCCGGCCAAGCGCAACCGCGCAACCGAGCGATCGGGATCGCTGGCCGGCTGGCTCCGGGTCGCGTGGGGAACCGCCGCCGTGGCGGTGGCGGCGGCGGGGTTCCTGCTGTGGCAGACCAACGCGCTGCGCCAGCAGCTCGATGAGACCAACCGCCTGCTCGCCGCGACCACGCAGAGCACCGACGAGATGCGCGGTCAGATCGCGTCGCTCAACAGCGAACTCACCAAGTACCGCAGTGGTCCGCGGCTCGGCGAACCCGGTGTGCGTTTCGTGAGCCTGTCCGGAATGGATCCGAACCCGCAGGCGTTCGGCAACGTCGTCACGCGCCCCGACAAGAGCGCGGGCATGCTCTACGTCTACCGTTTCCCGATGGCGCCGGAGGACAAGGAGTACCAGCTGTGGGGACTCCGCGACGGCAAGCCGCCCATCAGCCTCGGCATGTTCAGCGTGAGCACCGACGGAACCGCGATGCTCAACATGGAGACCATCCCGGCCGGAGAAGAGATCGTCGGTTTCTCGGTGACCATCGAGCCCAGGGGCGGAATGCCGGAGCCCACCGGCATGATGTACGTCAAGGGCATGGACCCGATGGAAGAAGACGGCGGCTAGCCGGGTTGACGAATGCGCGCGGCGTCACGCCGGGCGGCGCTGTTCACGAGGGCGGAACTGTGGCATTCTCCGGGAATGCGCGACGTTCCTGCCTGGCTGAAAGACATTCCCATCGCCCACCGCGGACTGCACGACAGCGCGCGGGGCATTCCCGAAAATTCGTTGCCGGCGTTCTGGGCCGCCGCGCGCGCCGGTTTTCCGGCGGAACTCGACGTGCGCCTGCTGCGCGACGGAGAAGTGGTGGTGCTGCACGACCGCGAGCTCGACCGCGTGACGCACGCGCACGGACCCGTTGCCGTGCTCTCGTCGCAGGAACTGCGCGCCGTGGCGTTGCAGGGGGTGGCGTCCAGCGGTGATGCACGCCTCGCCGACGCGCGCGTGCCGCTGTTGCGCGACGTGCTCGACCTCATTGCGGGCTCGACGCCGCTCTTGATCGAAATCAAGAACGAGGGCGCGGTGGGAGCCCTGGAATCCGCGGTTGCCGCGGTGCTCGACGGCTACGCGGGACCGTTCGCCGTGCAGTCGTTCAACCCCGGGACGGTGGCGTGGTGGCGCGACCACGAGCCGTCGGTCGTGCGCGGGTTGCTCTCGGGAGACTTTCGCAGCGAACCCATCGGCGACGACGAGCGCGCGCGGCTGCGCAACCTGGAATCCGTCGCGGCGTGCGAACCGGACTTCATCGGCTACGACATCCGCCTGTTGCCCTTCGAACCCGTCGCCCGCCAGCGCACCGCCGGGCGCACCATCCTGGGCTGGACCGCGCGCAGCGCGGATGAATTCCACAGCGCGCGCGAACACTGCGACAACGTGATCTTCGAAGGGTTCGATCCCACCGCCGTGAGGAAGCGGTCGTGACGCGCGCCGGGAGCCTGCTCGTGGCCGTCGCCGTGCTGCTGGTCGCCGCGATCGGCGGATGCGGCGGTGGCAAGCATCCGCCGAACCTGGTGCTGATCACCGTCGACACGCTGCGTCCCGACCACCTCGGCTACGGCGGATCCAAACGCAACACGAGTCCGTGCATCGACCGCCTTGCCAGCGAAGGGGCCGTATTCACCAACGCGAACAGCGTGAGTGGCTGGACGCTGCCGTCGATCGCAACCCTCATGACCGGGCAGTATCCCAAGGACCACGGCGCCACCGATTTCCACTGGTCGCTGGATCCGACGCTGCCGACACTCGCGGGCATCCTGCGCCGCAACGGCTACGACACGCACGGTTTCGTGAGCCATATCATGCTCACACCCAAGTACGGTCTCGCCGACGGTTTCGCGGAGTTTGATTTTTCGGTGCTGAATGTCGGACATCCGCACGACATCTCTACATCGCAGCAGCTCACCGAGCTCGCGCTCAAGGGAATACGCGGCGTCAAGGAACCGTATTTCCTGTGGGTGCATTACTTCGACCCGCACTTCCAGTATCTGTCGCACGGCCAGTTTCCCTTCGGAGACTCCGAGCAGGAACGCTACGACTCCGAGATTGCGTTCACCGACTATTACATCGACAACCTGCTGAAGGCTGTGGATCGCGGCAACACGGTGATTGTGTTCGCGTCCGACCACGGCGAGGAGTTTGGCGAGCACGACGGGCAGTATCACTACACGCTGCACGGGGAAGTGATGCGTGTGCCGATGATCATCAAGGCGCCGGGTCTCGCGCCGCGCGTGCTGGACGAACCCGCCGAGCAGATCGACGTGCTGCCGACGGTGCTCGGGTTGCTGGGCATCGCGGCACCGGCCGGACTGCCGGGCCACGATCTGCTGTCCACGACCCCGAAGCCGATGGATACGCCGGTGTTCATCGAGCGCGACCGCCCACCGCAGTGGCGCCAGCAGGGTGTGATCAAGGGTCGCTACAAGCTGTACGTGGTCGAAGAGGCGGACACGTCGCTCGTGCCGGAAACGAGCCGGCGCGAGGAGATCGACGTGACCAACGTCCACCCCGGGATCTACCTCTACGACATCCAGAATGACCCCGGCGAGCAGCACAACCTCTTCGCGCGGGACGATTCCACCTCGCTCGCCCTGCTCGGCATCGTCACCACGCATTTCTCCCGGGCCGCGGCGCGGCCGCAGCCGGTGGAGGTCGATGCCGACCTGCTCCAGAAACTCCGCAGCCTCGGCTACGTGAACTGACCGTCATCCGCGAGCGCCAGCGAGCGATTTAACACGTTACCCCATAGCCTGTTACGGGGTGGCCGCATGGTCTCCGGTGTGCTGCGGGCAGCAGCCGCCGCCGGCCGGCCGGGCGCGCTCCGTGCTTCAATCCCGCGCGAGTTTCGGCTATACTCATGTTCCTGTAGTTTTTGAATGATATGCCGTTGTGACGCCACGATCTCTCTCCGGCAACGTGACGTCACCAACGTTTTCTGCATCCCACCAGTATTATCGACGGATGCCCCAACCGCCGCGGGACTGGCCCGCGCCCGTTTCCTGACGGGTGCGGCGCGGCGAAAGGACTGGAACTCGTGTCGTTGATGCCCCGCATCGGCCTCCTTGGCCTTTTTCTGTGTTGTCTGGGAGTTCCCGCGCGCGCCGGCGTGCTCCCCCCATCCGCCGATCCCGTCACCACCTTTATCATTGTTGCCGATTCGGTGTCGCACGCCGGCGACGACGCGTTGTCCGCGTTCGTGCGCGACAACGCCGTGCTGGTGGGTGCCTCGGTGGCCAGCCTGCTCGACGTGGCGTTCCAGGTGCGCGCCGACAATCCGGAGGGCGCCAGAGAGAACGTGGATTTTGCGCGCCGCATCGCGACGCTCTACCAGGCGGGTGGCGGGAGCGGTATTCCGGCCGGACTGGTCGATGCATACGAGACGTGGACACCCGCGCAGCGCAAGTCGCGCGATCGCGCGCTGGCGCTGGATGCCCAGGCGGTGGCCGCGCGCAAGGCGGGCGACGTTGACAATGCGCTCGACCTGCTTGCCCAGGCGCGCGCGCTGTATGAAAAGATCGGCGACCGCCATTCGGTTGCGGTCAGCTGGGGCAGCGCGGGTCTGACGCGCTGGGGCACCGGCGACTGGGACGCGGTGGCGGCCGATTACGGCCGCGCGCTCGATGCACGCCGCGCGGTCGAGGACCGGATTCTGGAGGGCCGCACGCTCAACGGCCTCGGTTCCGCCCACCAGCAGAAGGGCGACTACGATCAGGCGCTCGACTACTACCGTCAGGCCGTCGAACTGCGCCGCCGTACCGGCGACCTCGGTGGGCTTGGGACGTCGCTGACCTACACGGGCCACGTCTACAACACCATCGGGCGCTACGTGGATGCCCGCAACTACTACGAACAGGCGCTCCCGATTCTCGAGGAACTCGGCAACCCGCAGCAGATGGTGGAGTTGCTGAGCGGCATCGCGCTGCTCAACAAGGAAATGGGCCGCATGGCCGACGCGGACGCCGCCTATCAGCGCGCCATCGATCTCGCGCAGGCCAACGGACTGGGCGACGTCGAGTCGATCTGCCGCCGCAATCTCGCCGAAAGCTATCGCACCCAGGGGCGCTACAGCGAGGCGATGGGTCAGGTGGAAGCGGCAATGGTACTGCTGGAGGCCAATCCGAACCCGGAAGAGAGCGCCCGCGCATTCACGACCCGCGGACTCACCTACATGAACATGGGCGAGCTGGATGACGCGCGCGCGGATCTGGTGAAGTGCGCCGAGCTGGCGCCTTCACTCGAAAATCCGGAACACGCGATCCTCGCGCAGCTCAACATCGGGGCGCTGTACCGCGAGCTGGGCGCGTTCGAGCGCGGACTGACGGCGGCCGACCAGGCCCGGACGCTCTCGGAGCAGGCCGGGAACGCGCGCACCTACCGCGACGCGATGGCGCTGCGCGGTGACCTCGAGTTCCGGCTGGGGCGATACGACGACGCACTCGTCTCGTGGGGAGAAGCGCTCGCGCAGGACGAGTATGACCACGCGGACCGCTATGTGCTGTTCGATCACGTGGGAATTGCCAACGTCTACGCGGGCATGGGCAAGACCGCCGAGGCGCGCAGCCGGCTGCGGCCGCTGCTCCGCGAGACGCACACCGCGGGACGCCGGGATCTCGAGTGGGCCACGCTGCTCGCAATGGGTCACTCGTTCGAGGCCGAGGACGTCGACAGTGCGTCCTTCTATTACGAAAAGGCGCTCGCCGGCATCGAGGCCGCCGGCGCCGACGCGGGATCCGCCGAAACCCAGACCGGTTATCTGTCCGGATTGCGACGCTTCTACTACGAAGAGGTGACGCGCTTCTACGCACAGACCGGTGTTGCCACCGGCGACGAGACATGGTCGGCGCGCGCGTTCCACACCATCGAGCGCGCCAAGGCGCGCGGACTCCTGGAACTGTTGCAGGCGCGCGTCGGCGACGCCACCTCGCCCGAGGAATCCGCGCTGTTGGACGAGCTCTACTCGCTCGACCCCAAACAGTCCGACTACGCCAATCGCCGTGCGGCACTCGAGAACCGTTACGCGGACCTGCGCGCGGCACGCGTCCAGGCGGCGGTCGGGTCGCTCGCCCAGGCGCCCGCGATCATCGGCATGGACGCGGTCGCGCGCGAACTGCCCAAAAAGACCGTCATGCTGGAGTACGCGCTCGGCGACTCGGCGTCATTGGTGTGGGTGATCGACCGCGACGCCCGCTCCGTCGTGCAGCTGCCGGCGCGAGCGGTCATCGAGGCCGAGGTGCGCCGCATGCGCGACGCGCTCGCGCGCATGGATGCCGGCGCGGCCGCGCTGCTGGCTTCGTCGCGCAAGCTGTATCAGCTGCTGGTCGAGCCGGCGAAGTCGCGACTCGACCGGGCCGAAACCGCGATCATCGTTCCGGACGGTGTGCTGTTCGAGCTCCCGTTCGAAGCGCTGCTGAGCGCGGACCCGGCCGAGGGGGCCGCGTGGAGCGCACAGCCGTTCCTCGCGCGCGAGGTCGCCACGATCTACGCGCCCTCGGCCACCGTGTACGTCTCGCTCAAGAACGGCGATCGCGAGCGCACGTACGCCATCGACCTGTTCGCCGCCGGCAATCCTGACTTCGGCACACTCGCGCCGCAGACCGGCGCGGCACCGCTGGCGCCGCTGCCGTTCGCGAACGACGAGGTCGCCGCCATTTCGGCGCGTGTGCAGGACAGGAAGAAGCGCGTCGTCACCGGTGCCGATGCCACCGAAGCGCTGGTGAAACAGGAACTCCGCGGCGGCACGCCGCGCGTCGTGCACCTGGCCACGCACGGTCTCGTCGACGCCAGCGAGCCCAGTCGCTCGAGCGTGGCGCTCACCGCCGACGGCAGCGAGGATGGTTACTTTCACACGCTCGAGATTCTCGCCACGCCCACCACAAGCGGCCTCGTCGTGATGTCGGCGTGCGAATCGGCGCGCGGCAAAGTCTCGCGCGGCGAGGGGGTCGTGGGCCTGAGCCGGGCCTTCCTGGCCGCCGGCGCGGGTTCGGTTGTGGCCAGTTTGTGGGCGGTGTCGGACGAGTCGACGGCCGAACTGATGAAGGCATTCTACGAACAGATGCTCGGCAAGAAGAAGCCGGCCAGCCGCGCGCTCAACGAAGCCCGGTTGGCGTTGATCGCG
>DASUGO010000132.1:0-39195 GCA_036273975.1 Candidatus Krumholzibacteriia bacterium
CTCAAGATCGAAAACATCACCGGCCCGGTGACCGTCGAGATCTACAACCTCGAGGGCGAGCTGGTGCATTCGCAGACCGCGGTTACACCCGGCGAGGTGGTCTGGGATCTCACGACGAAGCGCGGCTTCCTGGTGGGAAGCGGCAAGTACCTGGTGCGCATCACCGGCCCGAATGGTTCCGTGGTGCGGACGGTGGCGGTGTTGCGCTGAGCGCGATGAGCAAACGACTCCTCATTGTGGGTGCCGGCGACGCCGGCCGCATGCTGGCACGCGAGATCGCGAACCGGGCGCCGGAACAGTTCGTCGTGGTGGGCTTTCTCGACGACGCGCCCGCGCTGCACGGACAGTCCGTCGAGGGCGTCCCCGTGGTGGCGACCACCGCGGAGCTGCCGCAGGCGGTGCGCGCGCAGCGCGCCGACGAGGTGCTGATTGCCGTGCCGTCGGCGGGTCGCGAGTTCGTCCGTCGCGTGGTGGCGCTGTGCCGCGATGCGGCAACGCCATTCCGGATCGCGCCCGGTCTGATGGAGATCGTCAAGGGGCCGGTCCGGCTGGAGCAGATCCGCGACGTGCGGCCCGAGGACCTGCTGGGGCGCGAGACGGCCGAGTTCGACGAAGGGGAGATCGGTGGCTTCCTGTCGGGACGCCGCGTGCTGGTGACCGGCGCCGGCGGATCCATCGGCGGCGAAATCTGCCGCCAGGTGGCGCGCTTCGACGTGGAGCAGCTGGTGCTGCTCGGGCGGGGCGAGAATCAGATCTACGAGATCGAGCGCGAACTGCGCGTTGCACACCCGGGGCGGAACATCGTCCCCGCCATCATCGACGTGCGCGATGCGGTGGCGCTGTCGCGGGTCTTCGACGAATCCCGGCCGGAACTGGTCTACCACGCGGCCGCGCACAAGCACGTCCATTATATGGAGGCGTTCCCGGCGGAAGCCGTGAAGAACAACATCGTCGGAACGCGCAACGTCATCGATGCATCGGCGCGCGCGGGTGCGTCACGCGTGGTGATGCTGTCCACCGACAAGGCGGTCGACCCGCGCGGCGTGATGGGGGCCAGCAAGCGCTTCGCCGAATACCTGATGGCGGATCGCAGCCGTGCGGACGGCCCGCGCCTGATCTCGGTGCGTTTCGGCAACGTGCTCGCGAGCCGCGGGAGCGTCGTGCCGCTGTTCGTGAGTCAGATCCGCGCGGGCGGGCCCGTGACGGTGAGCCACGAGGCCGCGTCGCGCTACTTCATGTCGATCCGCGAGGCGTGCGTGCTGGTGGTGCAGGCCTCGGTGATGGGTGAGGGCGGGGAGATTTTCATTCTGCAGATGGGCGAGCCGATCCGCATTTCCGAACTCGCGCGCGACCTGATCGCGCTGCACGGATTCCGGCCCGGCACCGACATTCGCATCGAGTGGACCGGGCTGCGCCCCGGCGAGAAGCTGCACGAATCGCTGGTGGCGGAGGGCGAGACCGCCGAGCCGTCGCCGCACCCGCACATCCTGCGCGCGCGTCCCGTGCTTCCGCACGGCGTCAGCGTGCGGGAGTCTTTCGATCGCCTGGCCGCGCTGGCGGACACGGGAGACGCGGCCGGCATACGCGCCGAACTGGAAAGCGTGATCCCCGGCGCCCGGCTGGGTTCCGGTCCGCCGCCGCGCGACGGGAAGGGAGTCTGACCGTGAGCCACGCCCCGAAGTCCGCCGTGCCGGCGGCCGCCGGCGGAACGCCGGTGCGCGAGCGGCCGCTGCCGTTCTACCGCGCCGCGGTGGACGAGCGCGACATTGCGGCGGTGGGCGACGCGCTGCGGTCGGGATGGCTGACCTCGGGGCCCAAGGCGGTTGAGTTCGAGAACAGGATTCGCGAGTACACCGGCGCGCGCAACGCGGTCACGGTGAGTTCGTGCAGCGAGGCGATGTTCCTCGCGCTCAAGGGACTGGGCATCGGCCCGGGCGACGAGGTGGTCACGTCGCCGATCACGTTTGCATCCACCGTCAATGCGATCCTGCATACCGGCGCCACGCCGGTGCTGGCGGACATCGAGCGCGAGACCATCGGGGTCGACCCCGCGGCGGTTCGCGCCGCGCTCACCCCCCGCACGCGCGCGCTGCTGCCGGTGCATTTCGGCGGTCAGGCCTGCCGCATCGAGGAGATCATCGCGCTCGCCGCCGAAAACAGTCTCGATGTGGTGGAGGACGCGGCGCACTCGTTTGGCGCGCGCGTCAACGGCCGCCAGCTGGGCGGCTTCGGCCGCGCGACGGCGTTCAGCTTCTACGCGACCAAGAATCTTACCAGCGCCGAGGGCGGCGCGATCACCACCGACGATGACGAACTCGCGAAACGGCTGCGCCTGCTCGGATACCACGGCATGTCGCGCGACAGCTGGAGCCGTTACAGCGACCGCGGTTCGTGGTACTACGAAGTGGAACTTCCCGGTTACAAATGCAACCTCAGCGACCTGCACGCGGCGCTGGGGTTGACGCAGCTCGCGCGTATCGACGAACTGCTCGATAAACGGCGTGCGATCGCCGCGGCGTTGAGCGCCGCGCTCGCCGGTTGCGACGCGGTGGAGGTGCCACGGGAACGTACCGGCAACTGGCATACCTGGCACCTGTACGTGATCCAGCTGCGGCTCGACGCGCTCCAGATCGACCGCGACGCGTTCATCAAGGCGTTGCGCGCGGAGAACATCGGAAGCTCGGTGCATTTCATTCCCATCTACCGCCATCCGTTCTTCCAGGCCCACCTGCCACGGGGCGCGGAGTTCCCGGTGAGCGACGACTACTTTGCGCGCTGCATATCGCTGCCGATCTTCCCGGATATGACCCCCGGCGACGTGCGCGATGTTGCCGAAGCGGTGACTCGAATCGCGCGCTACTATCAGGCCGGCTGACCGCACATGACGATCGAAGTGCTCGACTCGTTTCCCGTCGAAATCGACGCGCTGGCCGAGACCGGAGCCCGTGCGACCTTCTACCACACCCGGGTCTGGCTCGAATCCCTCGCGGTTGCGTACCCGCGCATGCGGCCGCGTTGTGCGCTCGCCCGCGATGGTGGCACCGTGCGGGGCTTTCTGCCGTTCTTCGAGTCGCCGCGCGGTCCGCTCCGCAGCGTGTGGTCGCTTCCATTTGGTACCTACGGCGGACCGGTGGGCGATGGCGACGGCGTGGAGCACGCGCTGCTGGATGTGTTCGACGCCGAACTGCGCCGCCCGGGGACCCTCGAAGCCGGCTGGGTGGACTTTCACAACCGGTCCACCGGCGCGACCGGGACGGTCGAAACGGCGACGACGCACGTGCTCGATCTGCGCGGCGGTTTCGACACCGTGTGGCGCGAGCGCTTCGACAAACCGCGCCGGCGGCGCGTGCGCCGCGCGGAGGAGAAGGGCGTGGAGGTGCGGCGTGCCGGCGGCGAGGCCGACATCCATGGCTTTCTGCAGGTCTATCGGCAGCGTCTCGACGCGTGGGATTCCGGGGAGGGGCATCCCGAGCGGCTGTTCCACGACCTCGTGGCGCGCGGCGGCGATGGGCGCGTGCGCATGTTCGTCGCCGTCCACGCGGGCGAGGTGGTCGGCGGTCACCTGAATCTCTACCACGGCCGCTCGGTGATCGCGTGGTACGGCATGGCGTCCGCCGCCGGCGACGAACTCAACGCGGGCACGTTGTTGTACGCGCATTGCATCCGCGATGCTTGCGACGGCGGCTACGAGGACTACAACCTGGGCGCGAGCCTGGGCAAAGAGTCGTTGATCGCGTACAAGGAGTCGCTGGGAGGCGTGGCCCGCCACTACCGGATCATCCGGCGCCGGCGTCTCGCGGGCCGGGTTGCCGGGGCGTTGCGCAATCTGCGGAAGCAGCGATGACGGCCGCGCCCTCACGCTTCTTTGGCAATACCGTCGCGCTGGTGGTGGCCACCGTGCTTGCCACCGCGTTGACGCTCGCGCAGATGAAAATACTCGCGGCGCACCTGCCGCTTGCGATCTTCGGTCTGTTTGCGTCGCTGCGCGGACTCTCGCTGCTGGTGTCGATGCTGGCGGCCAACGGTTTCCCCCAGTTTCTCGTCCGCTTCATTCCCGAACACGCGGCACGGGGTGCGCGCGGCGCGGCCGCACGGCTGAGTGTGCTGTCGGTGTGCGCGACGGTTGCGCTGTGTTCGCTGTTGCTGGCCGGTGTTGCATTGTTCGCGGGCTTGTTCTTCCGGCAGGTACCGGTGGACGAGCCGCGCGGCCCGTTGCTGTGGTGGTTCGCCCTGACCACGCTCGGCGTGGCCTTGAAGCTGGTGCTGTACGGGGGCTTCAACGGTCTGCGCCGCTTCGGGTCGCAGACGGTGTTCGAGACCCTGTCGCTCGGCGCGCAGGTGACGTGGATGGCACTCGTGGCCGATTCGCTGACGCTGACGCGCCTGTTCGAAATCACCGGCGTTACGTCGGTCGCAACGGTGGTGGTGGCTGTGCCATGGTTCGCCCGCTCGCTCAGCAACGACGTCGCCGTCGCGGCGCCCGGGAACGCGGGGTCCGCATACGGACGCTACTGGGTGGGCGCGCTGGGGTTGAGCATCGTTGCGCTGGCGTTCACCGATGTTGACCGCTGGGTGCTTTCCAACGTCCTCGCGCTCGAGTCCCTCTCGCTGTTCCACGTGGCGTCGCGGATCTCGCGCATGGCCAATCGCTTCATCGCGATCCCGGTGCTGGCGTTTCAACCCGAGGCGACGCGGGTGCACGCGGAGGGCCGACGCGGCGATCTGCGTATTGCGACGCACGCCTTCTTCAAGGCGAGCGTGATCCTCGCGGTGCTGGCCGCGATCGCCATCATGGTCTACTCCGGCCCGCTGGTGCTGCTGGCGTCCAACCGCGAATTCATGGGCGCGCGCACCACGCTGTGCCTGCTGGCGGCCGCGGTGCCGTTGGCGGCGATGACCGCACCGCTGACAGCGGTCATGAAAGCACTGGATGGCGTGCGCGCGGCGCTCTACTGCGACCTCGCCTGGGCGGGTGTGTACCTGCTCGCGCTGGTGGTGCTCACGCGGCCACTCGGCGTCGAGGGGACGGGCGTCGCGCAACTCGCCGCGTGCACGGTGCAGGTGTTCGTCGCGTTCCGCCTTGCGACGCTGCGCCCGGAACCGCGCGCAGCGGCGGCGGTGCTGGGCAAGTCGCTGGCGTGCGGCGCGGGCGCGTTTCTGCCCGTGGTTATCGTCACGCGCCTCGGGCTGCCGCTGGCGGGACAGGTGCTGTTTGCGGTCCCCTCCACATGGCTGTACCTGCGCCTGGTGCGCTGGAGTGGCGTGCTGTCGGATGAAGAGCGCGAGCGCCTGCAGAATGTCATTGGCGCACGCCGCGCAGCATTGCTGGCGGGGTGGATGCCATGAAGCGCGTCCTGATGGTCATTCCGTTCTTTCCGCCGATGGGTGGCGGGGGCGTATATCGCCCGCTGTCGTTCGTTCGTTATCTGCCCGCGAACGGATGGCGGGTTACGGTGATCGCGCCGCGTGGCGACGCGTTCTGGATTCGCGACGAAAGCCTGCTGGAACGCATACCGGCGGATACGCGGGTGATCCGGACCGAGACCTGGAGCGGGCAGGCGGTGTTGCGGCGGGGAGGCGCGGTGCGTCAATCGCGCTCGTCGCAGGGATTCGGCGCGCTGCGTCGCCTGGGGGCGACGGTGATGATGCCCGACACCTATGTCGGCTGGTACCCATTCGCGCTGCGCGCCGCGATGCGGGAGCTGCGCGGCGGTGGCTACGACGCCATCTATTCGACGTCGCCGCCGGAGTCGGCGCATCTGGTGGGGGCGACGCTGCACCGGCGGACACGGCTGCCGTGGGTGGCGGACTTTCGCGATCCGTGGATGAACCTGCACCTGATGGACGTGCCGAGTCCGCTGCACGCGGCCTTCCACCGCCGCCTGGAACGCATGGTGTGCCGACAGGCGGAACTGGTGGCGACCACGGCGTGGAGCGAGCGACTCCTGCGGTGCGCGTGGCAGGCCGCGCGCGTGACGCGCATCTCGAACGGCTACGACGGCGAGGAGATGGCAGCGGTGGCCTCGGTGCAGCCGCCGGCCGGGGGACCGATGCGGATCGTGCACGCGGGCATGCTCACGCTGCGGCGCAGCGCGGTACCCTTCCTGGAAGCGTTGCGCGCGCTGCAGGATCGCCGCCCGGATGCGCGCGGCAACATCGACGTCGAGTTCGCCGGTGCGCGCGAGGACGAAAACGACCGCGCGGCCGCGCGCCTGGGACTGACGGACTGCGTGCGCTTCGTCGACACGGTCGCCCACACCGACATGCTGCGCCGCGAACGCGCCGCGCACATCCTGCTCTTGATCAAACACGCGGATCCGCGTTACAACGGCCTCGTGCCCGGAAAGCTCTACGAGTACATCGGCCTGCGCCGTCCGGTGCTCGCACTGGTTCCGCCGGGCGAGGCGCTGGAGCTCGTGCGATCGTTGCGCCGCGGTGAAACGGTGGATCCGGCCGATGCCGCGGCGATTTCGCGCGTGCTCGAACACCTGTACGATCTGCATCGCGCCGGCGGACTCGACGCCGCGTTCGATCTCTCGGAACAGCCACAGCTGGAAAGGTCGCGGCTGGCGGCGCGGCTGGGGGCGGTCCTCGACCGCGCGACGGAGGGAGGGGGCGCATGAGCACCTGGCGGGACCGGCTTCTGCCGGTGCTGTTGCTGGTGGCAATGATGTTTCCGTTGCGTCACGGGTTCACCGACGACGGCTTCATCCATATCCAGTACGCGCGCAACATCATGGCGCGCGGTGAGTACAGCTTCAACCCCGGCGAGGTGTCGTTCGGCACCACGAGTCCGCTGTGGGTACTTGCGCTGGCCGCCGCCGGGCGGCTGGGCGCCGGTGCCGACGGGCTGGTGGACGCGAGCCGCGCGTTTTCGTGGCTGGCCGCGCTGGCCGCGCTGTTCGTCGTCGGCCGCGCGTTGCTCGCGCTGGGGGCGTCGCGGCGCATCGCGCTGCTCGGCACGCTGGCGTTTGCGGCCGACGCGTGGTTCGTGCGCTGGTCGGCTCTGGGGATGGAATCGTCGGCGGCAACCTGCGCGGCGGCGCTGGCGTTGCTCGCTTCGTTCCGCGCGTTCGCGAACCGCAACGCGGCCGCGCGCTTTGGCGTCGCCGTTGCCGTCGGGGCGCTGATCCGTCCCGAAATGTACCTCGCGCTGCCGGTGTTCGTGGCCGCCGCGGTGACACTGCGCCCGCGTCCGCCGGCGCGCGTCGTGCTGACCGGGTTGGTGTTCGCGCTGGCGTTGCTGGCTCCGTGGCTGGCGTTCGCAAAATTTCATATCGGCAGTTTCCTGCCCAATACCGCCGGCGCGAAGAGCGGGGGGCTCGTGCACGATCCGGTGGTTTTTGTGCGCAACTTCTCACCGGTGTTGAAGATCATTCTCAGTACGCAGGCGGTCGCGGTCGGCGCGTTGTTGCTCGACTTTGCGGTTTCACGGCGGCGCGCGGTGGTGTTGTGGCCGTCGCTGCGCTTCGGGATGCTGTGGATGCTCGCCCTGCCGGCCGCCTACATCGTCGCCGACATCCAGGTCCTGTCGCGCTATCTGCTGTTGATCACACCCGCCGTGTGCGTGGCTGGCTGGTGTGCGGCGGGGAATCTCGCGACGCGCGTGTCCGCGCGGACGGCGTTCGCGGTTTGCGCGCTGGCGGCGGTTCTCGCGGTGGGGGTAAACGCGTTGTTCTACGCGCGGGTCGTGCTGCCGCCCTCGATCGCGTTCAGTAACGATCTGCAGCACAAAATGACCGGGCTGGCGCGATTTCTCAACCAGCACTCCCAGCCCGGCGAGGTCGTCGCGGCGGCGGACATCGGCTATCTCGCGTTCTATTCGCAGCGCCGGGTTCTGGATCTCGGCGGTCTGGTCGAGCCGCGCACGGCTGCGCTGCGCGAAACCTACGACTACGAGGAAATCGTCGCGCGCGGGTTGTACTTCGACGTTCCCGGGTATCCGCACGTCGACTATCTGGTGGACCGCGAACACGAGGCGGACCGTTTCGACGGCCGGATCGTCAACGGCCACCGCTTCGATCGGATATACTCGACGGTGGTGAGCAACCTCGGCATTCGCAAGCCGGGCGAGTTCTATTACACGCTGTACCGGATCACACCGGTGGAGACACCATGACGTTTCAACTCCCCGACATGCAGGTGCCCGGCGATCTCGCGCGCGAGGACATGCCGGACCTCCTGCGCCACTGGTATCTGGGTCCACCGGCGCGTCGCCACATGATGCTGCGGCGATTTGCCGAGGTCGATCGCCGGCTCGATGCCGTGCCCGGCATGCGCGTGCTGGATATCGGCTCGGCGTGGGGATTCAATGTGATGGCGCTTACCCAGCTTGGATTGCGCGCGGTGGGCGTGGACATCGTCCCCGATCAGTTCCCGGTGGGGAAGCGCATCGCGAAGCATAACCGGGTCGCGTTCGACGTGGCCGGCGCCGATGCGTCGGCGCTGCCGTTTCCGGACGCGTCGTTCGATCGCATCACGATGGTGGAGACATTCGAGCACATCTTTCACGATGATCGTCCGGGCGCGTTGTCGGAGTGCCGGCGCGTGCTGCGACCGGGGGGAAGGATCGTGCTTTCGACGCCCAATCACGCGAGCGCGGTGGAGCGTTTCAAGCGCGTGGCGGTCCGGCACGGGTGGATCCGCAGCCGTCTGCCGTCGATGTGTTACCCGGACGAGGGCAGTGCGCGCGCCGATTACCACCCGTACCGCTACCACCACCCGCTGCCGGCGCGAGACATCGCATCGCTCCTGGCTGGCGCCGGCTTCGAGGTGACCGCGATCGATCACTTCCTGTTCACGCTCAAGAACACGCCGGATGCGCTGTTCGCCCCATGGGTGGCGCTCGAGAACGCTCTCGAACGCACCCCGCTGGTGCGCGGATTCGCCGCGACGGTTTGCCTGACCGCCACCCGGCCCGCCTGATTCGCCGCCCGTCCCTCTTATATATAGGTTGTGGCCGGAGGATTGGCCCCGCGCAGGGACACTCTTCCGGCCATCACTTAACATTTCCCTCCCTGTTTCGGGTTTTCTCTTGACCACTGTCCCTAAAAATCCCTAGAATCCGTCTCCAAGTGGTGCAGAGTCCCTATTAATCCCGTAAATTGCTGTTTTTCAAAGAGTTAGGCTGCTCATGCAGGGCAACTTCGGCGAAAAACATATTCACGCCATCGACCCCAAGGGCCGGCTTCAGCTGTCCCGGGCCGTCCGCGAGCGTTTCAAGCTCAAGAAGGGCGACCGGCTTCATCTGCTGCCGAACATCGACGAGCCCCCGTTTCTCGAGATCCGGACGTCGGCCCAGTGGGAGGAGTATGAGCGGCGGTTCCTGAGTCAGGCACCGGGCGACATCAAGCGCGAGTTCGTGCGCTTCGTCCAGCTCAGCCGGGAGACCGTGATTGCCGACGCTCAGGGGCGGATCATCCTGCCCAGGGGACTGCGCGAGCAGTGCCGTCTCGGCAACGACGTCATCGCAATCAACATGAACGCCTGTGTCGAGGTGTGGAATCCGCGCCACATCGAACAGCGCTACGCCGAAATGGCGAAGGCGTTCAAACACATCAACAATTCGTTCTTCTAGGCATGCTGGCTGTGGTCGTCCCATATGCAGGCG
The DNA here is from genome assembly GCA_036273975.1 of Candidatus Krumholzibacteriia bacterium. Taxonomy (GTDB): domain Bacteria; phylum Krumholzibacteriota; class Krumholzibacteriia; order WVZY01; family JAKEHA01; genus JAKEHA01. The sequence continues at coordinate 9,611 of DASUGO010000132.1, forward strand.
CGCACGCGCGCGCGAGGACCGGGGGAAAGATGCGTCATATCCCCGTAATGGTCGACGAAGTCGTCGAGTATCTCCTGCACGGGCGTTCGCGCGTGATCCTCGACGGCACGGTTGGTTTTGGCGGCCATGCCGAGGCGATTCTGCGCGCCAGTGACCAGGTCCGGCTGGTCGGTGTCGACCGCGACCCCGTGGCCATCGCGGGCGCGGCGGAACGCCTGCGCGGTTACGCGGACCGCGTCACGCTGGTGCAGGGAGTCTATTCGGAACTGGATCGCGCGCTGCTGGGCATCGGCGCGGTCGACGGCATTCTGCTCGATCTCGGCATCTCCAGCCCGCAGATCGACGACGCCCGGCGCGGATTCGCGCACGCTGCCAGCGGACCGCTGGACATGCGCATGGGAAGCGAGGGTGAGACCGCCGCGGCAATGCTGACGCGTCTGGGCGCCGACGAACTCTCGCGCATGCTGCGCGACCTGGGGGGCGTCCGCCAGCCGCGCCGCGTGGCGCGCGCCATCGCCGCCGCCGTGGCACGCGGTGAAATGGTCACCACCGCCGACCTGCGCAACGCGGTGACCGGGACCCTGGGCCGCGGGACGGCTACGGCCGAGCTCTCGCGCGTGTTCCAGGCCGTCCGCATCGCGGTGAACGGCGAACTCAATCACCTGCGCGCCTTCCTGGACCGCGCGCTCGCGTCGCTGCGCCCGGGCGGACGACTCGTGATTCTCAGCTATCACTCGCTGGAGGACCGCATGGTCAAGGAATTCATGCGCGACGCGGCGAGCGCGTGCGTGTGCCCGCCGTCGGTGCCGGTGTGCGTCTGTGGCAAGGTCCCCGCGTTGCGCATCCTGACGCGCCGCGCCCTGCGGGCGACGGATGCCGAAATCCAGAAGAATCCGCGTGCGCGCAGCGCCGTGTTGCGTGCAGCCGAGAAACTCGAGCGGGGGCAGGCGTCATGACCCGCCGTCACCTGCTGATCGCCACGGGGCGCTTCCTGCTCGACGCGATGTCGGGCCGCCTCGGGGCACCGATGATGGTGATGGCCTACGTGACGTTCTCGGTTCTGCTGCTGGCGTACGTATCCACCCAGGTGTACACGCACAGTCTCATGGAGTCGATTGCGGAGCGCAAGCGTGAGCAGCTGGCGTTGCAGGAGAGGATCGGTGTCCTGACCGCGGAGTACGCGACGGTGACGTCGAAGTCGCGCGTGTCGCAGGTGTGCGAGGACGGGATGGGAATGGTCAGCGCCACGATGAACGACGTGGTGCGGGTTGCGGTGGAGGCGGACGCGATGCCGGAGCCGGCGGGCGAGCCGCGAATCAAGGTCGACGAGGTGCTCGGCACCGACATGAGCGACCTGACCCAGGTGGTGGGCCAGTGACGAGTGCCGGACAGAAGCGGCGGTTGCTGATCGTCGGCGGCATGTTCGTCGTGGCCGTGTTTGCCCTGTGGGGGCGCCTGGTTCAGGTGCAGTACTTCCGGCACGACGAGTACCTGCAGCGCGCACAGGAACAGCGCGAGGCCTCGGTGGAAGTGGCGGCGACCCGCGGTGGAATCTTTGACCGCGAGGGACGCCCGCTCGCGATGAACATCCGCCGCTGCTCGGTGGCCGTGCAGCCCGCGCAGGTAAAGGACCCCCGCACCGTGGTGCGCGCGCTCGCGCGCGCGCTGGGAATCTCCGAAGGTACGGTGCGTCAACGGCTGCGCTCGCGCAAGTCGTATGTGTACGTCAAACACAATTGCATGCTCGACGAGCAGCAACGCCTCGAATTCCGGAAGCTGGCCGGCGTCGCCGTCGAACTCAAGGCGAATCGGATCTACCCGTACGACGCGGTCGGCAGCAAGCTGGTGGGTTTCGTCAGTCGCGAGAACCGCGGCCTGTCGGGCGTGGAAGCGGCCTACAACGATGCGCTGCGCGGCACACCCGGTCACGAGACGGTGATTCGCAACGGCGCCTACAAGAGCGACCGCTATTACCGCTTCATCGACCGCAAACCGCGCGACGGCAAGCACGTGTACCTGACCATCGACGCCACCGTCCAGGATATCGCAGAGACGGAGCTGCGGCGCGCGGTTGAGGAGAATGGCGCCAAGGGTGGCGCGGTGATCGTGATGGAGGTTGCCACCGGCGACATTCTTGCGCTGGCGGAGGCGCCGTCCATCGGCAGTCGCGCGAGTGCGTCGCGCGCCGACTCATTGTGGACGCTGTCCAGCGTATCGCACATCTATGAGCCCGGCTCGACATTCAAGCTGGTTACGGCGGCCGCGTTGCTGGAGAAGTCAACGGTGGCGCTGGCGGATTCGTTCGACGCCGAGAAGGGCGAAGCGGATCTGGGTTTCGCGAAAATTCGGGACACTCATCCACACGAATGGCTGACGATCCAGGAGGCGTTCGAGTTGTCGAGCAACATCGTCATGGCCAAGGCCGCGATGTCGCTTTCGGCCGGGGACTTCTACGGCTATGCCAAGCTGTTCGGTTTCGGCGCGCGCACCGGCATCGGTCTGCCGGGTGAGTCTGCCGGCTCGGTTCCGCCCATCGACCGCTGGTCGGCGCGCACCAAGTCGACCATGGCGTTCGGCCAGGAGGTCGCCGTGACGCCGCTGCAGATGCTCAACGCGTTCGCTGCCGTCGCCAACGGCGGCGTGATGATGATGCCGCGCCTCGTCAAGGCGGTCGTCGATCCGGCCACGGGTGACGTGGCCCGGTCCGAGCCGGTGGTCGTGCGCCGGGTCGTGACGGCGGAGACCGCCGCCAAACTGCGCGAGTTCTGTGCGGGTGTTGTCGAGCGGGGAACCGGCACGGCCGCTGCCGTGGAGTTCATGCGCGTCGCAGGAAAGACGGGTACCGCTCAGAAAGCGGGGCGCCGCGGCTACGTGCCCAACAAGTACATTTCGAGTTTCATCGGGTTCGCACCCTATGAGAACCCCAGGATCGCGTGCCTGGTAATGCTCGATGAACCAAACTGGTCGTCGCGATTCGGTGGTGAATCCGCCGCGCCGGTGTTTGCGCACGTGTGCCGCAGTCTCGCCAGTGCGACACCGATTTTCGACGACATTCTCGCGGTCGAGACCCTTGCCGTGAGTGATCCGTCCGGGCGCCGGCGCCCGGCCCCGAATTTCCTGCGCATGGAGCGCACCGCCGCGCTGTCGCTGGCACGCCGCACCGGGAACAACGTGCTCGTCCAGGGCGAAGACGGCCGTGTGGTGGCCCAGGTGCCCGCGCCGGGTGCTGCGATCGAGCGCAACGCGGTGATCCGGCTGTTCGTTGCCCCCGGTGATGCTGAACGGTTACGCGTCGGCATGGAAAGCAATGCCCGCGCCCGCGCGGGTTACCGTGCGGCGGCGCTCACGACGGCTCGCGACGACCGGCGCGACACGATCGGCGCGGTCGCGAAGACGGTTGCGATCGCCGGCCAGACCGCGGTAACCACGGCACTGGTGGGGCGGTAGGCGCTGGAGATGATCACGATGGATGCAGGGAAGGATGTGCGCGCCGTGAAGCTGGGCGAATTGATCGATACGCTCGGGGCGCTGGTGCTGACGCCGCTGGACGACGCGCTGCGGTCCGTTGCGGTCCGCACGGTCGCGGTCGATTCGCGCAAGGTGGAGGCGGGCGACCTTTTCGTGGCGGTCGAGGGAACGCTGGTGGATGGGCACGACTTCATCGCGGACGCGCGGGACCGCGGCGCGGTGGCGGTAATCGCCGAGCGGGGCCCGTCGACGCCGGGCGCCCCGGTGGTGCTGGTGGAAAATTCCGCGCGCGCGCTTGCGCTGCTCGCCGCGCGCATCAACGGTGATCCCGCCGCCGATCTGCGCCTGTGCGGCGTGACCGGCACCAACGGCAAGACATCGACCGCGCACCTCGTGCGATCGATCATGCGCGAGGCCGGTCGCAAGATGGGGATCATCGGAACGCTCGGGCACGGCGTCGACACGCTGGTGCGCGATCCGCACACGACGCCCGATGCGTTGACACTGCATTCCTGGTTTCGCGTGATGCGCGACCAGCACTGTTTCGGGGTGGTCATGGAGGTCAGTTCTCATGCCGTGCGGCAACATCGAACATGGGGATTGGACTTCGAGGTCGGGATACTTACGAATGTAACTCACGACCACCTCGATTTTCACAAGACCATGAGCGACTACAAGGCGGCGAAAGCGGAATTCTGCTATTCGCTCGCCGCCACCGGCCGGCGCAAGCCGGCCGGGACGCTCGTGTTCTGGCTCGACGACGCCAACGCGCGTGAGATTGGCATTGGCTTTCGCGGCCGCAAGGTTGCGGTGGGCAGCACGCCGGACGCCGACTGGCGGGTGCACGACGTGGACGTGTCGATTCACGGGACCCGCTTCGCGCTTTCGCTTCCCGACGGGGGCGAACTCGCTTGCACGATGAAGCTGCTCGGCGGCTTCGTTCCCGCCAACGCGGCGCTCGCGGCGGCGGCCGCCGCCGCCCTGGGCGCGACGACGGAGGACATCCGCCGCGGGCTCGAAAGCGTAGCCGCCGTGCCCGGACGCTTTGAGGCGCTCGGCGGAGACGGGGCCCCGGTCGTGGTCATCGACTACGCCCATACGCCGGACGGCTTCGAACGGGTTCTGCAGACGTGCCGCGCGCTCAAGCCGCGGCGCCTGGTGACGCTGTTTGGTTGCGGCGGCGATCGCGATCGCGACAAGCGCCCGGTGATGGGCGGCCTCGCGGAGCGCTACAGCGACCGCGTGTATCTGACCACCGACAACCCGCGCTCGGAAGACGCGCGGGCGATCGTCGACGACGTGCTGCGCGGAATGATGGACCGCTCGATGGTGACCGTGGAGCTCGACCGGCCCCGGGCCATCGACGCCGCGCTGGCGGAGTGCGGCCCGGATGACCTGGTCGCGCTGCTGGGGAAGGGCCACGAGGAATATCAGATCATCGGCCGCGAACGGATTCCTTACAGTGAACGTGCGCAGGCGGAGGGAGCCCTGGCGCGATGGCGTGCGCGGTGACGATACGTACCCTCGAATGGGTGTGCGACGCGCTCGATTCCGCGGGCCAGCTGCTGCGCGCGGAACTCGGACGGGACGGTGCCGGACGCGCCTGGTCGGGTGCTGCAATCGACAGCCGGGCCGAATGTTCGGGCCGGCTGTTTTTCGCTATTCAGGGCGAGCGGACCGACGGCCACCGCTTCGCGGCCGCGGCCTCCCGGGCCGGCAGCCCGCTGGCGATCATCTCCGACCAGTCGGTGTGCGACGAGTTGCGGTCCGCCGGTGCGCCCTTCATCGTTGTGCGGGATACGCGCATTGCGCTGCAGGATCTGGCCCGCGCCTACCGCCGCCACCTCGGTGCGCGCGTGGTCGCGATCACCGGCAGCAGCGGAAAGACGACCACGAAGGAATATGTGCGTGCCGTGCTGAAGACCAGGTTCCGCACGCACGCCAACGCGGGCAACTTCAACAGCTCGATCGGCGTACCGGTGACGATTCTCGAGGCCGACGAACTGTGCGAGTACCTGGTCTGTGAAGTGGGCGCCAATCATGCCGGCGAGATCGATTTTCTGGGCGACATGTTGCGCCCCGACCTCGCGGTCATCACGAACATCGGCGACGCGCACGTGGGCTACTTCGGGTCGCGCGACGCCATCGCCACGGAGAAGGGCGCGTTGCTCGCACATCTCGGGCCCGGAGCGCACGCGGTGCTGCCGCGTGACGACGAGTATTTCGACAAGCTGAGTGCCATCGTGCAGGGAAAGGTGTTCAGCTTTGGCCGCTCGCCGGCCGCCGACTTCCGGCTCGCGAACGTCGAGTTCGCGGTGGGGCAACTCTCGTTCACCGTGAACGGGGAGCCCCTGAGCCTGTCGGCCGTGGGCGACTACAACGCCATGAACGCGTGCGCCGCGTTCGCCGTGGGAGACATCTGCGGCGTCGACGCGGCGCGCCAGCGTCAGGCGTTCGAGTCCGTGCGGCCGACCCCGGGGCGGGGAAGAATCCACTTCGTCGCCGGGGTGACGGTCATCGACGAGTCGTACAACGCGAGCCCGGCCAGCATGCACAAGTCGCTGGCGATGCTCGCGGCGCTCCCGGCCAGCCGGAGAATCGCGGTGCTCGGCGACATGAAGGAACTCGGTGACTCCACCGGCCCCGCCCATCGCGGCGTGGGCGAGCACATCGCGGAACCGGGCGTCGATCATGTGTACTGGCTCGGTGGCGAAGGAGATGCGGTGCGTGCCGGCGCGGCCGCCAGGGACACGGCCGCCGACGTGCGGACCTTCGCTGCGATCGATCCGCTGGTGGCGGCGGTCGCGGCCGACGCCCGCGATGGCGACGTCGTGCTGGTAAAGGGGTCGCACTCGTGCCGGCTGGAAGATTTCGTCGCGGGGCTCGTCGCCGCGCTGACCGCGCGCAACTGAACGGAGGACGTGAGGGATGCTGTACCTTCTGCTATACCCGTTGCACACCGAGATTTCGGCGTTCAACGTCTTCCGCTACATCACATTTCGTTCCGCCTACGCGATGGTCACCGCGCTGCTGATCAGCTTTGTGCTCGGGCCGGCGTTCATCCGCATGCTGCGGCGCACGCAGATGTTTCAGGTGATTCGCGAAGAAGGTCCCCAGACGCATCACGCCAAGGCGGGCACGCCGACGATGGGCGGGTTGCTGATACTGACCGCGATCCTGCTGCCGGCTCTGCTGTGGTGCAACCTGGCCAATCACTACGTGCAGATCGCGCTCATCACCACCGTATGGACGGGGTTGATCGGGTTTTTCGACGACTACCTGCGCGTGGTCAAGCGTCGCCCCAACGGTCTCGTGGGCCGTTACAAGCTGGTGGGGCAGATGAGTCTCGGACTCGCGCTGGGTGCCTTCCTGTACTGGAACCCGTTGGCACCGGATGCGGGCACACTCACGAGCATCCCCTTCGCCAAGGGGCTCTTCATCAACTTCGGCATCTTCTTCGTTCTGCTGGTGGCGCTGGTGATCACCGGAACGAGCAACGCCGTCAATCTGGCCGATGGCGTGGATGGCCTGGCCATCGGGCTCTCCGCCTTCTGCTTCTTCGCCTTCGCGGGTCTCGCCTACGTGAGCGGTCACCGCGTCTTCTCGGACTACCTGAACATCATGTATCTCGACGGATCCGGCGAACTGGCCGTGTACTGCATGGCCGTCGTCGGCGCGTCGCTGGGATTCCTGTGGTACAACGCCCACCCGGCGGAGGTCTTCATGGGCGACACCGGGTCGCTGTCGCTGGGCGGGACGCTGGGTGTCATCGCGGTGCTCCTCAAGCGCGAACTGCTGCTGGTCATCATCGGCGGGTTGTTCGTCGCCGAGGCGCTGAGCGTGATGATTCAGGTGACGTCATTCAAGCTGACGCGGCGGCGTGTTTTCAAGATGGCGCCGCTGCACCACCACTTCGAACTGTCGGGGTGGCACGAGAACAAGGTCGTCGTGAGATTCTGGATCGCCGGCGCGTTGCTCGCGCTCCTGAGTCTCAGCACGCTGAAGTTGCAGTAGGTCGATGAAGCCATTCGCCCAATGCTCCCGGTTCCTCGTGCTCGGAATGGCCCGCAGCGGCATCGCCGTGAGCGGGCTGCTGGCGGGGCACGGACACGCCGTGCAGGTCAGTGACGACGATGCCGCGGCGTTGCATCGTTTCGCCGCGTCCGACGTCGCGCGCGAGTTTGGTGCCCGCATCGCGGTGGTGGCGCCACAGGACGCGGAGGCGGCCGTCGCCGGCGTGGACTGCGTGGTGCCGAGCCCGGGCGTTCCCCTGGAGCACCGTGTGATCCGTGCCGCATATTCCCGCGACGTGCGTGTCGCGGGTGAGATCGAGGTTGCGGCGCACTACACGCGCGCGCGGATCGTGGGCGTGACCGGGACCAACGGCAAGTCGACGACGGTCGGCATCATCGGCGGCATCCTCGCCGCAGCCGGTGTGGACGTGGTGGTGGCGGGGAATATCGGCACGCCGCTCGCCGACGTGCTGCGCGAGCGCGACCACCACACGCTGGTGCTCGAATTGTCGAGCTTCCAGCTCGACACCGTCGACGAGTTCCGGGTGCAGGTGGCCGTTCTGCTGAACGTGACCCCGGATCATCTTGACCGCTACGGGCAGTCGTTGGCGCGTTACGAGGCGTCGAAGGCGCGCATTCTGAATCGCGCGGACGACACCACCTGGTTCGTCTACAACGCCGACGACGCGGCCGCGCGTCGGATCGCGCAAGGGCACCGCGGCCCGGTGGTGGCGTTCAGTTCCACGCAGTCCCTCGATCAGGGCGTCTACTGGGACGGGACGAACATCGTGCGCGCGTGGGATGGCGAGCGCAGCGCCGTGATACGGCGCGCAGAGTTCATGCCGGTGGGCGTGCACAACCTGGAGAACGCGATGGCGGCCATCGGCGCGGCGATCCCGCTGGGTATCGAGCTCGACGGCGTGCGCGCTGCGTTGCGGAGCTACCGGCCGCTCCCGCACCGGATGGAACTGGTGCGCGTGGTGGATGGCGTTGCCTACGTCAACGACTCCAAGGCGACCAACGTCGACGCAACGGTCAAGAGTCTGATGAGCGTCGACGGGCCGGTGATCGTGATTCTCGGCGGGCGCGACAAGGATGGAGATTTTGCGCCGCTCGCCGAGCGCATCGGGGCGGTGAAGCGCGTCGTACTGATCGGAGAGGCGCGCGCGGTGATCCGCAAAGCCCTCGCCGGCCGCTGCGAGATGACCGACGCGGGTGACATGCGCGAGGCCGTCGCGGTGGCGCGCGGCGCGGCGGCGGCCGGAGACACGGTCCTGCTGGCGCCGGCGTGTGCCAGCTTCGACATGTTCAGGAACTACCAGCACCGCGGCGAGGTGTTCCGCGAGTGCGTGAATTCACTCTAGCGCGCGGGAGAAGGAGTCCGATGCAGGAACGTGCCAGCACAACGTCAAGCGCCCAGTCGCCCGGCCAGCAGATGCTGCGGATGGCGATGGACACCCGAATCCTCGTCATCACGCTGTTCCTGATGGCGATCGGGGTCAGCCTGGTCCTGTCGTCCAGTTCATTCTTCGCTGGCGGCAAGTTCGGCGACGAATTCGCGCTGATGCGCAACCACGCCACGCGCTGCATCATCGCCGCCGTCGTCCTCTTCCTGACCGCCCGCGTTGACTACCGCGTGTACCGCAAGGCGGCGCCCATGCTGATGCTGGGCGGACTGGTGCTGATGGGTGGCGTGTTCGTGTGCGGCGTGACCATCCGCGATTCGCAACGCTGGCTGATGTTACCGATCATAAAGGCGACGTTGCAGCCATCCGAGATCGCGCGCACCGCGCTGGTCTTCTTCCTGGCCTACTGGGTGACGCGCAGCCGGACCGATATCACCGCTTTCCGGCGCGGTTTTCTCCCCGCCGCGGGGGCGATCGCGCTGGTGGCGGGATTATCGGCCGCGATGCCGAACTTCGGCACCGCCGCCGCGACGGTGATCATCTCGCTGATCGTTCTGTTTGTGGGCGGCGCGCGGCTGCTGCACATCGGAGCGTTCATCGGCGCCGGCGCCGGCCTCGCCGCGTTCGGGATCATTCGCTACGACTACATCCGCGACCGCGTACTCGCGTTTCTCGGTCATGGCGACGCGCCGCTGGCGATGAACTGGCAGGTGAACCAGTCGTTGCTCGCGTTCGGCTCCGGCGGCCTCTTCGGGCGCGGCTTCGGACACAGCGAGCAGAAGTTGAACTGGCTGCCGGACTCCTACACCGATTTCATTTTCTCGATCGCCGGTGAAGAGGGCGGGTTGCTGCTCACGCTGCTGGTCAGCGGCGCGTTTCTCGCGCTCACGCTGCGTGCACTGAAGATTTCGCACGAATGCAGCGATCGTTTCGGGCAGTTGCTGGGCGTGGGTATTTCCGCGTCGATCTTCGTGTACGCGCTCCTCAACATGTACGTGGTGACGGGGATGTTCCCCGTGACCGGGCTGCCGCTGCCGTTCTTGAGCTACGGGGGCTCTGCGCTGGTGGTCAACGGGTTCGCGGTGGGCGTGTTGTTGAACCTTTCGCGCAAGCATACCCGCGCGCGTCGTGGAACCACGTCGCGCTGGACCGCGGTTGCGCCGTTGAGCGCGCGCTAGGAACGGAAAGGGCCGATGAACGATTCGTTGCGCATCATCGTTGCCGGCGGCGGAACCGGGGGACACGTGTACCCCGGAATCGCCATCGTGGAACAGCTGCGCGCGCGCGTGCCGACCGACGCGTTGTTCGTGGGCGCGCGCGGTGGCGCGGAAGAGGGCATCCTCTCCCGGGCCGGCTTCGCGTACGAACTGCTGCCGGGGTACGGCCTGCGCGGTGCGTCGCTGGTGCGCCGTGCGATGTTTCCCGCCGTGCTGGCCGCCGGGGTGGCGCGCGGACTCGGTATCATCGCCTCGTTCCGGCCCGATGTCGTGTTGGGGACCGGTGGATACGCGAGCGCCGCGGTGGTGATCGCGGCCATTCTGCGCCGCTGCCCGCGCGTGCTGCAGGAACAGAACAGCATCGCCGGGCTCGTGAACCGCCGTCTGGCGCGCTTCGCGGACCTGGTTCTGCTCGGCTATGAGGCCTCGCTTGCGTCGCTGCCATCCGGCGTCGCGACGCGCGTGGTTGGCAATCCGGTTCGCGAGCTCCCGCGTACGACGCGGACCGCGGCCGCGGAGTTCTTTTCGTTGCCCGCCACGCGGCGGACGATTCTGGTGGTGGGCGGCAGCCGGGGCGCGCATTCGCTGAATATGGCCGCCGCCGACGCGGCGGCGCGGATGGCGGCTGCCGACGACCTCCAGTTCGTGATGCTGGTGGGACGCAACGACCGTGCGGCGGTGGAGTTGAAGACCGCGGCCGTGGCCGACCGCGTGCGCGTGCTCGATTATCTGGATGACATGCAGCACGCCTACGCGATCGCCGACGTCGCGGTGGCCCGTTCCGGCGCCTCGTCGGTTTTCGAACTGGCGGCCTTCGGCGTTCCGGCCATCTTCGTTCCGTATCCGCACGCGGCCGACGCGCACCAGGCCGGGAATGCGATCCCGGTGGTGCGGGCCGGGGGTGCGCGGATGATCGTGGATGCGGAGCTCTCCGGCGAGCGCCTGATGGTGGAGCTGCGCGCGCTCCTGGGGGCGCCGGGTTCGCTCGCGGCGATGCGTGCGGCGATGGAAGCGTGGGCGACACCGGACGCGGCCAGGGACGCGGCGGATGCCATTCTGGAACTGTGTAAAAAAAAAGAGTCCGTGAGGCTCGCGGCCTGACGGAGAAGAGCTGACATGGTCTTTCTGGGACGCACGAAACGGGTTCACTTTGTCGGTGTCGGCGGCATCGGGATGAGCGGTATCGCCGAAGTTCTGCTCAACCTCGGCTTCGAGGTGAGCGGATCCGACATGCGCGCGTCGGATCTCACCGCGCGTCTGCAGGGTCTGGGCGCGGCGGTGTGGACCGGGCACGAAGGACTGCACGTGCGTGGGGCGGACGTCGTGGTCTACTCGAGCGCGGTCACGCGCGACAACCCCGAACTCGTCGAGGCGCGCCGTCTGGACATTCCGACCATTCCGCGTGGCGAGATGCTGGCCGAATTGATGCGCCTGAAGTACGCGCTCACGGTGGCGGGTGCGCACGGCAAGACGTCGACCACGTCGCTGATCGCATCGGTCCTCGCGCAGGGCGGCCTGGACCCGACGGTGATCGTCGGCGGCAAGGTGCGCGCGCTATCCAGCAACGCCCGCCTCGGCGGCAGCCGTTACGTGGTGGCGGAGGCCGACGAGAGCGACGGCCAGTTCGTCAACCTGCCGTCGTCGGTGGCTGTGATCACGAACATCGACCTCGAGCATCTCGACTTCTATCCGAGCATGGTCGCAATCGAAGACGCATTCGTCGAGTATGCCAACCGGGTGCCGTTCTACGGCGCGGTGGTGCTGTGCGCGGACGATGCGCGCGTGATGGAAATCGCGCCGCGGATCCGCCGCCGCAAGGTGACCTACTCGCTGGGCGGCGAGGCCGACATCGCCGGGCGCATCATCGAGCGCGGTGCCGGCTGGACCCGTTTTGCGATTCGCAACGGCCGGTCCGATCTGGGTGACATCCGCCTGCCGATCCCGGGCGATCACTACGCGCGCAACGCGCTCGCGGCGGTTGCGGTGGGGTTGTGGCTGGATATTCCGTTCGACCACGTCCGCAGCGGCCTCGAGTCGTGGCAGGGTGTCGGGCGGCGCTTCGAGGTCAAGGGCGAGGCGGGGGGTGTGATCGTCGTCGACGACTACGGTCATCATCCCACCGAGATCGCCGCGACGATCCAGGCGGCGGTGTCGAGCTATGGCCGGCGTGTGTTCGTGCTGTTCCAGCCGCATCGCTACTCGCGTACCCAGGCGGTCGCCGATCAGTTCGCGGGGTGCTTCGACGGCGCACACCGCGTCTTCATCACGGACATCTACCCGGCCGGGGAGGCGCCCATCGCGGGTGTCGACGCCGATACGATCATCAGTCGCGTGCGCAAGCACGGCGCGGTGAGCGTCGAATACGCATCGTCATTCGACGCGATGGTGCGGAGCGTCTGCGACGAGGTGCACGACGGTGATCTGGTGCTGACCATGGGCGCGGGCGACATCTACAAGGTCGGGGACATGCTGCTGGCGGCCCTCGCCCCGGCCTCGGACGGGAAAGGATGACCGGTGGACGCCGAAGCGTGGAGAACCGCCGCGAAGGATCTCGGGGCGTTGCTGGGCGATCGTCTGCGGGTGGCCGAGCCGATGGCGAAGCACACGACGATCGGCGTGGGCGGTCCGGCGCGCATGATGGTGCTGCCGGCGACCGCGTCCGAGGTGGCGCGCGTGGTTCGCTACGCGGTGGCGCGCCGCATCCCGTATGTGGTGGTGGGGAAGGGCTCGAATCTGATCGTTCGCGATTCGGGCTACGACGGAATCGTGCTGCAACTCGCCGCCCATCTTACGCGCGTGCGGCTGAATCGGCGCACGGTCTTTGCGCAGGGCGGTGCGTCGCTGGCGGCGCTGGCACGCAAGATGACCAGGATGGGCCGGACGGGACTCGAGTTCGCGACCGGCATACCGGGGTCGGTGGGCGGTGCGGTGCACATGAACGCGGGCGCGTTTGGTGGCGAGGTCAAGGACTCGCTGCAGCGCGTGCGCATCGTCGATGCGCAGGGGGCGTTCCGGTCCCTGCGGGCCGGGGAGTTGCAGTTCTCCTACCGGCACACGCGTCTGCCGGCCCACGCGATTGTCGTGGACGCCACGTTCGCGTGCGTCCCGGGGCCGATTCTGCAGGATGTCTTCGAACGATCGCTGGGACGCAAGAAGACGCAGCCCATCTGGGAACGGAGTTTTGGCAGCACGTTCGTCAATCCGCCGGGGCGGTTTGCGGCGGAGATGATCGAGGGGTGCGGGCTCAAGGGAAAGCGTCACGGCGGCGCGATGTTCTCGGACCTGCACGCCAACTTCATCGTCAATGTCGACGGTGACGCAACCGCGGCGGATGTCGAGGAGTTGATCGCGCTGGCGCGCGATGCGGTAAGAGCGAAGTACGGAGTAGAGCTGAAAACGGAGGTGATCGTCATTGGGAATCGTTGATACCACTCGAGAGCACAAGGCGGAGATTCGCGCCCGTGCGCGCCGCGTCATGGCGGTGTTTATCGTCGGAGTGCTGATTGTTTCGTCGCTGTACATCTACAACTACGCCACGACTTCGGATCGTTTCGCCATCAAGCGTGTCGAGCTGGCCGGGTTGTCGCGGATTCCCGAGGCGGACGTGACCCGTCTGGTGAGCGATCTGGAGGGAACCAACATCCTGCTGGCGCCGCTGGACGAGGTCGAGGCGCGTCTGGAGGCGCACCCGCGCATCAGTCATGCGGTCGCGCGCCGCGTACTGCCCAACCGCATCACGTGGACGGTCACCGAGCGCGAGCCGGTGGCACTGGTCTTCACCGACCGCTATTTCGAGATCGATGCCAGCGGCATGGTGATGCCGGGCGACGCCTACACCGCGCTGCTGGACCTGCCGACGATCACCGGGGTGCCGGCCGCGGATGTGCGTCCCGGTGTGGTGTGCGCCAACCCGATGGTGACGGGCGCACTGGAGGCGCTGGACGTATGCCGCTCGTGGGGCGGCGAGTTCGCCCAGGACATTTCGGAACTGCGGGCCACCAACACCGGACTTTCGATCCGGTCGTTGCGGGAAGACTGCGTGTTGCTGGTGGGTGACGTGGACTTCGAGAAGCGCCTGCGCAAGTTTTTCCTGCTGCGGGAGGAACTGTCGCAGCGGGAGTCGCCGAGCCGCCTGATCGACCTCAGATTCGACAATCAGGTCGTTCTGCGCAGCGGGATCTAGTCTTTCACGGTGTTGAAGGAGGGAACGGGAACATGATCATGAAGAGCCCCCGGAAGCTGTGTGGTGCCGTCGACCTGGGGACGACGAAAGTCGCCGCGTTGGTGGCGGAGGAGTCCGCGGACGGATTGCGGGTGATCGGCGTCGGGATTGCCGCGTCGGAAGGTCTGCGCCAGGGTGTCGTCGTCGACATCGACCGCGCCCGTGCGTGCGTGTTGCAGGCGGTCCAGCAGGCCGAACAGATGGCCGCCGCATCCCCGCGGCGCTACAACATTGGTGCGGCCGGCGAGCATATCCGCAGCATGAACAGCCGCGGCGTGGTGACCATCGCCGGCACCGAGTCGGAGATCGGACACGACGATGTGGCCCGCGCGCTGGAAGTGGCGCGAAAGTTTTCCTTGCCACCGGATCGCGAGATCATTCATACACTGCCACAGGAGTTTATCGTTGACAGGCAGCGGGGAATTCGACAGCCTGCCGGCATGTACGGCGTGCGTCTCGAAGCACGCGTGCACGTGGTGACCGCGTCGCGGCCGGCGCTCGACAATCTGGCCAAGACGCTGATGCTCGCCGGGGTGGAACTCGGCGAGATCGTGCTCGAGCCGCTCGCGTCGGCGGCCGCGGTGCTCTCCGGAGACGAACGGGAGAGCGGCGCGATGGTCCTCGACATCGGTGGCGGGACCACGGATGTGCTCCTGGTCGCCGATGGCGGCGTTCTGGCGAGTGGCGTGATCGGCCTCGGCGGTTACAACGTCACCGCAGACATCGCCTACGGGCTGCGCACCTCACCGCGTGAGGCGGAACGCCTCAAGGTTGAGCACGGCTGCGCGGTTTCGGCGCGGGTGCCTGGAAACGCCGCGGTCGACGTCGCGATGGTGGCGGGCCGGGGTCCGCGCCGGGTTGAACGCCAGGTGCTGAGCGGAATCATCGAGCCGCGCCTGACGGAGCTATTTGGACTGATCGATCAACAGATCAGCGGAAACGGACTGAAGCGAGCCCTCGGCGGCGGTGTGGTTCTGACGGGCGGCACCGCGATGCTGGAGGGGATTCGCGAGCTGGCCGAGCAGGTATTCGACCTGCCGGTACGCGTGGGGGTGCCCGAGGGAGTCGGTGGACTCGCCGAACTGGTGGCACACCCGCGTTTCGCAACCAGTGTCGGGTTGTTGCGTACGCTGGCGCCGGTGGCGGCGTCCGGAGTGGAGTCGCCGGAGCGAGCGGGTCGTCTGGCGTCGAGTCTGTATCAGGTCAAGCGTGCTATCGCCAGTTTCATCTGACCGGCGGGAAGGAGAACACCATGCGCTTCGAGTTGGAAGAAGAGAAGAAGCTCACGGTATTGCGTGTCATCGGTGTCGGGGGGGCCGGCGGTAACGCGGTGAATCGGATGGTTGCGGCCGAGTTCAAGGGCGTCGATTTCGTCGCCGTGAACACGGACCTCCAGGTGCTGCGCGAGTCGCAGGCGTATTCCAAGATACAGATCGGCGAGGACCTGACCCGGGGACTCGGTTCCGGGGGGGATCCGCGCGTCGGCCGCGAGGCGGCCGAGGAGAGCCTGGAGACGATCCGGGCCGCGGTGAACGGCGCCGACATGGTGTTCATCACCGTCGGTATGGGCGGCGGTACCGGCACCGGCGCGGCGCCGGTGGTGGCGTCACTCGCCCGCGAAGCGGGTGCGCTGACGGTCGGTATTGTCACGCGGCCGTTCTTCTTCGAGGGGACGCCGCGCATCAAGCAGGCCGAGGCCGGCATGGCGGCGCTGGGCGACGCGGTGGACACGCTGATCGTCATCCCCAATGACAAACTGCTGGAGACGTCCAACGACGACACCTCGATGCTGGACGCGTTCGCGGTCGCCGACGACGTGCTGTGCAGCGCGACGCGGGGCATCTCGTCCCTGATCACCGAGACCGGTGTGGTCAACCTGGACTTCGCCGACGTGCGCAGCGTGATGAAGAACGGTGGGGCCGCGCTGATGGGAACCGGCGTATCCACCGGTGGAAACGCGGCCGAAGAGGCGGCGTTGATGGCGATCCACAGCCCGTTGCTGGACGACGTGTCGATCCAGGGTGCCACGTCGATTCTGGTCAACATCACCGGGCCGCGCTCGCTGGGCATCAGGCAGATCAGCAAGGCCGCGACCGTCATCAACAACGAAGCGGGCGCGGGTGCGCACGTCTTCCTCGGCACCGTCATCGACGAGAGCGTGCCGGAAGGTGAAGTGCGCGTGACCGTGATCGCGACCGGCTTCCGCGCCGTCGCGCGCACCGCCGCACCCGAGGCTCCGGCGCGCGAAGCGGCCCGCCCGGCCGTGTCGGTGGTGGAAGTTCGCCGGCCGCAGCCGCAGCCGCAGCCGCGGATGGACGCGGAGGTGGCCGCGCAGAGCTACGAGCGGCCCGAGCCGAGACCGGAACCGCGGCCGGAGCCACGCACGGCACCCGCGGCGCCACGCCCGGAACCGGTCATCAACCGCATTCCGGTGGAGACGTCGGCCAGGGAAGACGATGATCAACCGGTCATCAGCTTCCCGGAAATTCTGGCCAGCGGGAACTCAATGATCGAATTCGAGGAAGATCCGGAAGAGGCGGACGAGCCGGTCATCATGGACAACGGCTCCATCCGTTCCTTCAATCCGGAGGTCTTCCGCGTACCGACGTTCGTACGCAAACAGATGGACTGATTGCCCGGGGGGCTTCGTGTCGTTCTGGACCCGGTTGTTAAGAGGATCGGCCGGAGACCTGTACCATCGCGGTATCGAGCTATACAACGAGGGCAACTACGACGAGGCGGTGGAGGTGCTGGAGGAGGTCGTCAACGACGGCCTGCGCCGGGGCAATCCCTACGCCAGGCTGGGCGCCTTCTACGCCGCCGAGGCGCACGGCCGTCTCGGCGTCGCCCATCTGCACCGCGGCGAAACCGAGCGTGCCCGGCACCACTTCAGCGCGGCGCTGACCGAAAATCCCCGCTATCCCGACCTGCACTACTACCTCGGACTCGTCGAACACCAGGCGGGCAATTTCGAAGCGTCCATCGAGCATCTGCGTGCCGCGGTCGAACTGAATCCGCAGTACGCCGAGGCGACCTGTCTGCTCGGAATCGTCCTGCACGACGCCGGCTTCTTTGAGAACGCCTCCGAAGAGTTCGGCCGGGCGCTGGATCTCGTCCGCGCCGCGCCGCATCCGGTGAGCCGCATCTTTGTCGACAAGCTGGACTCGCGCGCGTTCGATCTGCCGGTGCTGCGCGAACTGCGCGAAATGGTCGCCGACCCCGCGGTCTACGCCCAGTCGCTGCGTCAGGCCACCAACGCCTTCAACTGCGGCGATTACGAGCGCTCCGCCGCGCTTTTTACCGCGGCCGTCGAGCGGCATCCGGGATACGCGGACCTGCACGCGCGCCTGGGGCTCGCGCGCATGGAGTGCGGAGATCCTGCTGCCGCGGTGGAGTGCTTCCGGCGCGCGCTCGAGATCAATCCCGGCTACGTCGAGGCGCGCTACAACCTCGGCATTGCGCTCTTCCGGATGGGCGACTATGCCGGGAGCGCGGAACAACTCGAGGCGACGGTCGCGGTGCAGGGCAGCTACGCCGACGTGCACTGCCAGCTGGGACTCGCGCGTCTGTCACTGGGGGATTTCGCCGCGGCACGCGCCGCGTTCGGGCGCGCGCTGGCCATATCGCCGGGGTTTGCCAAGGCGCACTATCTGATGGGGCTGGCGTTGTACGCCGACGGAGAAACGGCCGGCGCGGCGGCCTCGCTGCGCAAGGCGATCGAGCTCAAACCGGATCTGTTCGCGGTGCGCGTCGACCTGGGCGCGCAGGCGCTGCGCGAGGAACGCTGGAGCGAAGCCGCCGCGGAGTTCGAGGCGGTACTGCGCGATGCGCCCGGTCATGCGGATGCGATGTGCCTGCTCGGCAGCGCGTTGCTGGGGATGGAGCAGTTCGACGAGGCCGCGCGCTATTTCGAGGAGGCGCTGCGCATCAACCCCGCCTACGTCGACGCGCGCAAGAAGCTCGCGCTGGTGCGCCATCGCGCGGGCGACATCGAGGGCGCGGAACGCCACATCGAAGCCGCGCTGGAACTGCACCCCGATTTTGCCGACCTGCACAAGATCCACGGTGACGTTCTGCTGGAGAAGGGCGAACTCGAGGCGGCGCGGGCCGCCTACGCGGGCGCGGCCTCGATCAATCCCGATTACTCGGATGCGGTACTCGGGCTGGTGGTGACGCTGCGGCGGGATGGACGGGGGCGCGAGGCGGATACGGCGCTGCGCCGCTTCATGACGCGGCATCCGCAGGACGTGATGGCCCGGACACTGCTCACCGTCGACAAGATTCCGATTCCAGATTTGTAAAAAAAAGGTGGCCGGAAGATTGTCTGACCAATCTCCCGGCCACAAGAAAAAAAGAAAGGGTTCCCGGGAACCCGGCGCCGAAACTGCGTGGAACGGGATACAGGAAGAGGAAACTTGTCCCCGAGCTACCGGTCGTCGCTGTTCCGAGAATCCTTTCGCTTTTGAGTCTAGCCACGTTGTCACCGGGCGTCAACCGCCCGGCGTGATATTCTTCGCCGCCGACAAACAAACTCATTAACGCGAATCACCACAACGGAGTCGGGTGTTTGCCTCGTACGCTCCCTGAGGCGGCGGACCGCAAACAAAAACGGCGCCCCGTGTTTGCGGGCCGCCGTCGATCGAGCGCGGTGAATGGACGCCGCCGCTAAACGACCTTGCGGATCTTTCCGGTACGGATACAGGCGGTGCAGACGTACGCCGACTTTACCCGGCCACCGATTTCGATCCTGATCTTCTGCAGGTTGGGCAACCAGCGGCGCTTGGTCAGGTTGTGCGCATGGCTGATCTTGTGGCCAACCGTGGGGCCCTTTTCGCAAACCGAGCATCGACGACTCATTCCATGAACCTCCGTTATAGACCCGGGAATCGGGTTGGACTACGATACCAGAGCGATCCGGCCAACGCAAGGAGTTGTCCATGGTTCAACAGCGAACGCGTTCCGACGCGGCCCGGAAGCCCCGGTCGCTGGACGACGCCTGCCAGTTCGTCAAGGGCGTGGGGCCGTCGCGCGCCCAGAACCTGCGGCGGCTCGGCATCGAGAACGTCAACGATCTTCTAACTCATTTTCCCAGAACGTATTATGACCGCAGACGCCTGTCGGCGATCGCGGCGCTGCAGCCGGGCGTGGAGGAGACGTTCGTCGCGCGCGTGCTCACGGTCACCCAGCGGGGACCGTTCCGGCGCCGGACGGTTCTGACGGCCGCCGTGGGCGACGACACCGGCATCGTCCAGGTGGTCTGGTTCAACCAGCCCTTTCTCGCCAGACACCTGCGGCCCGGCCGCGAACTCGTCGTCAGTGGCCGCCTCACATTCTTTCGCAACCAGCGTCAGGTGGTGAATCCCGAGTTCGAGCTGCTCGGCGACGAGGGCGATGGGGCGGAAGCATCCCCGGGGAAGATCGTGCCGGTGTACCGGCTGACCAGCGGCGTGAGCCAGCGTTACCTGCGCTCGATCATCGCGTCGGTGCTCGACCTGTATGCGGATGCGGTTGCGGAGACACTGCCGCGCAATCTGGTGGAGGAGTTCCGCCTCCCGGGGCGTCTGGAAGCGCTGCGCGGGATGCACTTTCCCGAGGACGAGGCGGCCCGGGAGCGCGCCCTCGAGCGCATGAAGCTGGAGGAGCTGTTCTACATGCAGCTGATCCTCTCGCTGCAACGCGCGCGACGTCTCCAGCACGCGCCGCGTCCGCGCCTCGCCGCGACGTTCGACCTCGAGCGCCGCTTCCTCGCGGCGCAGCCGTTCATGCTGACGCGCGCGCAACAACGCGTGCTCGGCGAGATCCACGGCGACCTTGGCACCGACCGGGGCATGAATCGTCTGTTGCAGGGCGACGTGGGTTCCGGAAAGACAATCGTCGCCGGTGCCACGATGCTGGCCGCCGTCGAGTCCGGCTATCAGGCCGCGATGATGGTGCCAACCGAAATCCTCGCGATCCAGCACTTCCGCACACTGGTGCCGCAGATGGAGCGGCTCGGGATCCGCATGTCGCTCCTGGTCGGGTCGCTCAAGGCGCCCGACAAGCGACGCGTCCACGCGGGACTCCGGGACGGTTCGATCCAGATGGTGGTGGGGACGCACGCGCTGATTCAGTCCGATGTCTCGTTCAAGAAGCTCGCGCTGGTGGTCATCGACGAGCAGCACCGCTTCGGTGTGCGTCAGCGCGCCGCGCTGGTTGCCGACGATCCGCACATCCTCGTCATGACGGCGACGCCGATCCCGCGCACGCTCGCGCTTACCGCCTACGCTGACCTCGATCTGTCGGTCATCGACGAGATGCCGCCCGGGCGCGAGCCGGTAAAGACGCGTGTCGTCCCGCCCGAAAAGCGCGAGGCGATGTACGCGTACGTCCGCGAGCGCCAGGCGGCGGGGGAACAGTCGTATCTGTTGTATCCGGTAATCGAGGAGACCGAGAAGCAGGACATGGAAGCCGCGGAGAGCGCGTTCGCCGAGCTGTCCGCGGGGCCGCTGAAGGGCGTGCCGATGGCGATTCTGCACGGCAAGATGACGATGTCCGAAAAGGACGAGGTGATGACCGCGTTCAACGCCGGCATCGTGCGGGTGCTGGTGGCGACCACGGTGGTCGAGGTCGGCGTGCACGTGCCGCAGGCGACCATCATGGCGATCCACCACGCGGAACGGTTCGGTCTGTCGCAACTGCACCAGCTGCGCGGGCGCGTGGGCCGCGGCGGCCGCGAGGGGTTCTGCTTTCTGCTGGTCGGCGATGGCGCCTCGCCGGAGGCGATGGACCGCCTCGGGGTGCTGGTGCGCGAATCCGACGGATTCCGGATCGCCGAGGAGGATCTGCGCATTCGCGGGCCGGGCGAGTTCCTCGGCACGCGCCAGCACGGCGTCCCCGGCTTCCGCGTTGCCAATCCGCACCGTGACCAGAAGCTGGTGGAAAGCGCGAGCGCCGCGGTGAAGACGCTGATCGAACGCGACGCGCGGCTCGCGAGTCCGGACGGGCGCCTTTGCCGCGCCCACCTGCGCGCCGTGTTGTCCGAGGATGTCGCGGCGGGTGCGCTGGCGGTGTCCTGACCGGCCCCTGCAATCGGAATTCCGTGTCCAGTCTTCGGTGGCGGGGATACCGGCCACGGGCTACGTTGCTCCGCGACCCGCAACGCGGAGGAGAACCGATGAACCAGACCATGCCATCGCATCGTGAGATGGAACGCGCGCTGTTCGCGCGCGACGCAACCTATGACGGTGTCTTCGTGGCCGCCGTCAAGACGACGGGAATATTCTGCCGTCCCTCGTGCCCGGCCCGGAAACCGTTCCCCGAGAACATCGAGTATTACGCGACGCCGCGCGATGCGATCTTCGCCGGCTACCGCGCGTGCCGGCGTTGTCACCCGATGGAGGTCAATGGCGCGGCGCCGTCGTGGGTGGCCGGGCTCGTCGCGCACGTCGAGGCCGACCCCGGCGTGCGCATCCGCGATCAGGACATCCGCGAGCGCGGCCTCGACCCGGCGCGCGTGCGGCGGTACTTCCTCGCGCGCTACGGGATGACGTTCCACGCGTACTGCCGCGGCCGGCGGATGGCCGCCGCGCTGGAGGACATCCGGCGGGGTGGGGAGATTGACGACGTCGTGTTCGACCACGGGTACGAATCGCACAGCGGCTTTCGCGAGGCGTTCGCGAAGGCGTTCGGAACGTCACCGGGCCGCGCCACCGGCGACGAGGCCATCGCGGCCTCGCTGCTCGCGACGCCGCTGGGGCCGATGATCGTCGGCGCCACGCCACGCGCCCTCTGCCTGGCGGAGTTCACCACCCGGCGGATGCTCGCGCGCCAGATGAAGATCCTGACGCAGCGGTTCCGGTGCGCGATCGTCCCGGGCGTCAATGACGTGCTCGACCAGGCGAAGCGCGAGTTTCTCGAGTATTTCGCCGGAACGCGCCGGCGCTTCGACGTCGCCGTGGAAGCGCCCGGCACGCCGTTTCAGGAGTTGGTGTGGCGGGCGGTCGCGGCCATCCCGTATGGTGAGACGCGCGCGTACGAGTCCATCGCGCGCGAAGTGGGACGGAACGCGGCCGTGCGCGCGGTCGGCACGGCCAACGGGATGAACCGGATTGCGATCGCGATCCCGTGTCACCGCGTCGTGAACAAGAATGGCGCGCTGGGCGGCTATGGCGGGGGCAAGTGGCGCAAGCTGGCGTTGCTCGACCTCGAGCGGGGTCCGGCGGCGTGAAATCGGAGGTCCGCATGCGTTGGGTTGTTGGACATTTTGCGGCGATTGCCGCTGTGGCGATGTGGGTGTCGGCCGGGGTCGCGGGGCCGGCTGCAACGCCGGAGCGCGAGGCCGCGACCGCGCAACTGCTTGCACTGCATCAGGAGGTCATCGACGCCCACCTCGCGGGCAATGTCGCGGGGATTCTGGATCGCGAGTCCGAGGACTACGTGGTGGCGAATCGCGGGGAGGTGACGTTTCCGACGCTCGCCGAGCGCCGGCAGCGCCTGGGACCGTTCCTGTCCCGGACGCGCTTCGACGGGTATCGCGACCTCGTGCAGCCGGTGGTGCAGGTGTCGCCGGACGGCGCGCTGGGCTGGGTGATCGCCCAGATCGAAGCGACGGGCGTCCAGGAGAATGGCGACGGGACCAGTGAGAAGATCCGCTACGTGAGTGCGTGGATCGAACTCTACGAGCGCCGGGACGGCCGCTGGTACCGCGTTGGCAACGTGTCGAACTTCAGGCCGGACGCCGCCGCGCAATGAGCGACATTGTGCTTGTCGCCTCTGCCCGGGGTATCTATCATTGCGTCCAGTGCGGAGCTGATGCGCCGTTGCGTGCGAGTCACGACCCCGCCGGAAGACACCCCATTGCAGGGTGAAGGAGCATTCAACATGGCGACATTGTTTTTCAGGATGCGCGGCAGGGCGCGGTCGGTGGCGCTGGTTGCCGCCGGACTCGCCGTCGTGGCCGTGCTGGGGTCGTGTTACCCCGGTGACGAACTCACCATCAGCGAATCTGACGTCGTAATTACCACGTTCGACGGTGCAACCGACTTCGAGACGATCGGGAGCTACGCGCTGGCGGACTCCATCATCCACCTGGTGCCGGATGGCGAGAAGGATAATATCTCGCGCGCGTACGACGCGATGATGCTGGCGACGATCCGCTCCAACATGGCGGCGCTCGGATTCAGCGAAGAGGCCGACCCCGCGAACGCGGACGTCCTGATAGTGACGGCAGTCAGTTCGTCGGAATACACCACCTACTATTCCTACTCGCCCTGCTACTACTACTGCTGGTACTACCCGTATCCGCCCGGTTGGGGCTGGTACTACCCGTCGACCGTCGGGAGCTACAACTACACCGTGGGAACGATCTTCGTGAACATGACCAGGCGGGTGGATCCGAATACCGCGGACCGGTTGCCGGTGGTGTGGGTGGCCGCGCTGAACGGTCTCGCCGACAAGAACAGCAACGCGTCCCGCATCAAGGCGGGCATCAACCAGGCATTCGCCCAGTCCAAGTACCTGGGCGCGGGCAAGTGAACATGAGGAGCCACACCATGAAGATCACGCTGATGTGTCTGATGGCGGGTGCCATGCTCCTCGGGTCCGGCCGCACGGCCCGGGCGCAGGACTGGTACGGCGCCGCAACCTGGCAGGTCTCGATCCCATCCGGGGACACGAAGGACTTCGTCAACGATACGAGTTTTGGCGGCTTTGGTCTCGACTTCCGCAAGATGGTCAAGCCGAACACCACTCTCGGCTTCCTGTTTGGATGGAATGTCTTTCACGAGCGGCTCTCGGGGCCGTACACCGTCGACAACGTGACGATCACCGGAACGCAGGACCGCTACATCAACGCCTACCCGATGATGGTCGGCGTGCACCGCTATTTCGGCCAGCGTCACGCGACGCGGCCCTACATCGGTGTGAACGGCGGGCTGCTCTTGAACACGCAGACGTTCGACATCGGCATCTGGAGCGTCGAGGACACGCGCTGGGACTGGGGAATCGCCCCCGAAGCCGGCGTCGTGGTACCCCTGCAGTCGGGGGCTGCGTTCATGATCAACGGCCGCTACAACTGGTCGCCCACGTCCCAGAGTCTCGCCGGGAACGACGCGGACCTTACCTACTGGGGCATCAACGTCGGGTTCGTGTGGGAGCAGTACTGACGCGGTCACAACGCCGGAGTGCGCGGTTCTTGCAACGGGCGGAGGTCGCGGGACCGCCGCCCGTTGTCGTTTCCGGCGCCGGGGACGGGCCGCGGCTGGCGTGATCCTTGCTGGAATGCCTCCCGGTGCCTCCGCTGCCGCACCGGACCCGGAGCCGGGCCGGCCGGCGGGGGCGTCGCGCGCGGCGTGCGTAGGGCGCGAACGCCGCTTTCGAGCCAACGACGGGGTGAAACGCGATGATTATCCAGTGCCAGAGTTGTGCGGCAAAATACTTCCTGCCAGAGGAAAAAGTCCCGGATCATGCGATGAAGGTCCGCTGCCCGAAGTGCAGCGGCGTGTTCATGCTGGAGCCGCGCCCGCTGCGCGTGCCGGCCGGCATGGCGGTGGACGAAACCCCGGCGCCCGCGGTCGCGGTCATGGCCGAAGCGAATCCCGTCGCGGATGCAACGCCCGCGCCGCGTCCCGCGCGTGGCGGCCGCTCGCCCGAAGACCGTGCAAAGCGCTTGGCGCGTGTGCTGGTCTCGGATATCTTGTGGTACAACCGTGAGCGGCGCGACCAGGCGTTGCAGGACGGCACCCTGATGACGTCGCTTGGCGAAGAGATCAAGAAGTCGTGGGAACTCTACAAGGAAAAGGTCGGCCCGGAGGCCGCCCAGTCGACCAACTACTTCAAGGAAGCGTTGAACGAGATATTGGCCAATGGCCAGGATGTCTTCTGATCCAAGTCCGCGAGCCCAAACCCGTGCCCGCCCGATGAGGGACGAACGCACGGTATTTGTTGTGGCGAGCGAGCCCGCTTTTCTCGAGCAGGTGTTTTCGCTGTGCGCGGACGCGCCCGCCGACGCAACCCGCTTCGACTCCCTCGAATCACTGTTCGACGCACTCGTCCAGTTTGAGCGCCTGTCGCTCGCGTTCGTGGTGCTCGTGGCCCGCAAGGGCGCGGACGTGGATATTCCCGCGCTGCGGCGCGTGCGCCTGGAATTCCCCCAGCTGGTGATGATGGCGGTGCTCGGCGAGTGCGATCAGCAGAGCGCGTTGCGGCTGCAGTCGATCGGCGTCCATGGCATCCTGCTGCCGCCGTTCGAACGCATCAGCCTGGGCCGCGAGATCGCGACCGCGCTCCCCAACGTCCCCAATTTCAAGCGCCACCCGGACCTGATGCGCCGGGCGAGCGTGCGCCTCGATTTCCTGATTCCGAGCGACCTCACGTACGTCATCGGGATCAACTACCACATCTCGAGTCTGTTGAAGGAATTCGGATACCCGCCGCAGGACACACGCGTGAATATTCCACTCGCGTGCGACGAAGCCATCACCAATGCCATCGTGCACGGCAACGAGTCGAGCCCCGACAAGAAGGTGAATATCCAGATCTACGTGAGTCCGAACCGGTTCCGCATCCGCGTGCGCGACGAGGGAGAAGGTTTCGACGTGGATGCGGTGTCCAACCCGACGCGGGGCGAGGCGCTGTTGCGTTCGTCGGGACGGGGCGTCTACCTGATGCGCAACATCATGGACGTGGTCGAATTCAAGGATGGCGGCCGGGTGGTGGAGCTGGAGAAGCGCAACGGGGGCTCCAACGGGAATGGCAACGGCGCCGGCCACGCCTGACGCGTCAGTCCTGCCACTTCTCCCGCGCGAGCTTCTCGAGCATGTCGTCGATGGATCCCCAGATGCGCGCGTTCTGGTCGGGCTCGAACAGCGCCTTGCGCACCCTCCCATACTGATCCTTTTTCACGTACCGGATCGACTTCATGGTCTCCATCGGGACCAGGATGTCCTTGCACGCCTTCACCTCGAGCACCTTGCCGTCCAGGTTGACGTTGGGGTTGTTGTCGGGGTGCATGCCCAGGCCCCAGCCGTGCGCGACCATGCTGCAGATCAGCGCGCGGAAGGTGTTCTGCCCCTGGACGGTGTCCAGGTTGATCTGCCCGTCGACCTTTTCGGTGACGCCTTCGATGACCGGGACCAGCTTGTCGAGCACGGTCTGGTTGACTTCGATGTTCAGCAGACGGGCGAACATCTCCTTCATCATCTTCTCGACGACGCCCGAAGCGGTGTTGCGGTTCTTCATGATTTCTCCATCTTGAGCCATTGAGTGCGTTCGAGGATGACCCCGAATAGTGCAAGAAACAGGCCCAATCCCACCAGGATCCCGGACTTGGAGAGGAAGGTGTTGGCGAGGGTTGCGAGCACCGCGGTCACGATGAAGGCGCCCTTGATGAGCGCCTCGCGCGCCGCGAACACCCGCCCGGTGAACTGCCGCGGGCTCTGGTGCTGCATCAGGGTCTCGGTGACGATGAAAACGGGGGAGAGCGCCACGCCCAGGAGACCCGCCCAGATACCCATCGGCAGCAGCGAATCGGCCCGGCCCAGGCCGGCGATCGCGACCCCGCACAGCAGCGTCCCGACCGATACCGTGCGATCGGGCACCACGCGCTCGCGGATCATCCCGACCACGACCGAACTGATGATCAGGCCGCCGATGAACGCGGTGCCGACCTGGCTGAGGAACAGGGTCTTGCCCGGCGGTGCGACCTCTTGCAAACGCGCGATGCCGATCACGCTGAGCGCCCCGCCAACCGCAAACAGGCCCGCCTGGACCACGAGGCTGGCACGGATGTCGCGATTGTCGCGCAAGAGACGGACGGCGTCCGAAATCGAACGCGTGAAGAAGCGCATCTCGGTTCGCAGCGGGTCGGTGGGGATGTGCGGCGGAACCACCGGCGGGCGGTGCGCAAACACGATCGGCACCATCAACGTCGCCGCGGCGATGTACAGCAGAGAGTTGGCGTAGAAGCTCATCATCCACGAGTGGTAGTCGAACAGCCAGCCGCCCGCGAGGAATCCCGCCAGCGTGCCCGCGATACCGAGCGCCCAGAACACCGCATTGGCGGTGAGCAGCCGTTCGCGCGGGACGACCTCCGGCAACAACGCGGAGCGCGTGGGCGCGAATATGAGGTCGAATATCGACAATACGCACGCGGCTGCGTAGAAGGTGTATATCGAGTGCGTGCGCAGGTACAGCGCCGGTACACCGAGCAGCAGGATCGCGCGCGCCAGCGATACGGACAGGATTGTGACGGGCTTGTTCCAGCGGTCGATGAGCGCGCCCGCGAGGGGCGTCAGCAGCAGGATCGGCACCTGGGTAAAAAGCGTGAGCTTGAGGAGTTCGACGCTGGAGCCGGGAACGAGCAGGCTGAGCATCCCGACGAGTGAGAATTGCTTCAAGCGATCGGCGGACAGCGCGACGAGCTGGACGGCGCCGAACAGGTACAGGGTCACATCTCGTCGTCTGGAAGACATCAGGTTTGGATCCGCATCCTAATCCCTCGATTCGCGGTTTTGCAAGGACGGCAGCATAATGCATCCCCGGCGCGGGGGCACCGGGAAATGGTGAGGCACGGGAGGACCCAACCCGGTGTCGGGGTGCGCTTTCCGTGCCCGTCCGCACTGACGCCTTGGCATGCTACTTGCCCTTGTGCCCGCGCCGGGGCGGCCGTTACGCAGAGGCGCTTGAGCTTTCTCACCCTGGCCTCATGCAACAAGTGCAGATCTGCGGGCCGCTCCGGCTGATGACTCGCAAGCAGGCAAGCCAGAACCGACAAGCGCAAGCAGGCGGGAAGGACGCGGCAACTCATGGTGGTGCTCAACTACACAGGCGGCGAAATCAACGCCAAGATCGTCTATTACGGCCCCGGGGTGAGCGGCAAGACCACCAACCTCGAGCACATCCACGAGAAGACGCCCGCGAATGCCAAGGGCAAGATGGTGTCGATGAAGACCCAGACCGACCGGACGCTCTTCTTCGATTTTCTGCCGCTCGAACTCGGTGAGATCAACGGATACCGTACGCGCTTCCTGCTCTACACGGTTCCGGGTCAGGTTTACTACAACGCGACGCGCAAGCTGGTGCTGAAGGGCGCGGATGCGATCGTATTCGTCGCGGACTCGTCGCGCGCGAAACTCGACGAGAATCTCGAAAGCCTCAAGAACCTCGAGCAGAACCTCAACGAACACGGCATGAGTCTCGACGAAACGCCGTGGGTGATCCAGTACAACAAGCGCGACGTACCCGACGCGATGAGCGTGCAGGAACTCAACGCGCGGTTGAATCCGCTCAACGTGGAAACGTATGAAGCGGTTGCGACGCACGGCACCGGTGTATTCGAGACGCTGCACGGCATCGCGACGCGCGTCTACGGCGTGTTGCAGGAGCGGCTCGAGAACGAGGAGGCGGAAGCCGGAGCAGCGGCTGCGCCGGGCCCGGCGGCCACGGCGGCGACTCCCGCGGTGCCGCCGCTCCCGCAGCCGGTGGCGGCACGCGCGCCACAGCCCGTGACGCCCGCGTCGCAGCGGTCGACTCCGCCGCAAACAACGCCTGCACCGGCACCGGTTCCCGAAATGGCCGGCGTGGCGGCCGCGGCCGGCGGACGGCAGGGAGGCAGCGCGCCGGGCAGCGTCGCCGAAACCAGACCTGGCGAGACCGAGCGCGAGGTCGACGACGCCATCGACATGGCGCTGCGCGAGACGCCGCGCGAGGCAACGGCATTGCGCCGTGCGGCCGGCACGCCGCAGTCGGCGTTGCGCGCCACGGAAACCGCGCCCGCGCCGCCGCTCGGACCGCGCGGGCCCGGATCGCCCGCGGACGCCCAGCGGCGCAACACCGGCGATCTGCCGGTCGCGCGGCCGGATCGTCCGGAAGCAGACAATCTGTTCGAATCGATTCCGGATTCGCCATTCGACCACGAACTCGGACGCGTGCCGTCGCTCGACGAGGCGTCTGCTGCGTCGGACAGCGCGCGCGACGCGGGCCCCGACGAATTCGTCACCGACCCGATGCGTCGCAATGAACCCAGCCGGCCCGCCGCGGCGCCCGTCAATCCGGCGCCGGCGCACAAGCCCGTGGCGGCGCGGGAAGCGGCGCCACCGGTGGAAGCCGCCGCGCCGCCGGCCCCGGCAACCGCGCCCGCCGTCTCGCCGGCCGCGCCCGCACCGGATCCGGTACACGCCCCCGGTCACCGCGACCCGCTGGCGATCGAGGTCGACCACGCGTCGCCCGGCAGCGGTGTCGAGGTGCTGCGCGTTCCGGTGCGTGTGACGCGGGCGCAGCTCGA